>DATIWK010000197.1:0-27101 GCA_035519395.1 Anaeromyxobacteraceae bacterium | reverse complement strand
CAGGGCCTGGATGGGATCGAGCCGCGACGCCTTCTGGGCGGGGTAGAGGCCGAACCCCACCCCCACGAGCGCGCTGAACAGCACCGCGATGACGACGACGTCCGGCCGGAAGAGGACCGGCCAACCGAAGGACGTGGCGAGGCGCATGGCGAGGCCCAGGCCGAGGGCGACGCCGATGGCGCCGCCCGCGGCGGAGAGGGACAGCGCCTCGACCAGGAACTGGAGCAGGATGTCCCGGCCGCGCGCGCCCACGGCCATGCGGATGCCGATCTCGCGGGTCCGCTCGGTCACGGACACCAGCATGATGTTCATGATCCCGATGCCGCCCACGAGCAGCGACACGGCGGCGATGGCGGCGAGGAGCGTCGTGAGGGTGCGCGTCCCCTCCTCGGTGGCGTTGGCCATCTCGGTGAGGTTGCGGATGGAGAAGTCGTCGTCGGCCCCGGAGGCGAGGCGGTGCCGATCGCGGAGCAGCTCGCGGATCTGCCGCTCCGCGCGCGCGGTGCCGGCGGCGCTGTCCGAGCCGACGAAGACGGCGCCCTGCACGAGGTTCTTGAGGCCGCCCTGGATCTTCGCCTGGAAGGTGGAGTAGGGGACGAACACCGCGTCGTCGTAGTCCTGGCCCATCGGCGACTGCCCCTTGGCGGCCAGGACGCCCACCACGTCGAAGGGCACGTTCTTGATCCGCACCGCCAGTCCGGTGGGATCGACGTTGGGACCGAACACCTTGTCCACCACCGTCTGGCCGAGCACGACGACCTTGGTGCCCGAGTCGACGTCGGACGCCGAGAACAACGCCCCCCTCGCCGCGCGCCAGTCGCGGATCGCGAAGTACTCGGGCGCGACGCCGTTCACGGAGGTGGTCCAGTTCTGGTCCTCGCTCACCACCTGGACCGTGCTCCGCAGGGCCGGCGACACGTAGCGCACGGCGGGCGCCTCGGAGCGGATGGCGCGCACGTCGTCCCAGGTGAGCGTCGGCATCGAGCCGAACCCGCCCTGGACGCCACCGGCGGTGGTGGAGCCGGGCAGGAGGATGAGCATGTTCGAGCCCATCGCCGCGAAGGCCTGCTCCACCTTGGACTTGGCGCCGTCTCCGATGGCGACCATCGCGATCACCGCGGCGACGCCGATGACGATGCCGAGGGTGGTGAGGAACGACCGCATCTTGTTGCGGACCAGGGCGCGGAACGCCACCCGCAGGATCTCCAGGACGTTCATGGCCGGACCTCCCGCAGCGCCCCGGCGGATCCGGCCACCGCCGCCCGCTGCACCCGGCCCTCGTCCGAGAGGACCAGGCCGTCGCGCATGGTGACGACGCGGCCGGCGTACTCCGCGATGTCGGGCTCGTGCGTCACGAGGACCACGGTGATCCCGGCGCGCCCCAGCTCCTGGAGGATCGCCATCACCTCGACGCTGGTCTTCGAGTCGAGGTTGCCGGTGGGCTCGTCGGCGAGGATGAGGCGCGGCTGCGAGACGAGGGCGCGGGCGATGGCGACACGCTGCTGCTGGCCACCCGAGAGCTGGTTGGGGTGGTGACCGGCCCGGTCCGCGAGGCCCACCCGCGCCAGGGCCTCCACGGCGCGGCGGTGCCGATCGCGCGCGGGCACGCCGGAGTAGAGGAGGGGCAGCTCCACGTTCTCGGCGGCGCTGGTGCGGGAGAGCAGGTTGAAGTTCTGGAAGACGAACCCGATGGTCCGGTTGCGGATCGATGCCAGCGCGTTGGTGGACAGGCGCGACACCTCCTCGCCCGCGAGCCGGTAGGTGCCGGAGGTGGGCCGGTCCAGGCAGCCGAGGAGGTTCATCAGCGTGGACTTGCCCGAGCCGGACGCGCCCATCACCGCGACGAACTCGCCCTCGCGGACGGCCAGGGAGACGCCGCGCAGCGCCTCGACCGACACGTCCCCCATGACGTAGGTCTTCACGACGTCGCGCAGGTCGATGAGAGGGGCCACCGCCGTCTCCTAGAGCACCCGCCGCATGCCGCCCGGGCCTCCCGGAGGGCCACCCGCCGGCGCACCGGACTTGCTCCCGCCGCTGGCGTCGGTGATGCACGCGTCGCCGGGCTCCAGCCCGCCCTCGACCACCTCGGTGAGGCTGCCGTCGCTGATGCCGGTCCGCACCGGGACCGCAGCCGGCTTCCCGTCGCGAAGGACCCAGACCGTCCTGCGGCCGGGCGCGTCGCGACCGGCGCCAGCGCCACCGGCAGGGCCGCGGGCCGGCGCGGCGCCACCCGCAGGCGCGGCGCCGCCGCGCTCGGCGACCGCGGCGATCGCTCCGCCGTCCCGCGCCGCGCCTTCTCCCGCCCCGGCCGGTGCGCCGCCGCGAGCGCCGCGGTCACCCCGGGCGCGGTCCGGGCCCGCCGCGGCCACCACGTCGGCGGAGGGGCGGAACCTGAGCGCCGCGTTGGGGACGCGCAGGGCGTCGTCCCGCTCCGCCCAGACGAAGGTCACGTTGGCAGTCATTCCCGGCCGCAGCCGCAGGTCCGGGTTCCCCACGTCGATGACGGCGTCGTAGGTCACGACGTTCTGGACGGTCTGGGGCGAGTTGCGGATCTGCCGCACCGTCCCGGAGAACTTCTCCCCGGGGAACGCGTCCACGCTGAAGGTGGCGGGCATCCCGTCGCGGAGCTTGCCCACGTCGGCCTCGGCGACGCTGGTGTCCACCTGCATCCGGGTCAGGTCCTCGGCGATGACGAAGAGGGTCGGGGCCTGGAGCGAGGCGGCGACGGTCTGGCCCACGTCGATGCTGCGCGAGATGACGACGCCGTTGGTCGGCGACACGATGGTGGTGTAGGCGAGGTTCACCTCGGCCTGGTTGAGCCCGGCCTGCGCCTGCGCCACGGCGCCTTCCGCCGCCTCGACCCCGGCGCGCGCCGCCTCCGCGTTCGCGTCGGCGGTGTCCGCGTCCGCGATGGCCACGAGCTTCTGGTCGGCGAGCGCGCGCGTCCGCTTCGCGATGCGGTCCGCGTCCACCGCCTGCGCCTTTGCCTTGGCGAGGTTGCCCCGCCCGGCGACCAGGTTGGCCCGCGCCTGCTCGACCGCCGCCTGGAAGAGCTGCGGGTCGATGCGGGCCACCACCTGTCCCTTCTTCACCGGCGAGTTGAAGTCCACGAAGATCTGCTTGATCGTCCCGGAGACCTGGCTGCCCACCTGGACGGTGACGAGGGCGGAGAGCGTGCCGGTGGCCGTCACCTTGGCCACCACCGGTCCGCGGTCGGCCGCCTGCGTCTCGTACTGGATCGCGGGCTTGCGGCGGAGCGCCGCCCAGCCGGCGGCGGCGGCGACGGCGACGGCGACCCCTGCGGCGGCGATGGCGATCCGGCGTCGGTTCATGATGGGTTCGTCCTCACGCGAGCAGCCTCGCCTGCCGGGCTTTCGCGCGCCTTTCGACCGCGTGAAGAAATGTGTTCGGCCCGGCCGCCGCGGATCTCACCGGCGGGACAGCGGGATCCTGACCTTCACCACGCTGTCCACCCGGCACCGCGTCGTCCAGCTCCCGGGAAGGAAGCCGGGCTTCTCCGCGCGGATCTCGATGGCCTTCTCCGGCTCGCAGTCCAGTCCCGCGAGGACCGGCGCCTCGCCGAGCACCTTCCCGGCCACCGTCACCACCGCGCCAGGCGGGTCCGTCTCGACCGAGATCGCGAACCCCGAGAACGCCGAGACCGCCTCCGGGACGTCGCTGCCCGGCGCCGGCGCGCGGAGCGGCCGGAGGAGCTGGCCGCCCATGAGCTGCTCGGGCGACGGGTTCGCCGGCGGCGGCGCCGCGGGCCGGTGGCGAAGGACGAGGACGGCGATCCCGGCAGCGAGGACCAGGCCCGCGGCCCATGCCAAGGGGACCAGGCGCCGGCGCCCGCGCCGCGCCTCGCCCTGCTCGCCGAGCGCGAGCGCCGTCCGCACCGCCTCGGCGCCGGGGATCCGGCTGCCCGTCCATCCGCCGCGCTCGTCCGCCATGGTCCTTCCCCGGACGGCATCCTAACCCGCGCCGGCCCGCCGCGGGCGCCGATCCATCGCCCTTCCCCGCCGGTCCCGCCGCGGGGCGCACCGCCGTGGGCCGGGAGGCGACCCGGCCCGGTTGCCCGGTCGCGGCCCGCGTGGTACCTCCCGGTCCGCCGCGATGGAGATCGGGTTCGACGCCAAGCGCGCCTTCCACAACGCCACCGGACTCGGCAACTACGCCCGGGACGTCCTCCGGATCCTCGTCCAGCACGGGCCCGAGCACCGGTACTGGGCGTACACGCCCGCGGGGGGACGGCAGGCCCTCTCGCTCGACGGCGATCGCCTCCGGATCCGCACGCCCGCCGGGATCCTGGCGCGCGCCCTCCCCGCCGTCTGGCGGCAGCGCTGGATCGTGCGCGACCTCCACCGCGACGGCATCCGCCTCTTCCACGGGCTGTCGCACGAGCTGCCGCTCGGCATCGAGCGGAGCGGCGTCGCCGCGGTGGTGACCATCCACGACCTCATCTTCGAGCGGTTCCCCGAGCTGTACTCGGCCGTGGACCGGCGCATCTACGCGTGGAAGTGCCGGAGCGCCGCCGAGCGCGCCGACCTGGTGATCGCCGTCAGCGACCAGACGCGGCAGGACCTCGTCGATCGGTACGGCTTGCCGCCCGGGAAGATCCGCGTCGTCTACCAGGGCTGCCACCCGTCGATGCAGGCGCCCCTCGCGCCGGGCGCGCTCGCCGAGGTGGCGCGCCGCCTCGCGCTCCCGCCCCGCTTCGTCCTCTCGGTCGGCACCGTCGAGCGCCGGAAGAACCTGCTCCTCGCGGTGCGCGCGCTCGCGGACCTGCCCGGCGTGCCGCTGGTGGTCGTCGGGCGCGAGACGCCGTACGCACGGGAGGTGCGGGCGCTGGTCCGCGAGCGCGGCATGGAGGAGCGGGTCAGGTTCCTGTCGGGCCTCCCCATGCCGGAGATCGCCGCGCTGTACCGGCTCGCCACCGTGCTGGTGTACCCGTCGCGGTTCGAAGGGTTCGGGATCCCCATCCTCGAGGCGCTCTTCTCCGGAACGCCGGTGGTGACGACGCGCGGTGGCTGCTTCGCCGAGGCGGGCGGGCCGGGCTCCGCGTACGTGGACCCGGACGACCCGGAGGAGCTACGTGCCGTGCTGGGCGCGCTCTGGGACGACGAGGCGCGCCGGGCGCGGATGCGGGAGGCCGGGCGCGCCTGGGCCGAGCGGTTCCGGGACGAGGCCATCGCCCGGGAGCTGCTCGCCGCCTACGCCGCGGTCGCGGCGAAGGGCTAGCGCCGGTCCCGGCGCGAGGCGCACGTGGACCTTGGCCCCCTCCCCGTCGAGCTCCGGGCGCCGGCGCCGCGGCCGCTGCCGGCCTGGGAGGGCCGCCGGCCATGGCTCGCAGTGACCCTCGCCATCGCGATGGCGTTCGCCGCGGCGGCCGCGGTGGTCGCGCGGCGGTGGCTCCCACTCGCCGCGCTCGTCGCCGCGACCGCGGTGACCGGTCCAATCGCCCGGGCCGCGCGGACGAGGCGCCGCCGCCTCCTCGCGGCCGGGATCCCCACCGCCGCGCTGGTCGTGGGCGTGCGGCCGTCGCTCGGGGGGCTGCGCGTCTTCTACCGGTACGACGCCGGGCCGGCCGAGGTGCTCGCGTGGGACGTGGTCGCGCGTGACCGCGCCCTGGGCGACCTGGGAGGCCGGCCGGAGGCGGGCGACATCGCCTTCGTGGTCTGGGACCGGGGCGCCCCCACTTCGTCCGCGATCTGGAGCTTCGCGCCGGCGCCCGGGCGCGCCAGGCGTCCAGCGCGGCGGGGACGGCGCTGACTCAGCGGGCCTTCCGCGCCGCGCGCTCGCGGCGCCAGGCCCCCCAGGTCCAGACCGCGCCGCCCAGGAAGACGGCGACCGGAACGATCAGGACCGCCTCGCCGAGGGACCGGCGATCCGAGAGGGCGCCCACCAGCACCGGCGCGGGCACGTCGCCGAACGCGTGGATGGCGAAGATCGACAGCGCGGCGGCGGTGGCGCGCTCGGACGGCGAGACCGCGGCCATGATCGCGGCGTTCACCGGGCCGGTACAGGCGAAGAGGAGGAGCTGCGCGCCGACGAGCGCCGCGAGGTACGCGGCGCGTCCCTCGGCCCGGAACACGACGACGACGAGCGGAGCGGCGGCGAGCGTCGCCACGCCGGAGACCCACAGGTCCGCGGCGCGCCACCGCGCGCGCAGCGCGTCCGCGACGAGCCCGCCGGCGATGGTCCCGGCGAGGCCGGTCGCCACCACGATGGCCCCGAACTGCACGGTCGCCTCGACGCGCGGAACGCCCCGCACCCGTTCCAGGAACGCGGGCATCCAGTTGGCCATGCCGCCGACCGCGAAGGTGTAGGCGGCGTACCCGACCACCGCCCAGGCGTAGGCGGGGTTGCGCAGCAGGCGGGCGTACGTGGCGGTGATCGCGCCGGGGGGCGTCTTGCCCTCCCGTCCGGTCGCCGCGTCGCGCGCCCCCCGCGGCGGATCGGGGAGGCGGGCACAGGCCCAGGCGAGGAGCAGGCCGGGCGCGCCCGCCACCAGGAAGGAGGCGCGCCACCCGAGGAGCCGCTCCACCAGGCCGCCCACCACGTAACCGAGCGCGGCGCCGACCGGGATGGCCATGAAGAACACGGCGTAGGCGCGGCCGCGCCGCGACTCCGGGTAATGGTCCGCGATGAGCCCGGGAGAGATCGTGCCGTAGGCCGCCTCGCCGATGCCGACCGCGGCGCGCGCGGCGAGGAGCGCGGCGAAGGAGCGCGCGAAGCCCGCGACGCTGGTGGCGGCGCTCCAGAGCGCGACGCCGAGGCCGAGCAGGGGCGGGCGGGCGAGCCGATCGCCGAGCGCTCCGAACGCGGGAGACGCGACCGTGTACACGACGATGAAGCTCGTCAGGATCCACCCGACCTGCGCGTCGGAGAGCGCCAGGTCGTGCTTCATCGGCTCGACCAGGGCCGCCACCACGAACCGGTCGAGGTAGTTGAGGAGGTTGACCGCTGTGAGGAGGACGAGCGCCACGCGCGCGGTGCGTCCCGCGGCGTCGTCCGGACGAGGCGGGAGGGTGGAGCGCTCCATCGGTGGCATTCTCGCTCGCCCCGCGGCGGCGCGGGAGAGGGATGCGGCTCGCTGCGCTGGGCGGATGGGGGCGTCCCCGGGGCGGCTCCACCCCGGCGGCGACGCCCGGCCGCCAGCGGACCCCTCGCAAATCTCCCCGGATTCGGTTAAGAACCGCCGCTTCGATGATCTCCGTCCAGAACGTCACCAAGGCCTTCGGCCCCAAGAAGCTCTTCGAGGACGTGGACGTCTCGTTCGCGCCCGGCAACCGCTACGGCCTCACCGGCCCGAACGGCGCGGGCAAGACCACGTTCATGAAGATCCTGTCGGGCGACGAGGAGGCGGACGCAGGCTCGGTCCACCGCCCGAAGAAGATCGGCGTCCTGCGTCAGGACCACTTCCGCTACGAGGACAACCGCGTCCTGGACGTGGTCCTCATGGGCAACCGGGGCCTGTGGTCGGCGATGACCGAGAAGGAGGCCCTCCTCGCCAAGGCCGAGATCACCGACGAGGACGGCCACCGGCTCGCCGAGCTGGAGACCGTGATCGGCGAGGAGGACGGCTACTCGGCGGAGGCGAGCGCCGCCGAGCTCCTGCAGGGCCTCGGCATCGAGGAGCCGTGGCACGACCAGCCCATGCGCGCGCTCGCCGGCGGCTACAAGCTGCGCGTGCTGCTGGCGCAGGCGCTGTTCGGGACGCCGGCGGCGCTCCTCCTCGACGAGCCCACCAACCACCTCGACATCGAGTCGATCCGCTGGCTCGAGGCGTTCCTGCACCAGTACGAGGGCGTGCTCGTCACCATCTCGCACGACCGCCACTTCCTGAACGCCATCTGCACGCACATCGCCGACATCGACTACGAGACGATCATCCTCTACCCGGGCGGCTACGACGACATGGTCCGGCAGAAGGGCCAGGTCCGCGGCAGGGTCGAGTCGGAGAACGCCGAGAAGCGGAAGAAGATCGACCAGCTCCGGGAGTTCGTGGCGCGGTTCCACGCCGGCACCCGCGCCTCCCAGGTGCAGAGCCGCATCCGCGCCATGCAGAAGCTCAGGCTCGAGGACATGAAGCGCTCGAACATCCAGGCGCCCTTCATCAAGTTCGAGCAGAAGGCGACGAGCGGGAAGCAGACGGTCACGGTCGAGGGGGTCGCGAAGTCGTACGGCGGGAACGAGGTGGTCCACCCCTTCAGCGCGCTCGTCACCCGCGGCGAGAAGGTCTGCGTCATCGGCAAGAACGGCGTGGGCAAGTCGACGCTGGTGAAGATGATCGCGGGAGAGCTGCAGCCCGACCGCGGCCACGTCAAGTGGGGCCACCAGGCGCAGGTGGGCTACCTGCCCCAGGACCAGGCCGGCGTCATCCGCCCCGGCACCACCGCCTTCGGCTGGCTGCGCGAGCTCGAGGACAAGCTCTCCAACGAGGAGATCTCGGGCCTGCTCGGCCGGATGCTGTTCTCCGGTGAGGAGCGGATGAAGCCGACCGCCACGCTCTCCGGCGGCGAGACGGTCCGGCTCCTCATGGCGAAGCTGATGCTCTTCAAGGACAACGTGCTCGTCCTCGACGAGCCGACCAACCACCTCGACCTCCAGTCGATCGCGGCGCTCTCGGAGGGGCTGCAGCGCTACGAGGGGACGGTCATCTGCGTGACGCACGACCAGGAGCTGATCCGGGAGGTCGGCTCGCGCCTCTGGTCGATGCACCGCGGCGAGCCGGTGCTCGACTTCCCGGGCACCTTCGACGAGTTCGTGGAGAAGCACCCCGACCTCGCCGCCGCGCACCGGTAGCGGGCGCTCACCACGAGCCGACGGCGAGCGGCAAGGCCAGCGCGACGGGTCGCGGGCCGGCGCGCGGCGCCGCCTCCGGGGTCGCGCGCTCGGCTGGCGATGCGCGTGGGTCAGGCGTGCCGGCATGCCACCCCCACGATGCGGCGAAGGGGACCGCGACGAGCGTCGCGGCGGCGCCTGCGGCCAGACCGCCGACGCCCCACGCCGGCCGCAGGTCGCGGAACGCGGGGGCCGCGAGCGCGAGCGCGGCCTCGGCGCCGAGCCCGAAGAGGTAGGCGTGCGCGCCATTCCCGTCCCCGTCCGAGGCCCACCGGACGCCCATGACCGCGAACCCCGGGGTCGCGAACACCATCGCCACGGCCCCGATCACCACGATCGCCATCTCGTTTGCGACGGCGTTCCCGTCGCTGCCACCCGGCGACCCCGCGAGCGCGGCGACGATTGCGGCCAGGAGCGCGTCGCCGCCGAGCATCGTCGCCGCGCCCGCGAGCGCTTCCCCGCCCCGTGGCCCGGCGCCCTTTGCGCGCGCCCTCGCGGGCGGCTTCGCCGACCGGGGCGCAGGCAGCTCCGGCTCGTCCAGTCCCGGCGGCGGGAAGTCCGGCGACTGGGCGAGGAGGACGGGCAAGTCGAGCCCGAGCGCGGCACCTCGGTGCAGCACCTGCGGCCGGGCGATCGTCCCGCCTCCCCCGTCGAGGGACAGGGCCGAGGTGGTGAAGGGGCCCCCCGTCGGGTAGCGCCCGTCGGGCGCCTCCGCCGCGAGCATGTGCACCGCGAGGACGAGATCGAGCATCCAGACCCCCTTTGCCCCCAGGAGCCGGGCCGCGGGGCCCGTGTGACGCGGCTGCGGACCCGCGCCGCTCCGCGGTATGAAGCACGTATGCGTCGGCAGGCGAAGGGCGAGGCGGTGAAGCGGGAGCTGCTCCCGGGCGAGTCGCCCGAGCTGCTCAAGGAGCTGCACCTCCTCACCCGCGATGGCGACCTCAACGCCGACAGCCTGCGCAAGCTGAAGCAGGTGAACCACCTCGTCCGCCTGGTCCAGCCCGCGGTCGAGGACGTCCTGGCGCGCTTCGGCGAGCCGGTCATCGCGGACTGTGGCGCGGGGAAGAGCTACCTCGGGTTCGTGCTGTACGAGCTGTTCCTCCGCGGGGCCGGCAAGGGGACCCTCGTCGCGGTCGAGTCGCGTCCGGAGCTGGTGGCCTGGGCGCGCGCCGCCGCGGAGCGCCTCGGCCTCGAGCGGATGCGGTTCGTGGAGGCGCCCATCGACGCAGCCCCCGTGCCGGAGCGGGTCCACCTCGTCACCGCGCTCCACGCCTGCGACACCGCCACCGACGACGCCCTGCTCCTCGCGCTCCGCCACAACGCGGACCACGTCGCGGTCGTCCCCTGCTGCCAGGCCGAGGTGTCGAGGCAGCTCGAGCGCGTCGCCGCGCCCGCATCCACGCCCGCGATGGCGACGCTCTTCGAGCACCCCTGGCACCGCCGCGAGTTCGGCTCGCACCTCACCAACGTGATCCGGGCGCTGGTCCTCGAGTCCCACGGCTACCGGGTGACCGTCACGGAGCTGACCGGGTGGGAGCACTCGGTGAAGAACGAGCTGATCCTGGCGAAGCGGGTCCGCGCGTCGTCCCGGGAGGCGCGCGAGCGGCTCGACGCCCTGCTCGCGGCGACCCAGGTGCGGCCCAAGCTGGTGCGGGCGCTCGACGGGGCGGACGCCATCGCCTGACCCTCGTCACGGTGGGGAGGAAGCGGCGGGCCGCTTCGCCGAGCGTCGGTCCGCCTCGGCAGACCGGCCCTTCCGCGTGAACCGATCCATCCAGGCGTCGCCGAAGGCGAGCCGCGCAGCTCTCTGGTTGTGCACGTCGCAGAGGAGCCGGACGTTGGCCGCCGTGGGCGGCCCGCCGCGCGCCCTCGCCTCGACGTGATCGAACTCGAGCCGGTGGGTCGAGCCGCAAACGCCGCCGGAATCGAGCTGCCACTGGCACCTACCACCGTCCCGGACCCAGACCGCCCGCTTCACGTGCGCCGGGACGCCGTCGCCGTTCGACGTCCGCGGTGTCTTCAGGGGCGTCTCCACGAGCCTCTTCCGCTTCGCGCTCCGGTCGAGGAGGAGGTCGAGGCCGGCCTCGAGGATGTCCTCCATGCTCGCGTCCGGGTCAGTGTGGGAGAGCGCATCCCGCGCGGCATCGAGCTTCCGGAGGAACAGCCGGGAGACGGTGACGTGGAGACGGCTCAGGTCAGCCGTCAGCGGCACGGCCTCGTCCCGCTGCTCGGAGGCGAGGCGGGGCGGGTCGCTCGGCGGCGCCGAGGCGGCGGGTGTTTCTACTGGTAGAAATGGGTACCCCGCGAGGCCCGGCGCTGCTGCCGCTGCTGGAAGCGTCGGGACGGGGCGGACCGCTGTGACGACGTCGCGGTGCGGCGCGGCGTCGGCAGGCCGGATCTCCGCGGCGACCGCCATGGCCTCGCGGCGGGACCGGTGGAAGAACCTGGGCAGCACCTCCGCCCGATTCTCGTGTGTCATCACCTTCGTCAACTCGAACACGGTGGGCCGCGAGAGCGCCATTCGCGGAGGAGTCGCGCGCAGTGACGCGAGGCCGCCGAAGATCGTGTCAAGCGCGGCGTGCACGTACTCCAAGTGGTACACACAAATAGTGAATAACGCCCGGTGCCGCTCACGCGCCGTCGCTCTCGCGCGCACGAACATGTCGGCCGATCTTGCCGGGACGGTTCCCGCGCGCGGGGAGGCCGCGCAGCCGCCCCCGCTCGCGAGCTGCCCGGCAACGCAGACGGACGGCACCGCAGACAGCGAGGCTGCGGTCTCCCAGGGAGGGGAAGAACCACGCTCCGCGCGATGGCGCCCCCCCATCAAGCATGGTACGCGGACCCCGTGGAGCCCGCCGCCCAGCAGGCCGCCGTCTCGCGCGTACCCTCGCCCGCGCCGCCGCCCCGCGGCTGGCCCGCCCTCCGCGCCACCTGGCGCGCGATCCTGGGCGCCCTCGCCCTCCGCGGTGCGGCCTACGCCGCGATGACGGCGGCCGCGGTCTGGAACGAGCTGCGCCCTGCGCCGACCGTCCCCGACCTCGTCCTCGCCGCGGTGCCATTCGTCGAGTGGGTCGCGCGCGCCAACTACGTCGTCTGGCTGATCACCTACCTGCCGGTGGTGGCCGCGCTGCTCTGGGTCTCGCCGCGCGCCTTCGTCCGCTACAACGTGACCGGCGCGCTCGTCTCCCTCGCCCGCGGGGCGACCCTGGCGATGACGGGCCTGGGCGCACCCGACCCGGCCCGCGCCGGCCCGGGGATCGCCGGCCACGACGCCTGGGAGGCCTTCCTGCAGCTCCTCTCGCCGTGGCAGGTGTTCGCGCACGGCTCGATGCGCGCTTACCTGACCAAGGACCTGTTCTTCTCGGGCCACACCGCGACGACGTTCCTCGTCCTGCTCTACGTCTGGCCGTGGCCGCGGCTCCGCTGGCCGGCCCTCGCCGGCCACCTGCTGGCGGTGGCGTCCGTCATCCTCGCGCACCTGCACTACGCCATCGACGTGGCGGGCGCTTACGCCGTGACCTTCGCCCTCTTCGCCCTGCGCGAGGGCTGGCCGCCGCGCGCCGGAGGCGGCGGTGCGGCAGCTACCGCGCCACGAGCCGCACCACCCCGGTGGTGATCGCCGGCAGGTACGTGATGAGCAGGACGCCCCCCGCCATGATGAGCAGGAACGGGACCGTCTTCCGGTAGACCCACGGCAGCGGCTTCTGGAACCGCGAGGCGGACAGGAACAGGTTCAGCCCCATCGGCGGGAAGAGGAACCCGAGCTCGAGGTTCGCGAGGAAGACCACGCCGAGGTGGATGGGCTCTATGCCGTAGGCGCGGCCGAGCGGCGCGACCAGCGGCGCCAGCACCACGATGGCGGAGTAAATCTCCAGCACGCTGCCCAGCACGAGCAGGACCGCGTTCAGCATGAGCAGGAAGAGCGCGGGGCTCTGGACGTGGCCCGTCATCCAGGCGACGAGCCGCGTGGGAATCTCGGCGTCGACGAACCAGCTGGTGAGGCCGAGCGCGGTCCCGAGGAGGATCACCACCGCGCCGACCAGGGTCGCGGCGCGGACGAGGACGCGGGGGAGGTCGCGCACCCGGAACGAGCGGAAGACCCACAGCTCGACGGCGATGGAGTAGGTGGCGGCGATGGCCGCCGCCTCCACCACGGTGGAGAAGCCGGTCGCGACCGAGACGATCACCACCGCCGGGAGCCCGAGGTCCCACTTCGCGTCCCAGACCGCGGTCGCCGCCTCGCGGAGCCGGAGCGGCTGGCGCGGTGCCCTGGCGCGCACGCCCACCGCCACGCCGTAGCCGGCGACGAGCAGGACCATCAGCAGGCCCGGGAGGAAGCCGCCGATGAAGAGGTGGTCGATGGGCGCCTGCGCCACCACCGCGTAGAGGATCACCGGCAGCGACGGGGGGAAGAGGAGGCCGAGCGACCCCGCCGCGGTCACCAGCCCGACGGAGAAGTCCTCGGGATAGCCCTCCTGCAGCAGGGAGGGCAGGACCAGGCCGCCCAGCGCCAGGATGGTCACGCCCGAGGCGCCGGTGAAGGTCGTGAAGACGGCGCAGGCGAAGGTGACCATGATCGCGATGCCGCCGGGCAGCCAGCCGAAGACCGCCTTGTACGCGCGCACCAGGCGCTTCGCGGCGCCCCCCTCGGCGAGGACGAACCCGGCCGCGGTGAGGAGCGGGATGGCGGGCAGCGTCGGCGAGGAGACGAGGTTGAACGTCGCGGTCGGCACGGCGGCGATCGCGGACGGCCCGCCGTCGCCGATGAAGAGCGCCATGGCCAGGCCGCTCATGGCGACGAACACCGGCGCGCCCAGGAAGAACGCCACCGCCACCGCCCCGAGGACCAGGCGGCCCACCCCCGGGAGCCCGAGCGCGTGGGGGACCTGGTAGGCGACGAGGGCGGCCGTCAGGGCGGCGCCACGCTCGAGCCAGCGCCAGCGGCCCTCGCCCGACGCCCATGCGAAGCGGACCGCCATCACCGCGAACCCCACCGGCATCACCAGCTCGCTCCAGGCGACGCGGATGCCGAAGGCGACGATCCCCTGGCTGGCCCACTCCGCGCGGACCAGCAGCACCGAGGCGCGCGCGAGGAGGGCGCAGACGAACGCGGAGACCGCCTGCCCGAAGAACGCCGCCGCGCGGCGCGGCGCGCCCGCCGGGACGAGGTCGAGGGTGGTCAGCGCCAGGTGCTTGTGTCCGTCGGCTGCGAGCAGCGCCCCGATGAACCCGACCCAGAGCGTGATGTGCTGGGCGAGGACCGCGGATCCGGGGAGCTCGCGGCCGAGGAGCCGCCGCGAGACCGAGGAGGCCGCCGGCAGGAGCACCATCGCCAGCAGGAAGCCCGCGACCAGGCCGCGCTCCAGCGGAGTTCCACGCGGGGTCTCGGTCGAGTCCTCCAGGGCGGAGTGGGAAGGGGAGGATGGGGCGGGCACGCGAATGTCGATTGACCCCTCGGCGGCGGGGATTCTATGAAGTAACACACGATGCCCATGACGGGCGCGCATTCGAAGCGCATCGCATCGCTGGCCGCGCTGCTCGCCGCATCGTCGCTGGGGGGCTGCAAGACGGTGGCGGTGCGATCGCTCGCCGACGCCCTCTCGTCGGGCGGCGGCGACGCCTACGCCAGCGACGACGATCCCGACCTGGTCCGCGCCGCCATCCCCTTCGGCCTCAAGACCATGGAGGGGGTCCTCCCGCAGGAGCCCCGGCACGTGGGCCTGCTGACATCGCTGGTGAGCGGCTTCACCTCGTATTCCTACGCCTTCGTCGCGGCCGACGCGGACCTCGCCGACCTGGACGGCCGGGTGGCCGACGCGCGGCAGCTGCACCTGCGGGCGAAGAAGCTCTTCCTGCGTGCCCGCGCCTACGGGCTGCGCGGCCTGGACGTGCGGCACGCCGGGATGGACGAGGCGCTGCGCGGCGTGAAGGACGTCCCGGAGGCGCTGGCCGCCGCGACGAAGCAGGACGTCCCGCTCCTCTACTGGACGGCCTCGGCCTGGGCGCTCGCCATCGCCCACGGGAAAGACGACATGCAGCTCGTCGCCGAGCTGCCGGCACCGGTGGCGATGATGGAGCGCGCGCTCGCCCTCGACGAGGCGTGGGGCGCGGGCGCCCTGCACGAGTTCTTCGTCACCTACGACGCGACCCGCAGTGCCCCGCAAGGCGGCGGGCCGGAGCGGGCGCGCGCGCACATGGAGCGGGCGCTCCAGCTCTGCCTGAATCAGAAGCTGGGCCCGCACGTCGCATGGGCGGAGGGCGTCCTGGTGCAGACCCAGAACCGGCCCGAGTTCACGCGCGTCCTCGAGGACGTCCTGCGCGCCGACCCGGAGGCCTGGCCGAAGTACCGGCTCGCGAACGTCCTCGCGCAGCGACGCGCCCGCGAGCTGCTGGCCCACGCCGACGACCTCTTCCTCTAGCCCCGCCACCCACGAGGAGTCCCTCCTTGAACAAGATCGCCCTCGCCGCGCTCATCGCGACGCTCGCCGTGCCCGGCGCCGCCGGGGCCCAGGTCCGGATCAAGCTCGGCACGCTCGCGCCCCAGGGCTCGACGTGGCACGAGATCCTCCTGGAGATGGCGCAGCGCTGGCAGCAGGCCTCGAACGGCCAGGTGAAGCTGCAGACCTACGCGGGCGGCGTCCAGGGAAGCGAGGGCGAGATGGTCCGCAAGATGGGGATCAACCAGCTCCAGGCGGTCTCCATCAGCAACATCGGCATGCACGACATCCTGCCGGAGCCGCAGGTGATGTCGGTGCCCATGCTGTTCCGCGACGCGAACGAGGCGGAGTGCGCCTTCGAGAAGGTGCGCCCTCAGCTCGAGCAGGAGTTCGATCGCAAGGGCTACGCGGTCCTGAACTGGAGCCGGGTGGGGACGATCCACCTGTTCTGCGACCGGCCCTTCCGCACGCCCGCGGAGATGAACGCCGCCGGCGCCAGGATCTTCGCCTGGGAGGGCGACCCGCGCAGCGTGGACGCCTTTCGCGCCGCCGGGTTCAGCCCGGTGGTGCTGTCGTCGACCGACATCGTGCCCTCGCTCCAGACCGGGATGATCGACTGCGTGTCCAACGTCCCGCTCTACGTCCTCACCGCACGCCTGTTCGAGAAGGCGAACGCCATGACAGACCTGCCGTGGGGCTTCATCTACGGTGCGACCCTGGTGCGGAAGGACGCGTGGGAGAAGGTGCCGGCCGACCTCCGGCCGAAGCTGCAGCAGATCGCGCACGAGCTGGGTCAAAAGGTGGACGTCGAGGTGAGGAAGCTCAACGAGGACGCGGTGGCCGCCATGCAGAAGCAGGGCCTCAGGGTCGTGCCGGTCGACCCGGCGCCCTGGCGCGCCGCGATGGAGAAGGCGTACCCGACCATCCGGGGCGGCGTGGTCCCCGCCGCCTTCTTCGACACGGTCGTGAAGGCCCGCGACGCCTGCCGCGGCGCGTCCGCGAGGTAGCGCGCTCCCGCCCGGGACGACGAGCGCCGCCCGCCACGCCCCCTCGGCCGCGCCCGCCCGGCGGCGGCCGCCCGGGGCCGCTATGAAACGCCCCGGTCGCAGGAGGACCCGATGAGGTGGCGCGGCGATCAGAAGGAATCCGAGGCGACGCCGGAGGGGCTCTGGCTGCGGCGGCGCGAGTTCCTGGCCCTGGGCGCGGCGGGGGCCGGGGCGCTCCTGCTCCCCGGCCGGCCGGTCGCGGGGGAGCCGGCCGGCGCGGCGCTCGACGTGGTCGAGCGGACGGACCGCGCGGGAGGCGAGAAGCCCTCGTCCTGGGACGCGATCACCACCTACAACAACTTCTACGAGCTGGGAACGGACAAGGAGGATCCGGCTGCGCACGCCGGGACGCTCCGGCCCCGCCCCTGGACCGTCGCCGTCGAGGGCGAGGTGAAGAAGCCGCAGACGCTCGACGTCGACGCGCTCCTCAGGTCGTTCCCGCTGGAGCAGCGGATCTACCGCATGCGCTGCGTCGAGGCGTGGTCGATGGTGATCCCCTGGGTCGGGCTCCCGCTCGGCGCCCTGGTTCGCCGGCTGGAGCCCACCTCGCGCGCGAAGTACGTCCAGTTCCAGACGCTCCTCGACCCGGAGCAGCTGCCCGGGCAGAAGCGGCGCGTCCTGGACTGGCCCTACGTGGAGGGGCTGCGGATGGACGAGGCCACCCACCCGCTCACGCTGCTCGCCGTGGGCATCTACGGGCGCGTCCTCCCCGGCCAGAACGGCGCGCCCATCCGGCTGGTGGTGCCCTGGAAGTACGGGTTCAAGGGGGCGAAGTCGATCGTGAAGATCCGGTTCCAGGAGGAGCAGCCCCGGAACACGTGGAACGAGATGGCGCCGGGGGAGTACGGGTTCTACGCCAACGTGAACCCGGCGGTGGATCACCCGCGGTGGAGCCAGGCGCGCGAGCGCCGCATCGGCGAGTTCTTCCGGCGGCCCACGCTTCCGTTCAACGGGTACGCCGACGAGGTGGCGGGACTGTACACGGGGATGGACCTCCGCAAGTTCTACTGACCCCGCGCACCCGTTCCGGCGCGCCGCTCCCTCGACTGCGCGTGAACCAGAAGACCCGCATCCGCCTCCTCGAGGCCGCCACGTTCGCGCTGGCGCTCGTCCCGCTCGGCAAGGTCGCCTGGGACCACTGGACGGGCGCGCTCGGCGCGAACCCGATCGAGGCGGTGCTGAACCGGCTCGGCTTCTGGACGCTCACCTTCCTCACGCTGTCGCTCGTCCCCACGCCGGCGCACGACCTGCTCGGCCTGGCCTGGCCGGTGCGGGTCCGGCGGATGCTCGGGCTGTTCGCCTTCTCCTACGCCACGCTCCACCTCTCCTGGTACGTGGGCGTGGACCAGTTCTTCGACCTGCGCGTCCTCGCGAAGGACGTCGTCAAGCGGAAGTTCATGGTGGTGGGGTTCTCGGCGTGGCTCCTGCTCGTGCCCCTGGCGGTCACCTCGACGGATCGGTGGGTTCGCCGTCTCGGCTACGCCCGGTGGAAGCGCCTCCACCGGCTGGTGTACGCGGCGGCGCTCCTCGGCGTCGTCCACTTCGTCTGGCGCGTCAAGGCGGACCTGCGACGCCCGGCGATCTTCGCCGCCGCCGTGGGCGGACTCCTGCTCGCGCGGCTCGTCCCATGGGCGGCCGGCCGGGCAGCGCGCGCCGGGCGCCGCCGTCCGGGCCCGGTGCCGGACGCCGCCCTGACGTTCGGCGGGGGGGCGGAAGGCCCCCCCGGACCCCCTGGTGGCTCCGGGCCAGGCTCATCCGCCTGACCCTCCGGACGATCTTGCTGGGGGGCAACCGCCCCCCAGACCCCTGGTCGCTCCGGGCCAGGCTCATCCGCCCGGCCCTCCGCTCCGGAGTGAGTGCTATGTCTTCGCCGGCGAAGCCACGGGCCGCGGCGCCTCCGGCGCGTTGGGATCCGGCGCCAGGACGATCTCGATGCGCCGGTTCTGGCTCCTGCCCTCGGGGGTGTCGTTGGGCGCCATCGGCTGGAACTCGCCGTAGCCCGCCGCGGCGAGGCGGGTCGGGTCCATCCCCACCTCCTGCAGGAACCGCACGACCGCCAGGGCGCGCGCCGAGGACAGCTCCCAGTTGGTCGGGAAGGGGCCGCCGGCGGCGGTCGGGACGTTGTCGGTGTGCCCCTCGACGCGGATCACCTTCCCCTGGATGGCCCGCAGCGCGGAGGCGACGGCGCGCAGGGAGTCCTTGCCCTCCTTGCCGATGGTGGCCGAGCCCGAGGCGAAGAGGATCTTGTCCTTCATCTTCACCGCCATCCGGCCGCGCAGCTCCGAGACCTCGACGCGGCCGGCCTCGATCTCGCCCTTGAGCGACGCGGCCAGCTGCTCGTAGTCGGTGCTGCGCTTCTCCAGCTCCGCCTTGGCCTGCTCCAGCTTCTTCTTCGACTTGGACAGCTCGTCCACGAGCGCCTGCAGGTCGGCGGCGCGCTGGTTCGACGCGGTGAGCTGCGACTGCTTCTGCCCCAGGTTGTCCTCGTCGGCCTTGACCTTCTCGCGGAGCGACTGCACGTCCAGCGCCAGGGCGTCGACCTGCGCCTGCATGTTCTCGACCTTCTGCTGGAGCTGGGCGCGCTTGCCGGTCTCCTCCAGCCAGTCCTGGCGGTACTTCTGCGCCTCGAGCTCCTTCTTGCGGAAGGTCTCCTCCGAGACACACCCGGCCGCGAGCGCGGCCAGGGCGATGGCGAACGTGATGCGCATGTGGCCTCCCGTGAAGGCCGCGATTCTACCGGAAACGCCGCGCCAGCGGCGTGCGGGCCGGGTGCGCGCCTGTGCGCCGCGAGCGGAGGCGGAGGCCGGCGGGACGGCACCGGACCGCGCGGCCGAGGGCAGGGACCTTCGAGGACGGTGCCCGTCAGCTGTAGCGCTCGACCGCGGCGAGGAGGGACGTCATCTCGAACGGCTTCGCGACGAAGCCGTCCACGCCCATCCCGGAGACGCGCTCGCCGGTGGCGCTGCTCGCCGACAGCACGACGACCGGGATGCGCGAGAACCGGGCGTCGCGCGCCAGCGCGTTGCGGAGCTCCCAGCCGTTCATCACCGGCATCATGAGGTCGAGGAGGATGAGATCCGGCCTCTCGCCGTCGGCCAGCAGCCCGAGCGCCTCCGCTCCGTTTCCCGCGCAGACGACCGCGTACCCCTCGTCCCGGAGGAGCTCGGCGACGGTCTCCCGGATCATGAAGTCGTCCTCCACCACCAGGATGTGCCGCGGAGCCATACGAGCCGGAAGCTGTGCACGGCTGCCAGCCGGGGGAACCCCTGCTGCGTCGTTTCGTCCACGTGCCCCGACACGATCGACCCTTCCAGGGCATCGGGGAGGCGCCCGCCACCCAGGGCGGTGGTGGATGCACGCCGGAGGGGGCTCACCGGCACACATCCGAGACGGGCCGGCGCGTTGACACCTGCCGGATGTGGGCTGTAAGCAGCGAGGACCCATGGCAAACGAGGTCGAGAGCGGCGCGTCGAGCGCGGTGTACGGTCGCGCGCCGCCGCCCCGCGTCAGCCTTCCCACGGGGGGGATCGCCATCGGCCTGCGATGGAGCGGAGCCGAGGGCGCCGGGAACCAGATCCTCGCCGCCAAGATCGAGTGCGAGCCGGAGCGCGCGCGCATCGCCCGCCTCTGGCGCCCGTTCACGGACGCCCCCGGGCGGCGCGACGTCCAGGAGCGGTTCGCGGCGTGGCTCGCCGACGAGGCCCGCTGGGCCGAGGGACGGCTGGCGCTGGGCGTCGACTTCGCGCTCTCGCTCGCCGAGACGCACCTGCGCCAGCTCGGGCTGCTCCGCCAGGCGCTGCGCGGGCCCGCGGTCCTGGGCAAGCACCTGGAGGAGAAGTTCCTGGGCCAGGCGCGTGATTTCACCGAAGGTGCGTCGAGCCTCCGCGACCAGCTCGGGAAGGACCGCCTGCGCGTCACCGACTGCTACCGCGCCGAGCCGCACTCGCCCACCAGCACCCGCGCCTACCGGCAGACCTTCTTCGGCATCTGCACGGTGGGGCGCGCCCAGGCGGCGTTCGTGCCGTGGGACCCACCGCAGCCGGGGAAGGCGACGGTGGTGGAGGTGCGCCCGGCGCTGGTGGCCCGCTCGATGTGCGGCATCTCCGCCTACCGCGACGACGACAAGGACGGGGTGAGCCGCTCCAGCGTGCGCGCCGGCATCCTGCGCACCCTCCGCAACGGCGCGAAGCTCGAGTTCGAGATGGAGCAGGCCGCCCAGGTGGTCGAGGACGCCCGGGGCGAGCACCTCGACGCGGTGCTCTCCGCCGTCGCCGCCGCTGCGGCCTGGGCCGACGGCTTCCAGGGCGTGCCGTCCAACGTGCCGCGCAGCGAGGGGTGGATCCACTCGGTGCGGGAGGAGCCCTGGCGCGAGCGTTGAGAAGGACCGGAGCGCAGGGCGGGGCGGAGGAGCCTCGTCCGGAGCGGCCGGGAGGGGCGGGGGGGCGGTTCGGCCCCTCCGAGAAGATCGATTCGCTCGTCGCCCTGCAGCGCGAGATCGCCCGCTTCCGGCCGCGAGGCTTCGGGCCGCCGGTGCACGGGCCACCCGTGCCGAGCCGCATCTTCCTCCTCGGACAGGCGCCCGGGCCCCACGAGGCGCGGCTGGGCCGGCCCTTCGCCTACACCGCCGGGAAGACGCTCTTCCGCTGGCTGGGCCGCGCCACCGGCGCCGGGGAAGAGACGATCCGCCGCCGGATCTACTTCGCCGCGGTGGTCCGCTGCTTCCCCGGCAAGGCGAAGGGGGGCGGGGACCGGGTGCCGACGCCGGCGGAGTGCGGGCGGTGGCGCGGCTTCGTCGCGCGCGAGATCGCGATCCTGCGGCCGCGCCTGGTCCTGCCGGTGGGCCGCCTCGCCATCCGCGAGACGCTCGGGCACGAGGCGCCCATCGCGGAGGTCGTCGGCAAGCGGCTGCGGGTGCGGTTCCACGGCGTGGACGCGGACGTCATCCCCCTCCCGCATCCGTCCGGCGCCTCGACCTGGTTCAAGATGGAACCGGGGCGGGAGCTGCTCGAGCGCGCCCTGGCGCTGGTCGCGGAGCATCCGGAGGTCCGGCGCGCCTTCGGACGGCGCGCGGCCGGCGAGCCCGCCTGAAGCGGCGCGCCGCCGCGGGACCGGCGCCTACCCGTCCGCGGCCTCGGGGAGCTCCACCACGGCCCGCGTGCCGTGGCCCGGCTCGCTCTCCAGCCAGAGATCGCCGCCGTGGCTCTCGACGAGCCCGCGCGAGACGGGCAGCCCCAGCCCGCTCCCGCGCCCTTCCGGCTTGGTCGAGAAGAACGGCTCGAAGGCGCGCCGCAGCACCTCCGGCGCCATCCCGTCGCCGTCGTCCTCGATCACGATCCGCACGCGGCCGTCGCGCCGCTCCGCCCGCACCCGGATGCGGCCGGCGCGGGGCTCGGGGACGGCGTCCACCGCGTTCGAGAGGAGGTTGGCGAGCACCTGCTGAAGGACGTCGAACTTGCCACGCACGTGCAGGTGCTCGGAGACGAGCTGCTCGATCCGGAGCCGGTCGCCGAGCCGGGCCTGCAGCTCGGCGATGGCCAGCCGGACGGCGTCGCGGACCGAGGCGCGGCCCGAGGTCGGCGGCGCCGCGGCCAGCCGCCCGGCGTCCACCAGCTTCCGGACGAGCTCGTTGATCCGCTTCATCGCGTCGAGCGCGTCGGCGACGACGTCGGTCGCATCCTGCGGGCGCTCGCCGGCCTCCCGGTACGACTCCTGGAGGTAGCGCAGGTTGGTGGTGACCACCGAGGCGGGGTTGTTGACCTCGTGCGCGACGCCCGCCGCGAACTGGCCGAGCGCCGCGAGCTTCTCGGCGAGGTGGAGCGCCTCCTGCGCCTCGGCCAGCTCGCGGGTGCGCGCCTCGACCTCCGCGAGGAGCTGCCCGCGCAGCAGGTGGAGGGTCCGCGCGTCGGCGGCGAAGCGCGACGTGATCGTCCAGGCGACTGCCGCGACCGGGAGGGCGAAGCCGACGTCGAGCAGGTAGGGACCTGGGTAAAGGTGGGCGGACACCGCCGCGTCGTTGATGCCCAGGAGGGCGAGGGCGACGAGCGCGGCGGTGAGGACGCCGGCGGTGCGATCCCCCCTCCGCCAGGCGCGGAAGAGCCGCACCCCCACGACGGCGGCGCCGAGGACGGCGGCGACGAACAGCGCGTGGCAGAACGCGGAGGGCGCCGCCTCCCGGTAGGTGGAGCCGGCGAAGGTGTGCGTGCCGATGGTGCGGGTGAAGCCGGCGCCCGGGAGGGCGACCGAGGCAGCGAGCACCAGGTAGCCGCCGGTCAGGAGCTTCTCGGCGCGCGAGGTGGGGTGCGGCGCGACGGCGTCGCTGTAGCGGAACCACGCCCAGACCTGCACCAGGACGCTCGCGACCTGCACGTTCGACAGCGCGACCAGGACGGCGTCCGGCGCGGACGTGGTGGTGGCCACGTTCCCGAGCGCATAGGCGGCCGAGCAGGCCGCGATGAGGCTGAACCAGCGCTGGTCGCGCCAGCCCGGCGCCCGCGACAGGAGCCAGTTCATCGCCGCGACGGACAGGCCGAGCGCGGCGGACGATATCGCGATGGCGGCTGCGAAGTTCATCGGTTGCGCACACGTCCCCGGGGGCCAGACCCGTGGTCCGGCCACCCGTGTGGTGCACGCCACGTTCCGCAGGACCGGCCGTGAATGCGGCCGGTTGGGGGGCACGCCATCCGGGTCGCAGTGGACCCGGGTGCCCTTCCCTAGGGCCGCTCGTCCCGTCCGCGCACTGCCGCCTCCCGGATGGCCGAGACCGCGGCGCGATAGTCCTTCGCGCCGAACACGGCCGTCCCCGCGACGAGCACGTTCGCGCCGGCGGCCGCGACCTTGCCGGCCGTCTCGGGCTTCACCCCGCCGTCCACCTCGATCTCGAGCGCCTGACCGCGCGCCTCCGCCATGGCGCGCAGCTCGCGGACCTTGTCGGTGCACGCCTCGATGTAGGACTGGCCGCCGAACCCGGGGTTCACGGTCATGACGAGGACCATCTCGCAGTCGCCGAGCACCCACTGGATCGCGGACAGGGGGGTCGAGGGATTGAGCGCCACCGCCGGGCGCGCGCCGGCCGCGCGGATGACCTGCAGGGTGCGGTGGAGGTGGGGCGACACCTCGGCGTGCACGGAGACGGTGCTCGCCCCCGCCCGCGCGAACGCGTCCACGTACCGCTCCGGCTCCACGATCATGAGGTGCACGTCCACCGGCAGCCGCGTCGCCTTCCGCACCGCCTCGACCACCAGCGGACCGACGGTGATGTTGGGCACGAACCGGCCGTCCATCACGTCGACGTGGATCACGTCGGCGCCGGCGGCCTCGACGGCGCGCACCTCGTCGGCGAGCCGGCCGAAGTCGGCCGACAGGATCGAGGGGGCGATCCGGATGGGCAGGGGCATGGACCGGAGTCTAACCGGAATTTCCCTCCCGCCGCGGCGCCACCGCGCGTATACAGCGCGCATGCGGATCGTCTTCATGGGCACGCCCGCGTTCGCGGTGCCCGCGCTGGACGCGCTCGTCCGAGCCGGCCACGCCGTCGCGGCGGTGGTGGCACAGCCCGACCGGCCGGCTGGGCGCGGCCGGGAGCTGCGCGAGCCGGCGACCAAGGCGTGGGCGCGGGCGCACGGGGCGCCGGTCCTGCAGCCGGAGAAGGTCCGCGACGGCACGCTCGCCGCAGCCCTGTCGGCCTTCCAGCCCGACGCGCTGGCCGTCGCGGCCTACGGGCGCATCCTGGGCCGGGACCTGCTCGACCTCGCCCCCTGGGGCGCCATCAACGTCCACGGCTCGCTCCTGCCCCGGTATCGGGGCGCCGCGCCCATCCAGTGGGCGGTGGCGCGGGGCGAGGCGGAGACCGGCGTCTCGATCATGCAGATGGACGAGGGGCTCGACACCGGGGACGTGCTCCTGCAGCGCGTCCTCGCCATCGGGGTGGACGAGACCGCCGAGGGGCTCGCCCCGCGGCTGGCCGCGCTCGGCGGCGAGGCGCTGGTCGAGGCGCTCGCGCTCCTGGAGCGGCGCGCCGTCGTCCCGGTGAGGCAGGACGGAGCGCGCGCGACGCAGGCGCCCATCCTCACGCGCGAGGACGGCCGGATCGACTGGACGCTCCCGGCGGGGGAGATCCGCGACCGGCTGCGCGGGTTCACGCCGTGGCCCGGGGCGTGGACGACGCTCGACGGGCGGGTGGTGAAGGTGCTGGAGGCGGCGGTGGCGCAGATCCCGCTCGGGAGTGGAGGGGCGGACGAGACGCCCGGCTCGCCCGGAACCGCGTTCCGGCTCCCCGGCGGCCTGGCGGTCGCCTGCGGCGGGCACAGCGCGCTCCTCCTGCGGCGCCTCCAGCCGGAGGGCAAGGCCGCCCAGGACGCGCCGGCGTTCCTCAACGGGCTCCGCCGCGCCGCGGTGACCTTCGGCACATGACCGCACGCGAGATCGCCTTTCAGGTGCTCCGCCGCGTGGAGGAGGGCGGCGCCTTCGCGTCGCGCGCGCTCGACGCGGCGCTCGCGGGGGCGGGGGTCCTCGAGCCGCGCGAGGCCGGCCTCGCCACCGAGCTGGTCTACGGGACGCTCCGGCGCGCCCTGGCGCTCGACGCCGCGCTGGCGCCCCACTCCCGCCGCCCCATCTCCGCGATCGATCCGGCCGCGCGCGTGGCGCTGCGGATGGGCGCCTACCAGCTCCTCCACCTCGGGATTCCCGCGCACGCGGCGGTGGGGGAGACGGTGTCGCTCGCGAAGAAGGTGGACCACGGCCGCGCCGCCGGGTTCGTGAACGCGGTGCTCCGGTCGCTGGCGCGCGATCCCCGCAGCCCGGCCCCGCCCGCGTTCGAGGAGGACCCGGCCGGCCACGTCGCCGCGGCCGAGGCGTTGCCGCGCTGGCTCGCGGAGGAATGGATCGCGTGGCTCGGCGCGGGAGAGGCCCTCGCCCTCGCCCGCGCCATGAACGGGCCGGCGCCGCTCTGCGTCCGGACGCGGGAGCGCGACGCGCTGCTCGCCCGCGCGCGCGCCGCGGGCCTCCAGGCCGCGCCCGCGCCGCGGTCGCCCGACGGCGTGGTCCTGGCCTCGGGCTCGGTCGCGGACCTGGCGCGGGCGGCGGGCTCGCTCCCGTTCCAGGTGCAGGACGAGGCGGCCCAGCTCGTGACGCTCTTCGCGGCGGGAGACCTGCGGGGCCGCACCGCGCGCGTCCTCGACGCCTGCGCCGCGCCGGGGGGAAAGGCCTTCCACCTCGCCGAGCTGCTCGCGCCGGGGTCCGAGGTGATCGCGGTCGAGATCCACCCGCGCAAGGCCGAGGAGCTGCGGCGCGACGCGCGGCGGCGAGGGCTCTCCGCGGTGGAGGTGGTGTGCGCGGACGCCTCGAAGCCCGTCCCCGGGCTGGGCGAGGGGACCTTCGACGCGGTGCTCGTGGACGCGCCCTGCGCCGGGCTGGGGACGCTCCGGCGGCACCCGGAGCTGAAGCTGCGCCGCGCCCCCGACGACCTGCCGCGCATGGCGGCCCTGCAGCGGACCTTGCTCGAGCGCGCCGCGCGCTATGCGCGGCCGGGGGCGCCGGTGACCTACTCGGTCTGCTCGTTGACCCGCGCCGAGGGGCCCGGGGTCGCCGCCGCGCTCGTGGCCGCCGGCCTGCGCCGCTCGCCTCCGCCGGCCGCCTTCCCGCGGGACGTCCTCACCGGGGACGGCGACCTGCTCGCGCTCCCGCACCGGCACGGCACGGACGGGTTCTACGCGGCGCGCCTGGTCCGGCCGTGAGGACGGTCTACTCCTTGGCCGTCCGGCCCTCGGCGATGCGGATGGCCTCGCCCACCACGGCGTCCTCCAGCTCCTCGGCCTTCATCCGCCGGACGATGGCGCCGTCCTTGAAGAGGAGCCCGACGCCGCCGTGGCCGTAGGCGACGCCCACGTCCGCCGCGGACGCCTCGCCGGGCCCGTTCACCTCGCACCCCATCACCGCGACGCTGACCTCGCCCTTGAGGTGCGCGAGCCGCTTCTCCACCCGCTCGGCGATGGGGATCATGTCCACCGAGCACCGTCCGCAGGTGGGGCACGACGTCATGGTGGCGCCGCCGAACTCGAGCCCCAGCGACTTGAGCAGCAACCGCGCCACGCGGACCTCCTCGACCGGATCGGCGGTGAGCGAGATGCGGATGGTGTCGCCGATGCCGTCGGCGAGGAGGATGCCGAGCCCGGCGGCGCTCTTGACCGTGCCCGCGAGGAGCGTGCCCGCCTCGGTGACGCCGAGGTGGAGCGGGTAGTCGAACCGCTCCGCGAAGAGCCGGTTGGCGCGGACGGTCATGGCGACGTCGTGCGCCTTGAGCGAGACCTTGATCTCCCGGTAGCCCTCGTCCTCCAGGAACCGGATGTGCCGCTCCGCGGACTCGACCATGCCCTCCGCGGTCGGCCAGCCGTGGCGGTCCACGATGTCCTGCTCCAGCGACCCCGCGTTCACGCCGATGCGGATGGGGACCATGCGCTCGCGGGCGGCCTTCACCACCTCGCGAACCCGCTCGCGCGACCCGATGTTGCCGGGGTTGAGCCGCACGCCGTGGATCCCGGCGGAGAGCGCCGAAAGCGCCAGCCGGTAGTCGAAGTGGATGTCGGCGACGAGCGGCGCGGGCGTGCCCCGGACGATCTCGGGGAGGGCGGCCGCCGCGGCCTTGTCCGGCACCGCGATGCGGACCACGTGGGCGCCCGCCTCGGCGAGCTGGCGGATCTGCGCCAGCGTGGCCGCCGCATCGGCCGTCTGCGTCGTGGTCATCGACTGGACGGCGATGGGCGCGCCGCCGCCGATGGCG
>DATIWK010000196.1:0-4062 GCA_035519395.1 Anaeromyxobacteraceae bacterium | reverse complement strand
GATCCCGCCCTCGTCCACCTGGCGCGCGAGTCGATCCTGCTCGTCCTCCTCGTCTCGGCGCCACCGCTCCTCGCAGCCTTGCTGGTGGGGCTCGCCACCGGGATCCTCCAGGCGGCGACGCAGGTACAGGAGCCGTCGCTGGGGATCGTCCCGCGCGTGGCTGCGGCCCTCGGCGCGCTCGCGGTGGCGGCTCCCTGGATCGGCGCGCGGACCGCCCGGTTCGCCGCCGAGTGCCTCGACCTCGCCTCGCGGATCGCACCGTGATGGCGCTCGCCCTCGCCGCCGGCGCGCCGCCGGCGCTCCCGCGCGACCTCGCCGCCCACGCCGCCACGGCGCTGCTGCACGCGCTCCGGCTCGCCCCCGTGGCCATGCTCTCGCCGTTCCTGGGTGGGCCGCTCGCGCCGCCCACGGTCCGGGCCGGGCTTGCTGCCGGACTGGGCGCCGCCGCGTACGCCCTCTGCGGCGCACGACCGCTCCCCCTGGACGGCCCACTCCAGCTCCTCGCCGCCGCCGCACGCGAGCTGGGGCTCGGGGCCGCCCTCGCCTTCGCCGCGGCGCTCCCGGTGGACGCCGCGCGCGCCGCCGGGCGGCTCGCGGACACCCTCCGCGGTGCCACCCTCGCCGAGCTCCACGTCGCCCCGGTGCGGCAGCGCGAGACCGCCGTGGGCGATTTCCTCGCGCAGTGGGTGGTGGTGCTGGCGGCCTGGACGGGCGGCGATCGGCTCTTCCTGCGCGGTCTCCTCGGCACCTTCGCGGCGCTGCCCGCGGGCGCCTCCTTCCCGGCCGCCGCGGTGCGCGACGGGGCCCTCCTCGCGGCGGCCGAGCTGGTCGCGGCGGCCGTCGCCCTCGCCGCCCCCGCGGCGGCCGGGGTGCTGGCCGCCGACCTCGCGCTGGCGCTGGCCGCGCGGGCCGCGCCAAAGCTCGGCGTCGCAGGCACGGCCCAGCCGGCGCGCGCCGCCCTCGGGCTCGCCGCGCTCGCCGTCGCCGCGAGTGCGCTTGCGGGGCGCCTGGTGGCGCTCGTCGCGCTCGCCGGTCGCCTGCCGGCGCTGATGGCGGGGGGCGCGCCGTGAGCGGCGATCGGACCGAGCAACCCACGCCGCGCCGGCTTCGCGAGGCGCGCCGCCGGGGAGAGGTGGCCCGCAGCCGCGACCTGTCCTCTGCGGCCGCGCTCCTCTCCGGCCTCGCCGCGGTCGCGGCCGCCGGCCCGGCGACGGCGGCGGCGCTCGCCGGGGTCGTCCGAGAAGGGCTCGCGGTGGCGGCCAGCGGGACCGCGGCGCCCCTCGGCGCGGTCCGCGAGGCGCTCCTCCAGGCGGCCCGTCACTCGGCCATCCCCTGCGCCGCAGCGGTCGCCGGGGGCACCGCGGCCGCCCTCCTCCAGGCGGGAGGCACCTTCGCCCCCGGGGCGCTCCGCCCGCGGCTGGAGCGGCTCCACCTGCTCCGCGGCTTGCGCCGCCTCGCCTCGCGCGCACAGCTCGCCGCGACGGCGCTCGCCGCTGGGCAGGCGGCCGTCCTGCTCGCGCTCGCCTGGGCCTGGCTGCGGGAGGAGGCCCGCGGGTTCGCGTCGCTGCCGCGCGCTTCGACCGCGGGGGCCTGGCGCGTCGGTCCTGCCGTGCTCGGCCTCGCCTTTCGGCTTGCCCTCGCGACGCTCGCCTTCGGCGTCGCCGGCCATGCCGTGGCCCGACGCGCCCACCTCCGCTCGCTGCGGATGACCCGCGACGAGGTGCGGCGCGAACGGCGGGAGGACGAGGGCGATCCCGCCCTCCGCGCCGAGCGCCGCCGCCGGCACCGGGGCGCGCTGGGCGCCGCGCCGGTGGCCCGGGCCACCTGCGTGGTGGTGAACCCGACCCACGTCGCCGTGGCGCTCGCCCACGAGCGGTCGGGCGACGGCGCGCCGCGGGTGGTCGCCAAGGGAACCGGCGCGGGGGCGGCGCGCATCCGCTCCGCGGCGCGGCGCGCCGGAGTGCCCATCGTGCGCGACGTCCCGCTCGCCCGCGCCCTGTTCCGGCTCGCCGAGATCGGCGAGGAGATCCCCGAGGACCTGTACGAGGCCGCCGCGGCCGTCCTCGCCCACCTGTACGGGCTCGCGCCCGGGGAGGAGCGATGAGTCGCGTCCACGCCCTCCTGGCACGCCTCGGCGGCGCGCGCGACGCGCTCTTCGCGCTGGCCGTCCTGGCCTTGGTCCTCCTGCTCGTCGCGCCCATGCCGCCCCCGGTGCTCGACGCCTGCCTTGCGCTCAACCTCGCCCTCTCCGCGACCATCCTGGTGGTCACGCTCTTCGCGCGCGACGCGCTCCGGTTCGCGAGCTTCCCCACGCTCCTCCTCCTCACCACCCTCTTCCGCCTCGCGCTGGAGGTGACCTCGACCCGCCTCGTGCTGTCGCGCGGCGACGCGGGACGCATCGTGGAGGCGTTCGGGCGGGTGGTGGTGCAGGGCAACTGCGTGGTGGGCGCGGTGGTCTTCGCGATCCTCACGCTCGTGCAGCTCCTCGTGGTCGCCAGGGGCGCGGAGCGCGTCGCGGAGGTCGCCGCGCGCTTCGCGCTCGACGCCCTCCCCGGCAAGCAGATGGCGATCGACGCCGACCTCCGGGCCGGGGCCCTGGAGGCCGCCGAGGCGCGGCGGCGCCGGCGCGCCCTGGAACGCGAGAGCCAGCTCTACGGCGCCATGGACGGGGCCCTCAAGTTCGTGAAGGGTGACGCCATCGCCGGCGTCGCCATCGCCGTCGTGAACGTCGTGGGCGGCCTCGCGGCCGGGGCGATGCGCGGGATGGACCTCGGCGCCGCGGCGCGCCGGTACACCATCCTGGCCATCGGCGACGGTCTCGCCGCCCAGGTGCCGGCGCTCCTCCTCGCCCTGTCGGCCGGCGTCGCGGTGACGCGGGTCGCCTCCGAGGAGGACGGTGGATCGCTCGCCGGCGAGATCGGCCGGCAGCTCCTCGCCGACCCCCGTGCGCTCGGCGCAGTGGCGATCCTCCTCGCCGCGCTCGGCCTCGCTCCCGGGTTGCCGGCGGCGCCGTTCCTCGCGCTCGCCGCGGGCGCCGGGACCTGGGCGTTCAGGCTCGGCCGAACCCGCCACGAGCCCGGCAGGGCCGCCGCGGAGGGGGGCGGTCCGGCGCCCGCACCTCCCGCGTTCCCGGACGAGTGGGAGGCGCCGGCCCCCGTGGCGCTCGCGCTCGCCGCGGATCTCCTCGAGGAGGCCCGCGCAGGGGACGGCCGGAGCGTGCGCGACGGGCTCACGGCGCTGCGCGAGCGTCTCTGGCGCGACCTCGGGGTGCGGCTCCCTGCGGTGGCGGTCCGCCCCGGCGCCCTCGCGCCCGGCGGATGGGCGCTGCTGGTGGACGAGGTCCCGGCGATCGGCGGTGCCGTCCCTGCCGGCGAGGTCCTCGTCCTCGCGTCGCCGGACGACGTGGCGCTCGTCGGGATCCCGTGCACCCCGGTCATCGACGCCTCCACCGGGCGGCGCGCCGCAGCCGTCGCCGCCACGGATCGCGTGCGCGCCGCCGCGCTCGGCGCCGTCCGCGAGCGGCTCGACCGCGTCCTCGCGAACGTGGGCGCTGCGCTCGAGCGGGAGGCGCACCGGTTCGTCGGCGTCCAGGAGGCCCAGGTCCTCCTCGACGCCCTGGAGGCCGCCGCGCCGGCGCTGGTCCGCGAGGCGGGCCGGCAGCTCCCGCCCGCGCTCCTCGCCGAGGTGCTGCGTCGCCTCGTGGAGGAGGGCGTCTCGGTCCGGCCGCTGCGCACCATCCTCGAGTCGATGCTCGAGGCCGGGGGCGCGCCCCGCGGCGCGCACGCGCTCGCCGAGGCGTGCCGGCGCGCGCTGCGGCGGCACATCGGGCACCGCTGCGCCGCAGGCGGAGCGGTGCTGGCCCTCCTCCTCGATCCGCGCGCCGAGGCGCTCGTCCGGGAGGGAACGGTGGGCGAGGTGCCGGCCGTGGACCCCGCCGTCGCGTCGGGCCTCCTCGACGGATTGGTGCGCGAGCTGTCGGCGGTGGACGGCGCGCCGGTCCTTTTTATGAGCGCTGATATCCGGCGGTTGCTGCGCAGCCTGGTCGCGGCTTGATTCCCGGGG
>DATIWK010000195.1:0-7953 GCA_035519395.1 Anaeromyxobacteraceae bacterium | reverse complement strand
AGCGCCTTGGTCTCCTGCCAGAGCATGGTCTTGTTGGCGGAGCCGCCGCCCTTGGCGACGAACAGGAACTTGTACTCGGCGCCCTCGGTCGCGTAGAGGTCGATCTGCGCCGGCAGGTTGGTGCCGGTGTTGACCTCCTCGTACATGTCGAGCGCCGCGGTCTGCGAGTAACGCAGGTTCTCCTTGGTGTAGGTCAGGTACACGCCCTTCGAGAGCCACTCCTCGTCCTTCACGCCGGTCCAGACCTGCTGGCCCTTCTTGCCGACGATGGTGGCCGTGCCGGTGTCCTGGCAGATGGGGAGCTCTCCCTGCGCCGCGACCTCGGCGTTCCGCAGGAAGGCCAGCGCCACGCCCTTGTCGTTGGGCGAGGCCTCGGGATCGGAGAGGATCTTCGCGACCTGCTCGTTGTGCTCCGGCCGCAGGAAGAAGGAGATCTCGCGCATCGCTTCCCGCGCCAGCGCCTCGAGCGCCGCGGGCGCGACCTTCAGGATCTCCTTGCCGTCGAACTGGGCGGAGGAGACGCCGTCCTTGGTGAGCAGGCGGTACTTGGTCTGGTCCTTCCCCAGCGGGAACGGGTCCTGGTACTGGAACGCGGGCGTGGCCATGGCGGCTCTCTCCTGACGCGGGCGGGCGGTGGCGGAAGGCGGTCCGGAAGCAAACCACACCCGACCACCGCGGTCGAGGCGCGGACAGGTCCAGAATTCCGGCGCGGGGCGGCCCGCCGCCAGCCGGCCGGCGCCTCACCCGCTCGCGAACCGGATGGGCAGGATCACCCAGAGGGACACGGGCTGGCCGCGCGGATCCGTCCCCGGGATCCAGCGGCAGCCCGCGAGCGCCTGCCTGATCGCGTCGGCGACCCGCCGATCGGCGACGGCGCCCAGGATCTCGATCGCGCTCACGGCTCCGTCGCGCCCCACGGCGAACTTGACCGTCAGCCGTTCGCTGACGAAGCCGGTGAGGTCTGGCGGGAGCCGGATGGAATCCCGGACGCACCCGGCCCGCGCCTCGGCGGGCTTGCGGAATCCGCTCGTCACCCACTGCGGCGCATCCTCCACCTCGCCGCCCGGGCTCGGCCCGGCTGGCTCGGCCTGCCGCGCCGCGTCCATCGCGGCGAACGGGACGCCGCCCACCACGCCCTCGGCGTCGCCGGCTCCCGCGGGGCCGGCTTCCTCGACGGGTTCGGATGGATCCGGCGGCTTCATCTCCGCGCGGATCTCCCGGGGCTGGAGCAGCGCCGACGGGGGCGGTGGCCGGATGGTGGCGCGCGGGCTGGCCGAGGACTGCGCGCGGCGGCCGGCGAACGACGACGCCGGCGCGTGCGGCGCGTAGGGCGTGGCACGCCGAGGTGCTCGGATGATGGAGACCGCGACGGCGCCCTCGGGCAGCCGGCGCGCGTGGAGGTTGGCCGAGGCCACGGCGAGCGCCGCGACGAGGGTCGCCTGGAACGCCGCCGCCGCGAACGACCAGCGGCCCCGGCGAGCGGCCCTGGCGCCGAGGCTGCGCGCGATCTCGGCGGCGAAGAGCCCCTCCGCCCGCGCCTGCGGTGGGAGCGCTTCGAGCGCCTCGCGGCGCAGCTCGGCGCGGAACCGATCCGCTGCCGTCGCCGCGACGGGCGCCCGCGCGATCCCACCGAAGAGCGGCGCGGGGTCCGGCAGCGGGCCGCTCGATGCGCCATCCGGACGCTCCGCCCGATCCGGGGACGCCCGGCGCGGCGCCGGGATCGCCTCGAACAGGCGCGGCGTGGGTCGATCGGGCGAAGCGGACGGCCCCTGCGCCTGAATCCTCGCGACGAGCCCGGCGGGCCGGGTCCCCTGCCGCGGCACCGCGATGGCGTCGAACATGTCGACTCCCCGGAGACCGGGGGTCGGGCGTTCTGTTCGGGGCTCTGCGTCCCGGGCATCGCGCGTCGGATCCCCGGCTTCCTCCTCCGCGCCGCATGGACGTCCGGCGGCGCGCCTGCGAGTCAACCTAAGCGCGCCGCGCCCGCTCGCGAATGGGACGCGATGCCGCCTGCCAAGGAGGCATCCCGGCAGGTCCCGGCCGTCAGCCGCGGACCCTCCTCCGGGAGCCCAGGCGCGCCGGCGTCGCCTTCCGGAACGCGCCCCGCCCCGCCGCCGTGATCGCCTCCGCGCCGCGGTAGGCGATGTCCATCCCTTCGAGGAGATCCTCCATCGGCGACCAGACCGCCAGCACGGCGGGGTCCTCGTGGGCGCGATCCGAGGCGGTGGCGTCGGCCCAGGCGAACGTCTCGACGAAGAAGACCCCGCCGCGCTTCCCGCGGCAGTGGAGGAGGCGGAACGGCTCGTCGCCGGCGAGGCCCGCGGCGCGCAGCGCCTTGCCGTGGCGGCGGAGGAGCGCATGGAGCGCCCGCTCCTTCCCGCGCCGCGGCCGGTACACGACCAGCATCGGAACCGGCTTCGATCGCATGTCGGCCTCCGGGCGCGGAGCTTAGCGCGCCCGCGACGCCGCGTCAGTCCACGCACACGAACCGGCGGCAGATCGCGGGGCGGTCGGGGTAGATGCGGCACCTTCCGTCGGCTCCCTGGAACTCGCAGCCGCCCTCGATGTCGAGCCAGTACCGGGCCGGGAATGCGAACACCAGCCGGCGCGCCCCCAGCCGCTCCAGGCGCCCGTGCTCCTCGCCGGACAGGACGATGGACGGGAACGCGCGGCAACAGCCGCCGTCGCAGCCGAGGCAGCGGGGCGCCGAGTCCACCGGGGCGTCGAGGAGCATGCCGCGCCTGCGTTCGGACCGTTCGGATCGATGCCAGAGCACGTCGCCCCCGCCGATCGCCCACCGGACCGCCACCGCCCCTGCGCGGTTCCAGCAGAGCACTCCGCGCTCCCGGCGTCGAGCCCCCACCATTTGGCGCACGCCCTGGTCCGCGGCTAGGATGCCCACCGAACGCGAGGACGCCATGGCGAAGCCGAAGATCGAGGAGCTGGTGAAGGGCAAGGGGCCCGAGGCCGTCCGCGGCAAGACGGTCGAGGTGCACTACACGGGCTGGCTCACGGACGGGACCCGGTTCGACTCGTCGGTCGGCGGCACGCCGTTCTCGTTCCGGCTCGGCGCCGGCGAGGTCATCGAGGGCTGGGATCGCGGCGTCGAGGGGATGAAGGTCGGCGGGAAGCGCAAGCTCACCCTCGCGCCGGAGCTGGCCTACGGCGCCCGCGGCGCGCCGCCCGCCATCCCGCCCAACGCGACGCTGGTGTTCGACGTCGAGCTGCTCGCGGTCTACTGAACCGGCGCCTTCGCCCTGGAGCGCGCCTCGAAGGAGATGGTGACGGGAGGCCCGGCCTCCGGCTTGCCGCAGGTCGCGGTCCCTGCGACGTGGTCGGGCGTGGCGCGCGAGAGCACCAGCCGGCACCCGTTGTCGAAGCCGGTCACGCTCGTCATCCGGCCGCGCGCCGTGGCGCGGAACGTCTGGACCTGATCGGCGGGAACCTTCCCCGGCCCGCGGAAGGCGAGGCGCAGGTCGAGCCGATCGCCCTCGCTCGACCGGAACAGCGCCTCGACGCTGGTGAGGACCCCCCGGCGTGGAAGACGGACCTGCTCCGTGTCGAACGACACCAGCCGCAGGTGCGTGGTGCGCTCCCCGTCCTGCACTCGCGCCTGGCCCTCCGGCGCAGACAGGGAGAGGGCGAGGACGAGGGCTGCCGCGATCATGGCCCGGATGGTACGGGTGCACGGGGAACCCGGCAACCTTCCGGCCGCGACAGCATCGCCGCTCGACAGCGGCCCGGCGCGGGACTACTTTCTGGCGCCATGGCCTTCAACCCCGGATCCCAGAAGCGGCAGAAGGAGGCGGCCCGCCGCGACCATCAGCGCGAGAAGGCCGCCCGCAAGGAGCAGCGGCGTCAGGAAGCCGAGGAGCGGCGCAAGAACCTTCCGCCGGGCGAGGACCCGGATCTGGCAGGGATCACTCCCGGCCCCCAGCCGCCCGCTGACGAGAGCTAGGCTGCTCGCCGCAGCGGTGGGGCTTCGGGCCCCGCGCCGTCCGCGCGCCAGGCAGCGTGGAGCGCCGGCTCGTAGCGCGCGTAGCCGCAGATCGAGCAGGAGTGGACGACCGTCGGGAGGTAGGTCGTACCGCTCTGGTCGAGCCTCCCGTCGGCTCGCTCGAGGACACCGGCATCGCAGAACGGACAACGTGCGAGTTCGGCCATGGCGCGCTCCTTCCACCCGTCCACGGAGGGAACCTGCGATGGGCGTGCCATCGGGGTTACGCGCTGCGGTGCCGACATTCCGGGCACTTGGCCCCGCGTCACCGCACACCCGCGGGGGACCGTGCGCAAACCCGGGGCACTTTGGCCACGCATCCTGTGCGCCCCGCCGGGCCCTGCGCACCACGTGCGCCACCGTGCAATCCTGCTGCGATGCGGCGTCGCGCCGACGCGGAGCAGAGGCCCCCGGTCCGATGCCCGGTGTGCGGCGAGGTCGTCCGCCACGGCGACTCGGCCGAGTGCGCGGTCTGCAAGCGGCGCGTGTGCCTCACCCACCTCGCCCGCTACGGCCACTTCATGCAGGCGTGCGACGAGTGCCGCCTCGCCGACTGGTAGCGGGCAGCCGGAACCGGCTAGCGCTCCTGCTCGGGCAGCACCGCCGCCGCCCGGAGCGCGGCGACCACCTCCGGCTCGGTCGGACCCGGTAGGCCGCGCGCCGCCGACTGCGCCAGCGCGTCCACGATCTCGTTCACCGAGTGTCCGTCGTGTCCCCTCACCCAGCTCCACCGGACGCTCAGGGCGCGGGCCCGCGAGTCGAGCGACTCGATGAGGTCGCGGTTCAGCACCGGGCCGCCGGCGGCGGTGGTCCAGCCCCGCCGCCGCCACCCGTGGATCCACCTCGACAGCGCGTCCACCACGTAGCGCGAGTCGGAGACCACGTCGACCGCCTCGCCCGGCGGCAGCCCGTCGAGCGCCTCGAGCGCGGCCCGAAGCTCCATCCGGTTGTTCGTGACGGCGTGGCCCCCGTCCTCCGTCCAGCGGGTCCCGCCGAAGCGGAGCGCGGGGCGCGAGCGATCGACGACGACGTATCCGGTCCCGCCGGGCCCGCCGGGATTCTGGAGCGAGGAGCCGTCCACGAAGGCCACGAAGCGCGGGAGGGGAGCGGAGGGGCGGGCGGAGGAGCCTTGCCCGGAGCGACCGGGGGGCCGTGAGGCGGGGCGCCCCGACGCGAGATCGTCGAGATCGTCGGACATGGCCCGGCACCCTACCCTGGCCCTCCGACTGCGGCTCCCCGGCGGACCCGTTACGTCTTGCCGATGCGCGCGGCCGCGACGCTGGCGTTCTGGGTGACGGGGGTCGTCGCCGTGTTCCTGACCTTCCCGGTCGCGGCCCTCCTGCGGCTGGCGACGGCGCCGTTCGACCCCGACCGGCGTGCGGTGGGCGCATGGCTGCGGCTGGTCGCCCGCTCCCTGCTCCACGCCTGCCCGTTCTGGCGGGTGACGGTGGAGGGTGCGGTTCCGCCCCCGCCGCAACGGTACGTGGTCGTGCCCAACCACCGCTCGATGCTGGACGCGCTCGCGGTCGGCTGCGTGCCGGGTGAGACCAAGTGGATGGGAAAGGCGTCCGCCTTCTCCTTCCCGTGGCTCGGGTGGGCGTTCCACCTCGCCGGCTACGTCCCCGTGGTCCGCGGCGACCGCGGCAGCGGTGCGCGCGCCCTCGCCCGGATGCGCGCCTGGCTCGATCGCGGACTGCCGGTCGGCGTGTTCGCCGAGGGCACCCGCAGCCGCGGCGGCCCGCTGCAGCCGTTCCGCGCCGGTCCGTTCAAGCTCGCCGCGGAGGCCGGCGTCCCGATCGTCCCCGTCGCGATCAGCGGTGCGGGCGAGGCGATGCCTGCGGATCAGCCCTTCGTCCGGCCGGCGCGCATCCGCATCCGGATCCTGGAGCCGATCTCCACGGCCGGGCTCGGCCAGGACGCCGTCGAGCGGCTGCGCGACGAGACCCGGGCGCGAATCGCCGAGGCGCTCGGCGACGTGATGACGCTGGTCAAGCCATGAGCGGCTGCCGGGTCCCTGGAGAGGGGCCGGCGCCGCGCCCGATGACGGGTACAGCAGTCCCGCGCCGCCCCGCAGGGGGCTCGGGACCGCGAGTACCTGGTCGGGTACTACCCGGGAAGAGCCACGCCTGAGGAGGTCTGCGCCGTGGCCGCGACCGGACGCGCTTCGATCTTCTCGCCCTTGGCGATCATGTGGAGAGAGAACGCGAGGAGCTCGGAGATCAGGTCGTTGGAGCCCGACAGGTCCAGCTTCCGGTAGATCCGCTTGCGGCGCGCGCGGATGGTCTCGGGCGACACGCCCGCGGCGGCCGCCGAGTCCTTGCAGGCGAACCCCTGCGCCATCCTCAGCACCTCGGAGCGCTCGGCGGGCGTCAGGGAGGTTCCTTCCATGTACCTCGCGGCGAACGGCGCGAGAATGTCCACGTCGATGTTCGGCATTTTCTCCTCACGGATTTCCGCGGCGGTGCCGCTGGGCCTCCCGCAGGGACCTGCGGCTGCCCCGTCCGGCCGGCCGCTCACGGCCGGACGGAGGTTATGTACGGTCCGTCCGGTTTGCACCCGGGAGGCAATGGGTCCAACGGGGCCCGCCACCAGTGGGGTCTGTGCTCGGGTGTGCGCCGTAGCGGGTCCGTGTGCTCGCCGCGCTTGCGTCCCGCCCCGCCGCCTGCCACCTTGCGCGGCGGACCGCCCCCTTCGGGCCCCGGAGGAAGCATGAAGCACGACGCGCAGGACCAGCGGATCGCCCTCTTCATCGACTTCGAGAACCTCGTGACCCGCACCGGGATCGAGGCCGACGCGTTCGACCTGCAGCCCGCGCTCGACACGCTGCTGGAGAAGGGCAAGGTGGTGTTCCGCCGCGCCTACGCCGACTGGACGCGCTTCCCCGTCGCCTCGCAGCGGCTGCACGACCACGGGGTCGAGCTGATGGACGTCCCGCCGTCCACCCGGGCCGGCAAGAACGGCGCGGACGTGCGGCTCGTCATCGACGCGCTCGAGCTCGCCTACCTGCGCGAGCACATCGACACCTTCGTGATCGCGTCGGGGGACTCCGACTTCGTCCCGCTCGCCGCGAAGCTGCGGGAGAACGACCGCATCGTCATCGGCATGGCGGTGAAGGAGTCCACCAGCCCGCTCTTCGTGAAGGCGTGCGACGAGTTCATCTACCTCCGCGGCCCCGGCCAGCGGCGGCGCGGCGGAGGGGGCGGCGGCGCCTCCGGCGGAGGCGGCGGCGGAGGGGGCAGCGCCACCGGCGGCGACAAGGAGAAGGAGAAGCCGAAGGAGAAGGAGATCCCCGAGGTGGCGCGCGAGGCCACCGCGGCGATCCTGGCGCGGGCGAGCGGTCCGGTGAACCCGTCGGCCATCAAGGCCGCCATCGTCCGCAAGCAGCCGGACTTCGACGAGCGCGACCACGGCTTCTCGTCCTTCTCCCGCCTCCTCGAGGCGATGGAGAAGGAGGGCCTCCTCCGCCGCGAGCAGGGCGCGAAGGGGCAGTGGTACGTGCTGCCGGCGTAGGACCCCCTCTCCCCGGCCCTCTCCCCCTTCGCAGGGAGAGAGGGCGAGGATCACCACCCGAGAGCAGCCGTAGCGCTACGCGTGCGGCGCCTGCTCCTCCTTCGGCAGCACCGGCATGTTCCGCGCGGCCCAGCCGAACAGGAAGATGGTCGCGGCCACCAGGCCCACCGAGACGCCCCACTCGAACGCGCTCGGCGCGTAGGGGGCGGGGGCGATCTGCGGCGTCGGGCCCTTGAGCGTCATGGCGAAGATCACCACGTTGGCGCGGTTGAGCACCACGCCGCCGCAGGCGAGCAGCGCCCCGAGGAACAGCGCCCCCGGGCGCTCCCGCAGCTTCGCTGTGGCGAGCAGCGCGAGCGGGACGAGCCCGCCGAGCAGGAGCTCGGCCGCGAACAGCGGCGCCTTCGGCCCGGCGAACGCGGCGCCGAGCTGGTGGCGGACGGCGA
>DATIWK010000194.1:0-19007 GCA_035519395.1 Anaeromyxobacteraceae bacterium | reverse complement strand
GGCCGCCGGAGGCGGCGGCGGCCGACGCCGACGGCGCTCGCCGCGAGCGGCGCGCCGTGGAGGACGCCGCGCGCGCGTTCCTGTCGGCGCGCGCGCAGGGCGCCTCGGCGGCCGGGCGGATCGCCCTGGAGTCCGCCGGGCGGGCGTGGTCGGCGCTCCGGCCGGACGACCTCGCGGGCCCGCTCACCCCCGGCGCGCTCGCCCGGTTCGCGGCGCTCGGCGCCGCGGTGCGGGGACGGCGCCTCGTCAAGGGGGACGGAGAGCTGAAGCCGCTCGGGGAGGCGCTCGCCGCGGCCGTGGAGGGCTTCCTCCCGGCGGCGGCCGAGGCGCTCGGGTGGGCGCAGCGCACCGAGTGGTGCGCCCTCGTCGCCGACGCGCAGGCGCGCTACGAGGCGGCCAAGCGCACCTCGGACACGGTGGACTTCGACGATCTGCTCCTCCAAGCGCGCGACCTCCTGCGGCGCGACGGCGCGGTCCGTGCGGAGCTGCGCGGCCGCTGCCGCGCGTTCCTCGTGGACGAGTACCAGGACGTGAACGGCGTCCAGCAGGAGATCTTCGACCTCGTCGCCGGGCCGGGCGAGCCGCCGGGGCCGGTGCTCGTCGCCGTGGGCGATCTCAAGCAGAGCATCTACCGGTTCCGCGGTGCGGACGTGACCGTGTTCGCCCGCCTGGTGCGGCGGCTCGAGGCGGGGGAGGGGCGGGTGCTCCACCTGCAGCAGAACCACCGCTCCGCGCCGGCGGTGCTGGATCTCGTGAACGAGACGTTCGCGCGGGCGATGCCGCAGGCGCACGGCGAGCGGCGCGACGACGAGATCGCCTTCGGCCCCAGCGACCGGCTGCTCGCGACGCGCACGGGCGGGCCGGCAGCGGCGTGCGAGCTGCTCGACGACGCGGAGGGCGGGACCTCGGCGGATCGCCGCGCCCGCGAGGCGCGGGCCGTCGCCGGGCGGATCCGCGCGCTCGTGTCGGGGGCGGCCGGCGTGGCGGTGCGCGCGCGCGGCGACGGCGGCGTCGAGCGCGAACGGACGCCTCGCTTCGGTGACCTGGCGGTGCTGTTCCGCCGCCTGACCCAGGTCGGCGAGTACGAGCGCGCCCTCCGCGAGGCCGGCATCCCGTACCGGCTGGCGCGGGGCGGAGGCTTCTACCAGGCCTCCGAGGTGCGGGACCTCGGGGAGCTGATCGCGACGCTCTTCGACCCGGACGACGTCGCCGCCTGGGCGGCCGTCCTCCGCTCCCCGCTCTGCGGCGTCTCCGACGGTGCGCTGCTGCTGCTCGCGCGCGTGGGGCTGGGGCGCATCGCGCGGCTGGGCGAGGCGGAGCTGGCGGGCGAGGTGCAGCGCGTCGCGGGGCGGGGCGCGGGCGGCCCTGCCCCGATCGAGGACGGTGCGTGGCGGCGCCTGCAGCGGTTCCTCGCCGTCTGGCGGGAGCTGCGCGACGCGCGCCACCGCCTCGCTGCACCCGATCTGCTGGCCCGCGCCGCAGGCGCCCTCGACCTGGACGCGGCGCTCCTGGCAGGTCCCGACGGCGACCGGCGCGCGGTCAACGTCGAGAAGGCGATCGCCCTCGCCCGGCGCTTCGCCGCGGGGGGAGGGTCGGCGCCGGGGTTCGCGGCGCACCTGCGCGCGCTCGCCTCGCGACCTCCCCGGGAGCCGGAGGCCGAGCCCGAGGCGGGCGACGCGGTGGCGCTCCTCTCCGTCCACCAGGCGAAGGGGCTGGAGTGGCCGATCGTCTTCGTCCCCGATCTCGGCGCGCGCCCGCGCCCCGACGGCCGGCGGGCGATGCTGGACGGGTCCGGGCGGCTCTGCGCGGCGTGGTACGACGCCGTCCGGGACGAGTTCGTCGAGACCCTCTCCCTGCGCGCCGCCCGCGACGAGGAGCGGCGCGCCGCGTCCGCCGAGTCGCGCCGCCTGCTCTACGTGGCGCTCACGCGGGCCCGCGACGCGCTCGTCCTCTCCGGCGAGGCCGCCCGCGGGTCGGACTCGTGGCGCGCCCTGGTGGAGGCGGCCGCCGCGGCGCGGCCCGAGCTCGTGCGGCGCATCCCGATCGAGGGCGCCTCGCCGCCGGCCGGCGCTCCGGTCGTCCGGGCCGAGGACGGCGGCGAGGAGCGCGCGGCGCGGTTCGCGGCGCGCCTCGCGCCCCCGGCTCCCCCGGCCCCGGTGCGCACGGCGGTGACCGACCTCGCGGAGTGGGCCCGCTGCCCCCGGCGGCACCACCTGGGCCGCCGCCTCGGCATCCCCGAGCCGAGGGGCGAGGGCGGCGGTCCAGCGGACGACGACCCGGCCCGCGCCACCGCCCGCGGGACGCTCGCGCACGCGATGCTGGCGGAGAGCGATCTCGGCGCGCCGCCGCTGGCGCGCCGGCTGCTCCTCGCCGCGGCGGCGGCGCGGCGCGGGTACGACCCGGAGGGCGAGACGGTGCGCCGGATCCGAGGCGAGGTGGAGCGGTTCGCCGCCTCCGAGGGCGGGCGCGCGCTCGCCGCCGCCGCGGCCGAGGGCCGGCTCGCGCGGGAGGTGCCGTTCCTGCTGCGCCTGGACGGTTCGCACGGCGCCCCCGCCTGCTACCTGTCGGGCGCGATCGACGCGCTCGCCACCCCTCCGCGCGGCGGCGGGGCGGTCACGGTGATCGACTACAAGTACGCGCTGCCGCGCGCCGGGTCGGCGGAGCGCTACCGGTTCCAGCTCCTGGCCTACGCGCTCGCGGCGTCGCGCGCCTACCCGGGCGTCCGCGTCCGGGCGAGGCTCCAGTTCCTGCGGGGCGATCACCGCTCCGTCGATCTCACGCCCGCGCCGGAGGAGCTGGCGCGGTTCGCGGCCGAGGCGCCGCGGCTCGCCTGGGACGCCCACCGCGGCGCGGGCGACTTGCCGCCGGCGGCGCTCGGGCGCGACGAGGCGCGCTGCCGGGCCGAGGGGTGCGGGTACGCGGCGCGCTGCTACCCGCGATCGCGCGGGGCGGCGGCCGGTGAGCCGCCCGGTGGCCCGGGCGCCAGCGGCGGCGACGCGCCGCCGCGGGCCGCGGCGGACATGCACCGGGGGTGACGCGGCGTCTCGGGGACCTTCCTTCGGGGAGTGGCGGAAGCGGTGCCTCGGCGAGCCTCGCCGTCCCGGGCCGCCGCGCGCGGCCGGAAGCCGGCTTTTGCGCTTGCCTCGGGTGCGCGCGACTCTCTAGATTCGGGCGACTTCGGGCCCGGGGCGCTAAGTTCCGGTCAACCGAACCGACCCACCCACGCAGGAGAGAGCCGATGCCCGAGAACACGACGGAGCGCGTGAAGCAGATCCTGAGCTGGTACCCGTCCGACAACCCGGGCACCCTCGCCAACCTCCACCGGATGCTCATGGCGGGGAAGCTGGGCGGCACGGGGAAGATGGTGATCCTGCCCGTCGACCAGGGCTTCGAGCACGGGCCGGCGCGCTCGTTCGCGCCCAACCCGGAGGGCTACGATCCCGACTACCACTTCCGGCTCGCGCTGGAGGCGGGCTGCAACGCCTACGCGGCGCCGCTCGGGTTCATCGAGGCGGGCGCGGCGCGGTTCGCCGGCCAGATCCCGACCATCCTGAAGCTCAACAACTCCGACTCGCTCTCGAAGCTGGGTGGCGCGCCCTGCTCGGCGATCACCGGCTCGGTGAAGGAGGCGGTGCGGCTCGGCTGCGCCGCGGTGGGGTTCACCATCTACCCGGGCTCGGACGCGCGGAACACCATGCTCCAGGAGCTGCGGGAGATCACCGAGGAGGCGAAGGCCCACGGGCTGGTGGTGGTGGTGTGGAGCTACCCGCGCGGCTCGGGCGTCTCCAAGGAGGGCGAGACCGCGGTCGACATCGCCGCGTACGCCGCCCAGATCGCGGCGCAGATGGGCGCGCACGTCATCAAGGTGAAGCCGCCCAAGGACCTGGTGGAGCTCCCGGAGGCGAAGAAGGTCTTCGAGAAGCACCAGATCCCGACCAAGACCCTCGCCGAGCGCGTGCGCCACGTGGTGCAGAGCGCCTTCAACGGGAAGCGGATCGTGATCTTCTCGGGCGGGGAGGCGAAGGAGACCGAGGCGCTGCTCGAGGAGATCCGCGGCCTCAAGGCCGGCGGCGCGTTCGGCTCGATCATGGGGCGCAACGCCTTCCAGCGGCCGAAGGCCGAGGCGCTGAAGCTCCTCTCCGAGGTGATGAAGATCTACGCGAGCTAGAGCGCGGACGCGTTCCGCCGCGGGCGCGGCGCCATGCGGCGTCGCGCCCGTTCGCGCGGAGCGGAAGCGAGGGCGCGGCGCCGCCCCCTTCGCGCGGAGCGGAAGAGAAGGCGCGGCGCCCGGCCGCGCACGACCGACCGGCCGAGCGTCCGGACGGGAAACGGGCGCGAGCCCTGGCGGGTCCGGGCCCACGATTCCGGAGCGGGCGCAACCGCTCGCACGGATCATGCCATCGACGGAGTTTTTTCCTTGCCTCTCAAGGCAGGCGGGGTTTATACGGCGTTACCTTTTCTTTCGCGGTCTTCGCACCGGCGCTTCCGGCCTGCGGCGTAGGCCGCGAGCCTGCTCCGAGCGAGGAAACCCACGATGCGGCTCTACCCCAAGGTCATCCCCACCATCGCCCGGGAGGTCATCCAGACCCTCATGCAGGACGGCGACGTGGAGATCGAGACCCTCCGGATCGCCGACGCCGAGATGGACATGGCCGCGATCATGAAGGAGTACCTCGCGGCCGAGGAGCGGGTGAACGCCGCGACGCGCGAGGCGCTGGAGCGGCGCGGCTACGATCACTCCCGGTTCAACCAGGTGAAGCGCGAGATGGCCGACGTTCGCGGCTTCAAGATGGGCGAGGAGGGGATCGAGTACGTCATCGGCCAGATGATCGAGTTCCTCCTCGTCTCCCGGAACGTCGAGGAGGTCTACGCCGAGGACCACGCGCTCCGCAGGAAGATCTTCCAGATCTTCAAGAAGCACCTCGACGTCGACGAGGAGATCGACCGCGAGGCGCGCGCCCGCCTGAAGCACCTCCAGGAGGGCACCAACGCCTGGGACATCGAGTACCAGAAGACGGTCGAGCTGCTCCGGCGCTCGCGCGGCCTGATCTGATCTTACTGGGGGGCAACAGCCCCCCAGACCCCTGGTCGCTCCGGGCGAGGCTCACCCGCCTCACCCTCCGCTCGAACATCGTGCCGCGGGGGGCAACAGCCCCCCAGACCACCGGTCGCTCCGACCCGAGGCTCGTCCGCCTCGCCGGTTCGAAAACTGGACACCCGATATCGTCCGGTTACCGTCGGTCCTCGCGGGAGGCGACGGGTGGAGGAGAGGTCGGCGCATCACGGGGGCATCCGCGGCGGCGCCGCCGCCGTCGCCGCGTCCCCTCCGGAGCGCGGGGACGTGAAGCCGGGCATCGCCGTCGCCCGCCTCGGGCCCGCGCCCGCCGCCGCGCCGGCCGACGCGGTCGAGGCGCTGCGCGCCCGCCTGGCGAGCCGCGCCGCCGGCGAGCACGCGGTCCTCGGCTTCCTCTCCGACGACCTGCGCGAGGCGCAGGCGGCGCTGTCCTGCGTCGCGGCCTACCTTTCCGACATCGAGGCGGCGCTCGCCGATGCCGCCCCGTCGCAGGAGCGGATGCTCGGGCTCGCGCTCGGCGGAGGTGCCATGGCCGGGGTCGACCGCCTCGGGGGGCTGCTCGGGCGCGTCCGCCGCCGGCTGGCGCAGGTCGCGGCGCGGATGTGAGGCGGGGGAGCAGTGGCGTCACGGACCGTGACGCCGGTCGCCCTGCACCGAGGTGAGCATGGCGCGCACCGGCCCGAGGTCGATCTCGCTCACCGCCGCGACCGGGAGCCGGCGGGCGTCGGTCGAGAACCACAGGTGCACCTCGCGCCTGGCGCCCTGCCCGTCGGTGCGCCGCGCGGTGGCGTCCACGCGGAGCGTGTCGAACTTGCCGGCGGGCGTCTCCACCTTCTCCGGCTTCGCCGCGACCGTCCCCTCCAGCCGCCAGAACCGGCCGGTGCCGACCAGGTCGAAGCAGAACCGCTCGCCGGGCGCCAGCGCGGCGGCGCGGAGCAGGTAGAGCGCCGAGACGGCGTCGAGCACCGCCCCCTCCCGGGCGAAGGCGTGCGTGCCCTTCCGGTCGCCGACCTGCTGGTCGAGCACGATCTCGGCGGGCGCCGGCGGGAGGCGCGCATCCGTCACGCGGTGCACGTCGTCCTCCTGCGACTCCTCGCGATAGCGCTCGGGGAGCAGGGTCCGGGCGTCGATCCAGGAGAGCCCCACCGCCGCGAGCTTCTTCACGTTGCCCACCGCCGCCGTGCTGCGGGCGCGAGCGCGGAGCGGGATCACGGCGCCGCCCGACATCGGGCGCTCGACCGCGAAGGACATCGAGCCGGCGCGCACCATGCCCAGGAGATCGAGGTCGAAGGTGAGGGCCTCGCCGGTCTTCCAGGGCGGACCGCCCGGCGCGAGCGGCGGCAGGCCGCAGGCCGGGGCGGCGCCGAGAGCGAGGGCGAGGAGCGAGGCCGCGATCATGCCGCCGCTCTCCGGGGTCCCCGCGCGTCCATGGATCGCTCCTCCGCCTGAAGCATATCGCAGTCGATCTCGCGAGCCGCGCGCGCCGCGGCCGGGCCACCGGGTACAATGGAGCGGCCGGGGCGGTATTCCCCTGCCCGGATCGAGCCGGCGGCCGGTGCCCCGGCTGCCGCACGGGTGGGCCCGGCAGAGCGAGGGCGAGGATGCCGATCGATCCCGGATACGACGAGGACGACCGCCGCGACGGCGCCGAGGCGGGCCACCTGCGCCGGTTCAAGGACTTCGACTGCCCGGACTGCGCCGCCAACAACCCGTACGATGACGGGTTCGGCGACGGCGACGAGGTGCGCTGCTACTACTGCGGGCTGGAGTTCCAGGTGAAGGTGACCGACGAGGGGCGCCTGAAGCTCAAGGAGGCGTGACGCTCCCGCCTCGGTCGGGAGGGCGGCCGCCGCGCTCCCCGAAGATCGCGGTCCCGATCCGGACGGCGGTGGCGCCCTCCTCGACCGCGGCGCGCCAGTCACCGCTCATCCCCATGGAGAGCGCCCGCAGCCCCAGCCGGTCGCGCAGCGCCCGCAGCGCCCTGAAGTGGGGCCGCGGATCGTCCGACGCCGGCGGGATGCACATCAGGCCGACGAGGTCGATGCCGGGGAGCCTCCGCACCGCCTCCGCGAGCGGCGGCGCCTCCTCCGGGGCACAGCCGGACTTGGACGCCTCGCCGGCGACGTTCACCTCCAGGAACGCGCGGACCACGGCCCCCTTGGCCGTCCAGCGCTTCGACAGCTCCCGCGCCAGCTCCTCGCGATCGAGCGTGTGCACGAAGGCGACGCGCCCCGCGAGGAGTCGCACCTTGTTGGTCTGCAGCCCGCCGACGAAATGCCAGACCAGGTCGGGGAGATCGGCCAGGGCGTCCGCCTTCTCGCGCCACTCCTGCGCGTAGTTCTCGCCGAAGTCGCGCTGGCCGGCGGCGTACGCCTCCCGGATGGCCGCGGGCGGGTGGGTCTTCGAGACCGCGACGAGCGTCACGCCCGGCGGGATCTCGGCGCGCAGCCGCGCCAGGTTCTCGGCGATCACGGCGTCCCTCGCGGCGCCACCCGGCCCGCCGCCCGGGTGTCCCAGGGCAGGGGGAAGCCGGCCTGGCGGAGCAGGTCCGCCGTCTCCGCCAGCGGCAGCCCCACCACGTTGGAGACGCTGCCGGTCACCGCGCGCACGAAGGCGCCGCCCGCGCCCTGGATCGCGTACGCGCCAGCCTTGTCGAGCGGCTCGCCGGTCGCGACGTACCAGGCGATCTCCTCCTCGCCCAGCGGCGCGAAGCGGACGTCGGTGGAGACGACCGCGTGCCACTCGCCGGCGGCGGCCGCGGCGCCGGCGCGGCGCAGCACCACCACGGCGGTGAGGACCTGGTGCAGCGTCCCGGAGAGCGCGCGCAGCATGCGCCGGGCGTCGTCGGCTCCGTCAGGCTTCCCCAGCGCCTCGTCGCCCAGGACCACCGCGGTGTCCGCGGCGAGGACGACCTCGCCGGCGACGGCGCGCGCCTTCTGGCGCGCCACCCGCAGCACGTAGTCGCGGGGCCGCTCGCCGGGGTGGACGGCCTCGTCGGCGTGCGCGGGCCTCACCTCCAGCTCGAGGCCGAGGGCGGCGAGCAGCTCGCGCCGGCGCGGGCTCTGCGAGGCGAGGACCAGGCACGGCATGGTCGGCTCCCTGCGGTGCGCGGGCCGCCCGCGCGCCGGGCCTCAGTCCTCGACGGGCGCCGCCGCCCGCACCAGGGCCTCGTTCACCTTCACGTCCGCGCCGGCGCGAAGCTCCTTCAGCCAGGCCTGCTCGACCTGGGACTCCTTGCGGTTGCGCAGGCGGGTGGAGAGCTGGCCCCTGGCCGCCTCGAAGGCGGCCGGGTCGGGCTTCTCCCGCGACTTCACCACGGCGGCGACCGGCCCCTGCGCGCTGGCGTAGACCTTGGGCAGCACGTCGCCGGCCTTCGCGGCGAGCGCATCCTCGAGCAGGCCGGGGACGGCGCCGAGCTTGGGGAGGAACGTCCCCGCCGAGGAGGAGACCGGGCCGGTCTCGTCGGCGGCGATCACGGTCCCGCCGAGCTTCACGGGCGTCTTGCCCTTGGCGTCCGCCGCCGGGAACTGGTCGGCGAGGCGGTGCCCGGCGCCGGCCGCGGCGAGCGCGGCCCGCGCCCGCTCCTCGGCGAGCTTCTTGCCCTTCTCCTGCCCGAGCAGCTCGCGCGCGATGTCGAGCCGCGCCTCGTCGAGCGAGACCTTCTTCGCCGGGACGACCTCCTCCGCCTGCACCAGCTCGAACCCGGCGCGCGTGCGCACCGGCGCCGAGACCTGCCCCTTCTCCAGCGCGAAGGCGGCGTCGGAGAACGGCTTCTCCACCAGTCCCTCCGCCACGTACCCGAGCTCGCCGCCCGCCGCCTTGGTGTTCTCGTCGTCGGAGGCCTCGCGCGCCACCTTGCCGAAGTCCTCGCCCTTCTGGACCCGTGCCGCGAGCGCCTCGGCCCGCCTGCGCGCCGCCTCCTCCTCGCCGGCCGGCGCGTTGGGCGCGACCCGCACCAGGATGTGGCGCGCCTTGAGCTTGCGCTGCTGGTCGTAGCGCGCCGCGTTCTCCTCGTAGAACTTCTTGACCCGGTCCGCGTTCGCCGTCGCGAACGCCTTGGCCTCGGCCTCGGAGGGCTTCGCCGCGGCCTGGGCGGCCGCCAGCGGGATGCGCACGAAGGAGAGGTCGACCTTGTCCGCGTCGGCGAGCCAGGCGGCCTTGACCTCCGCGTCCGAGACCTTCACCGTCTCGCGGACGGCGGCCATCATCTTCTGGTATGCGAGGTCGTCGCGCAGTCCCGCCTCGAACCGCGAGGGCGACCCGTAGTACGCCGCCACGGTCCGCTGGTAGACGTCGTAGTTGAACCTCCCGCCCTCCTGGAAGGTCGGCATCTCGTGCACCGCGTCGGACAGCTCCTGATCGCTCACCACCAGCCCGCGCCGGAGCGCCTCCTCCACCACCAGCTGCTTGTCCACGAGCTGGTTCAGCGCCGCCTGGCGGAGCCCGAGCTTCTCCGCGAGATCCTTGGACAGGGGCTGCCCCGTCTGCTGCTGGAACATGCGCAGCATCTGGCCGTACTGCCGCTCGAAGTCGCCGGCGGCGATGGTCTTGCCGTTGACGCGCGCCGCGTACGAGCTGCCGCCGCCGCCCGCGCAGCCGCTGCCGCGAGCGAAGGAGCCGGGGCCGAAGCTCACCACGAAGACGACGATGATCGCGCCGAGGAAGACCCAGGCGATGAGGCTGCCCTTGTTGGCGCGCAGGATATCGAGCATGGAAAGGGTGCTCCGCGTTGTTGCCGGCTGGGGGCGCGGGGACCTCGCGCCGGAAGGTTGAACACCCTAGCCAAGAACCGCTAAAATGCAAGGGAATTTGGCCCCGGCGGAGACCCCGTGTTCCAGCTGATCAAGCGGTATCGCGAGCTGCTCCTGGTGGCAGCGCTGCTCGTGTTGCCCCTCGGAGTGTTCTTCGCGCACGCGAAGCGGGCGGACGACCCCTCGCGCGTCGACCGCGCCATCCTGTGGGTGACGCGGCCGGTGGAGTGGGTGGTGGCGCGCGCGGTCACCGGCTCGCTCGAGGCGTGGAGCGGATACGTGGCGCTGCGGCACGCGCACGACCAGGCGCGCACCCTGTCGCGCGAGAACAACATGCTCCGGATGGAGCGGGACGCGCTCCTGCAGGAGCGCGCCGAGAACGAGCGGCTGCGTCGCCTCCTCTCGCTCGAGCAGGGCGCCCCGGACCGGACCTACCTCGGCGCACGGGTCATCGGCGTGCGGCTCGGCCCGTCCGGGCGCCAGATCCTGACCCTGGACCGCGGCAGCGAGGACGGCGCCGGGCGCAACATGCCGGTGCTGGTCGCCGACGGCGTGGTGGGCCGGATCCAGGCGGTGACCACGCGGACCTCCGACGTGCTCCTGCTGGTCGACACCTACAGCTCCATCGCCGTGCGGGTGGAGCGCACCCGGGCGCGGGCCAACGTGCGCGGCACCGGGAAGCCGGACGGCGCCCGGCTGGAGTACGCGCTCCGGAGCGAGGACATGATCGAGGGCGACGTGCTCGTCACCTCCGGCACCGACGGGATCTTCCCGCGGGGGCTGCGCGTCGGGAAGGTGACGCAGCTCCGGCGCAGCCAGCACGGCCTGTTCCAGGAGGCGACGGTGGTGCCGTCGGTGGATCCGACGCGGGTCGAGGAGGCGCTGGTCCTGACCTCCGCGGACCGGGCGCCCGAGACGGCGCCCGCGGCGCTCGCCCCCGGGAAGACGCCTTGAAGCCGATCGCGCACGTGGCGTTCGCGCTCCTGGTGGCGGGCGCGCAGGCCTCCTTCCTCCGCTTCGTGGGCGGCGGCGCCTTCTCGCTGGCGCTCCTGGCGCCCTGCCTCGTCTACCTCGGCCTCAACGCCGGCAACGTCGAGGGGGTGCTGACCGCCGCGGCCATTGGGTACGTCCTCGACCTCCTCGCGGGCACGCCCAAGGGGCTCATGACCTTCCTGGGGGTGGCCCTCTTCCTGCTCTCGCGGGCGGCCGGCGTTGCAGTCGACCTCCGCGGGCGGGCAGCCTTCGGCGTCCTCTCGGGCGCCGGGGCCCTGTTCCTGTCGGTCGGGGCCATGGTGCTCCTCCGCTACGTGCTCCCGCCGGAGGCCGCGCCCGGCGTGCGCCTCCTCCCGAGGATGCTCCTCGAGGCGTTCCTCACGGGGTTCGCCTCGCCCCTCGTGCTCATCGGCATGCGGGCCATCGACCGGCGGTTCCACCGGGAGGAGCCGGGACTGCTCGGCTAGCCGATGGCCCTCTACCCACCCAGCGCGCCCGGCGCGGCGCAGAAGGAGTTCAAGCCTCGCCTCTTCTGGGCGACCGGCGTGGTGGTGGTCTGCTTCGTGGTCCTCCTCGGCAAGCTCTACTACCTGCAGGTCCTCCATGGCGACGAGTACAAGGGCCGCGCCGACGAGAACTTCGTGAAGGAGATCCGGATCCCCGCCGACCGCGGGCAGGTGCTGGATCGCAACCACCGCGTCCTCGTCGACTCGCGCCCCAGCTACGACGTGGTCATGACGCCCTACTTCTGCGGCAGGCAGTGCGAGGACATCCTGGATCGGCTCGGGTCCGCGCTCTCCATGACGCCGGACGAGCTGGATCGCGCCAGCGGCCTGCTGCACGGCGCGAAGAAGCTGGAGCGGTTCCGGCCCTTCACCGTGAAGGTGGACATCGCCCGCGAGGACCTCGACGTCCTGCTCGCGGGCCAGATGGACATGCCGGGCGTGGACGTGATCCCGACGCCGCACCGGAACTACCGCTACGGCGCGATGGGCGGCCACCTCATCGGCTACATGAACGAGATCTTGCCCGACGAGCTGAAGAAATACGACGACGAGCTCGTCGCCGCGAGGAGCCCCCAGGGTCCTTACCTGCTCGGCGACTACGTCGGCCGCCGCGGGCTGGAGCGTCGCTGGGAGCGCGAGCTGCGCGGCATCGACGGCAAGGACCGCGTCCCGGTGGACGCGAAGGGGCGCCTCAAGGAGGACTCCGACCTCATCCCCGAGGACCAGCGCCACGTCGCCGCGGTCCCGGGCCGCAACCTCGTCCTCTCGCTCGACTGGCGCCTCCAGGAGTTCGCGGAGAAGACCTTCCCCGCCACCGCGGGCGTGGTGCTGGCGATGGACGCCAAGACCGGGTTCCTGCTCGCCCTGGTGGACCGGCCGGCGCCGGATCCGAACAAGATGTCGGGCCGCATCTCCGGCGCGGAGGTGTCCGCGATCCGCTCCGACCCGCTCCAGCCCGAGCTGTTCCGCGCCATCCAGGAGCACTACCACCCCGGCTCGACGTTCAAGGCGCTCACCGCCATCGCCGCGCTGGAGGAGGGGGTCTTCAAGCCGAGCACCACCGTGTTCTGTCCCGGCTTCTTCCACATGGGCACGGCCCGGTGGCGCTGCGACAAGGACTCGGGCCACGGCTACGTGGACTTCACCCACGCGCTGGGCGCGAGCTGCGACGTCTTCTTCTACCAGGCGGGCGCGCTGCTCGGCGCCGACGCGATCGCCAAGTGGGCGCGCGCCTCCGGCCTGGGGGCCCCCACCGGCTTCGACGTCGCGGGCGAGGTCCCGGGCGTGATCCCCGACGTGGCCTGGCACGACCAGCACATTCGCCCCGGCGGCTACCAGAAGGGCATGGCCGTCAACCTCGCCATCGGCCAGGGCGACGTGAACGTGACCCCCATGCAGCAGCTGGTCTTCTACGGCGCCATCGCCACCGGGACGGTGTGGCGGCCGCAGGTGGTGGAGCGGATCGAGGACGTGAACGGGCAGGTGCTCCAGGAGTTCGGCCCGCAGGAGAAGGGGAAGCTCGCCATCCACCCCGCCACGCGCGAGGTGATCATGAAGGGCCTCCTCGCCGCGGTGAACGAGCCGTTCGGCACGGGCTGGTGGTCGCGCCTCAAGGACGTGGTGATGGCCGGGAAGACCGGCACGGCGCAGGTGACGAAGATGGGCGCCAAGCGGCTCAAGGCCGAGCAGGTCTCCTACTTCGAGCGCGACCACGCCTGGTTCGCGGCGTTCGCGCCCGCCGACGACCCGCAGGTGGTGGTGGTGGTGCTGAACGAGCACTCGGGGTTCGGGGCGTCGAACGCGGCCCCCACCGCGAGCGCGGTGGTGAAGAGGTTCTTCGAGCTGCGCGCCGAGGACGAGGCCGAGCGCGCGGGGACCGCCCCGGCGCCGCCCGCCCCGGCGGGCTCGCCGCCGCCTGCGCCACCCGCGGTGAAGCCGGCCGCCCCGGACAAGCCCAAGCTGGGCGCCGGCGCGGAGCGGCCGGGAGGGGGCGCCCGTGGCGCCTGACGTCTCGCTCGCGGCCGCGCCCCAGCGCCGGGTCTTCGCCCACTTCCCCGGTCACCTCGCCCTGGTGATCGTCGCCATCTGCGCCATCGGCCTGTGGAACCTCGCCTCGGCGGCGCGCACCGCCAGCGCCGGGGGCTCGGTGTGGGTCTCGCAGATGGCGTGGATGGGCTTCGGCATCGTCGTCGCCCTGGCGGCGGCGCTCATCGACAACCGCGCCTTCCAGCGCCTCGCCTGGGTCTTCTACGGCCTGGTGGTCCTCCTGCTCGTGGCCGTGCTGCTGAAGGGCCGGTACGTGATGGGCGCGCGCCGCTGGATCACCTTCGGGTCCGTGAACTTCCAGCCCTCGGAGCTGGCCAAGCTGGCGGTCGCGCTCGCGCTGGCGCGCTGGTTCGCGGCGGACGCGGAGAAGCGCAAGGACGGCTACGGGCTGCTCGGCCTCGTCATCCCGCTCGGGATCACGCTCGTGCCCGCGGTGCTCATCCTGAAGCAGCCCGACCTCGGCACCGGCCTCATCGTGGTGGCCATCGGCTGCACGATGATCCTCTTCGCCCGCGTGCGCTGGAAGACGCTCGCCATCCTCGGCGGCGTCGCCATCGGCGGTGCGGTGTTCGTCTACCCGCACCTCAAGCCGTACCAGAAGAGGCGGGTGGAGACGTTCTTCAACCCCGACGCCGACACGCAGGGCGCGGGCTACCACGCGCGGCAGTCGATGATCGCGGTGGGCTCGGGGCAGGGGCTGGGGAAGGGCTGGGGCCAGGGCACGCAGAACAACCTCTCGTTCCTCCCCGAGCAGCACACCGACTTCATCTTCTCGGTGTGGGCGGAGGAGCACGGGTTCGTGGGCTGCCTGCTGCTCCTCGCGCTCTACTTCACGCTGGTGGCGGCCTCCATCGACATCGCCGGCAACGCGCGCGACCGGTTCGGCCACTTCCTGGCGGTGGGGATCACGGCCATGCTCTTCTGGCACGTGTTCATCAACATCGGGATGGTGATCGGCGTGCTGCCGGTGGTGGGCGTGACCCTGCCCCTCATGAGCTACGGCGGCTCGAGCGTGGTGGCGATCTTCGGCGCGCTGGGGATGCTGGCGAACGTCGGGATGCGACGGTTCGTGAACTAGGCGTCCGGCGTCCGGCGCCGGCGTCCCTGGTCCTGGCGGGCCGTCGCCTCGCGCCTCCGCCGCACCGGCGCTGCGACGGGAACGAAGATGGCATGGCGGATGCTAGATCCAGGGGAGTCCCATGGGGCCGAAGGGTTGGGACTGCTTTCGCCCGGCATTGGATTAATGACAGAAGGGTCGCTTCCACGCGGTCTTCGCCCTCGAGGGCGCCACATGTCGTCTCCTCGCCAAGAGCGGGCACTCTCCCGGACCTCCACGGCCGCGGGGCTGTTCCAGCTGCTCTGGAACGAGGTGGGGGACCTCGTCGGCTCGGCGGCGACCGCCGCGCTGCTGCAGCGCGCGCTGAAGCACGCCTCGGCGAAGCAGCCGGAGCTCGCCGCACGCGTCCTGCGCGGCGAGGGGGGCGACTACGCGTGCATGCTCCCCGCCTCGTGGCACGACCCGGAGCGGCGCGACGCCGTCGAGCAGCTGCGGCACCTGGTGCGCGACGGCCTCCACCCGCTGTTCCGCGAGCTCACCGGCCCCGTGATCGCGCGCCGGCTCGCGCAGACGCCGGAGCTGGTGGAGGCGGGCCTCGCCGGCGAGACGAACGCATGAGCGGGGAAGGCGAGCCGCTCCGGCTCGAGCGCGTGAGCACCGGCGTGCCGGGGCTGGACGAGGTCCTGGGCGGCGGCATCCCGGCGCGGTCGATCGCGGTCGTGTCGGGCGAGCCCGGCTCCGGGAAGACGGTCCTCGCGCTCCAGATGCTGTTCCACGCGGCCCGCGCGGGGAAGCGCTCGCTGTACTTCACCACCCTCTCCGAGCCGTCGCTGAAGCTCGTGCGGCACATGCAGGGGTTCCGGTTCTTCGATCCCCGGCTGCTGGACGACCGGGTCCGCATCGTGGACCTGGGCTCGACGCTCCGCGCCCACGACCCGGAGACCGCGCTCACCATGGTCACCGAGCGCGTGGAGGAACGGGAGCCCGCCCTCGTCGTGATCGACAGCTTCAAGGCGCTGCATGATCTCTCCGACCAGGCGCTGCGGACGCGCATGCTCACCTACGACCTCGCGGTCCAGATGGCGAGCTGGGGCGCGACGACGCTCCTGGTGGGCGAGTACACCGACGAGGACATGGGCAGGCTGCCGGAGTTCGCGATCGCGGACAGCATCCTGCGGCTCGGGACGGCGCCGCACGAGATGACCCGCGTCCGCGAGCTCGAGATCCAGAAGCTCCGCGGGTCCCGGTTCGTGCCCGGCATCCACCTCTTCGAGATCGGCGAGGACGGCATCGCGTTCTTCCCGCGCGTCGGCGCGCCGGCGGTTCCCGCGGCGGCGGCAGCGCCGGGGCCGCCGCGCGCGCCAGTGCCGACCGGCGTCGCGCAGCTCGACGCCCTCTTCCGCGGCGGCCTCCCGCCGGCGAGCAGCACCACCATCATGGGCGGCACCGGCACCGGCAAGACGATGCTGGGCCTCCACTTCCTGGTGGAGGGGGCGCGCCGCGGGGAGCCGAGCGTGCTCTTCACGCTCGAGGAGACGCCCGACCAGATCCGGGACCTCGCGGGCAAGTTCCCGTTCGACTTCGCGGCGCTGGAGCAGAAGGGGCTGGTGCACCTTCGCTACGTGGCGCCCATCGAGCTCTCCACCGACCGCTTCCTCCACGAGGCGCGCCGGGAGGTCGAGCGCCTCGGCGCGAGGCGCGTCGTCCTCGACAGCCTCAGCAGCCTCGCGCTCGGGGCCGTCTCGGAGCGCCGGTACAAGGAGCTGGTGTACGCGCTCACCAAGCACCTGCGCGCGGCCGGCGTGACGCTGGTGATGACGCTGGAGATCGCCGAGCTGCTCGGGACCGGGCAGCTGTCCGGCCACGGCGTGTCGTTCGCGAGCGACAACGTCGTGCAGCTCCGGTACGTCGAGCTCGGCGGCCGCCTCGACCGCGCCCTCTCGGTCATCAAGGGTCGCGGCGTCGACGTGGACACCGAGCTGCGCGGGATGACGATCGGGCCGCGCGGCGTGGAGGTCTCGGAGCGCGGGGCGTTCAAGGACCTGCGCGGCGTGCTCACCGGCCTTCCCGTCGCCGCCGGAAAGCCGACGAGCTGACCGGGCTCCGCGGTGCCCCGAGGTCCCGGAGCCGCGCGGCTCCGAGCCCCGGGCGCATCGTTTCCCGGCGGCATCAGTCGTGCTTCTGGTGCTCCTGATTCGACTGGTGCCCGTCGTTCGCCTGGTGCCCGTCCCCGTGGTAGTTCCGGTAACGGCCGGGCGGAGACTGCGCGATCGCGGTCGGGACATGGTGGTCGTCGACCCGGGCCCAGCCGCTGTGGTGATCGCGTGTGCGGTACCACCCCTGATCCTGGCGCGCCCAGTAGTAGCCGTCCGTGTAGAAGACCTCCTGGTTCATGTCGCGGACGACGCTGACGCCGGGCTGCACCACGACGAGAGGCGGCACCTCGGGGAGACTGAGCGTGAAGGCAGCGCCCCCGCCCCCCTGTCCGTCTGCTCCGACCGTTGCGTAGCACCCGCCGAGCGCGGCGGCGACCGCGACGAGCATGCTCGAGAGTCTCTTCATGAGGCACGTCCTTTCGTTCGCCATCGCTGCACGCCTCGCGCCAGCGGTCGGCCGCTGCGAGCCGCTCGCGATCCGGTGGTCCGCCGGGCCTGGATGGCGCGGCCCCCGTGGCTCGACGAGGCGTCCCGCCGCTGGATGCCGTTCGCGAACGTTCGCGAACGGGCCCGCGCCGGCCGCCCTCGAACGGCGACGGCCGCATCTCGGGCGCTTGGACCCGCGCTCGCCGGGTGCGGCCGCCGAGATCGAGGGGCGCGACTTCTTCGAGATCGGCGCCGGCGAGTGGGACTTTCACGGTTGCGCTTCCGCGGAAGGTCGCCGGAGCAGGTGCCGGTAGGCGCTTTCACCGCGCGTCCAGGGCTCACCGTGGGTTCACCTTCGGGGCAACCCCGAACTGAACGTTCTGCGGGAGGCCCCGAACGTTCGCGGCTCATCTGGCAAGATCCGGTTACCACTGATTCACTGCACGGACAGCCGACCGACAACTCAGTCGCTCTTCACCCGGCAGCGGAGAAGACGCGATGGCTTCCGCGACCAGCAGAAGTCAGGTGCCTTCGGCGGATGCGACGCCGGCGCTCCTGCTCCCATTCCCCTCCAGGTCGGACGAGCACACCGGGCAGCGGCGCTCCATCACGCGCGATGGGATCGTGCTCGGACGCGGCGAACAGGTGTTCGACGTCCCGTTCGGCGATCCCCGCATGGCTCCCCGGCATGCCGAGGTCCGCGTCCAGGGCGGGCAGGTCATCTTGCACGATCTCGGCAGCCCCGCCGGCACCCGCCTCAACGGCGTCGCCATGCGCGGGGAGCACGGTCTGGCTGAGGGAGACGTGCTCCGCATCGGCGACACCATGCTCGTGTACACGAGCATGGATCGGGCTCCGGCGGGCCGCGAGGAGCGCGTCGCCGCCGAACCGGAGCTGACCGGCGCGACCCCCTCCATCGAGGCCGTCCGGCGGAGCGTCGAGGCCGTCGCGCCCCACCCGCGGACGGTGGTGGTCACCGGCGAGACAGGCACGGGCAAGGAGGTCGTGGCCCACCTGATCCACAGGCGCAGCGGGAGGGCCGGGCCGTTCGTGGCGGTCAACTGCGGTGGGTTCACCGAGGGGCTGCTCGCCAGCGAGCTCTTCGGCCACGTGCGCGGCGCCTTCACCGGCGCCGTCGCGGAGCAGCAGGGCCTCTTCCGCGCCGCGCGCGGCGGGACGCTGCTCCTCGACGAGGCGGGCGACATCCCGGTGGGGCTGCAGCCGACGCTCCTGCGCGTGCTCGAGACCTGGGAGGTGCGCCCGGTGGGCAGCTCGCGCGACATCGCGGTGGACGTTCGCGTGATCGCCGCGAGCAACCGCGAGCTGGTCAGCCTGGTCCAGCAGGGCCTGTTCCGCGCCGACCTCTACGCCCGGCTGGCGCAGTGGGTCATCCGCATCCCGCCGCTTCGCGACCACCGCCAGGACATCCCGGCGCTCTGCCGCGCCCTGCTGGCGCGGCTCGACGCGGCGGGACGGCCCCTGTCTCCCGACCTCGAGGAGGCGCTGCTCGTTCACCCCTGGCCGCTCAACGTCCGCGGGCTCGCGAACGTGCTGGCCGTCGCGGCGATCGCCAGCCCGGCGGGCCAGCCGCTCGGGCTCGGGCCGGAGGTGCGCGCGGCGCTCCAGGACAACCGCATCGAGTGCTCCGCCCTCCCGCCGGAAGCGGCGCCGGCCGCTCCCCCGGTCGAGCTCGACCGTGTTCGCCTGGAGGAGCTCCTGCGGCGCTTCGGCGGCCGGGTGGCCGAGATGGCCCGCCACGTCGGGATCTCGCGGCCCAAGCTGTACCGGCTGCTGTGGTCGGTCGAGCTCGACCCGGCCCGGTTCCGCGGAGCCTGAAGCCAGGTCGCCCCGCCGAACGCGCGGTGAACGTTCGCGAACGGCCCGCGGGTGCGCCCGCGCGCGAGCCGCGTCGCAACGCCGGCACCTTGCGCCGGCGATCGACGGCACGCGTCGTGCACTCCCTCCTCGAAGGCTGCGACGCACGAGCTTCCCCGAAGG
>DATIWK010000193.1:0-19134 GCA_035519395.1 Anaeromyxobacteraceae bacterium | reverse complement strand
CACCCCGAAGAGCGAGACGCCCGACGCCGTCACCAGGAAGGTGACGAGCGCCGGCTCTCGCTCGCGGTCGTCGCGCACCGCGGCGGCGAGGCCGCCCCCGATGGTGTTGACGAGCGCCAGCCCCGCGACCGCCATCACCAGTTCGCGCGGAAAGGCGGCGAAGAGCGCGCCCACCGTCGCGCCGAAGATCCCGGTGAGCAGGTAGAAGAAACCGGCCGCCACCGCGGCCACGTAACGCCGCCGCGGGTCCTCGTGCGCCTCGCGCCCCATGCAGATGGCCGCGGTGATGGCGGCGAGGTTGAAGGCGTAGCCGCCGAAGGGCGCGAGGAGCACCGTGGTGAGGCCCGTCCACCCGATCAGAGGCGAGACGGGTGCGTCCCCGAAGCCCGAGGCGCGCATCACCGCCACGCCCGGGACGTTCTGCGAGGCCATGGTCACCACGAACAGCGGCACGGCGACGCCGACGAGTGCGCTCGCCGTGAAGACGGGCGCCGTGAACACCGGACGGGCCAGCTCCAGCCGGACGCCGTGCAGGTCGAGGAGCCCCCGCCACGCGGCGAGCGCGCTGCCGAGCAGGAGCACGCCCACCACCGCGTAGCGCGGCCAGAGCCGCCGCCCCACCAGGTAGGCGGCGAACATGGCGAGCACGAGCGCGAGCTGGGTCTTCATGGCGACGAAGGCGTCCATGCCGAAGCGGAGCAGGACGCCGGCGAGCATGCCGGAGGCGATGGGCAGCGGGACCCGCGACATGCCGCGCTCGAACCAGCCGGTGACGCCGAAGACGAGGAGGAGCAGCCCGCACGCCAGGAACGCGCCGATCGCGGCGGACATGGGCAGGCCGGCCGCGCTGGTGGCGAGGAGCGCCGCGCCGGGCGTGGACCAGGCGGTGACGACGGGCACCCGGTAGCGCAGCGACAGGCCGATGCAGGTGAGCCCCATGCCCAGGCCGAGCGCGAACATCCACGAGGCGATCTCGGCGGGCCCTCCCCCGCAGGCGCGGGCCGCCTGGAACACGATCACCGCGGAGCTGGTGTAGCCCACCAGCACCGTCACGAAGCCGGCCACGACGGCCGAGGCGGAGAGGTCCCGGAGCAGGCGCACAGGGCCGGCAATGTAGCGCGGCTCGCTCCGGGTCACCGCTGCTTCGCGGCCGGGGCCCGACGCCCTCCCATCGCCAACCCCGCGTTCCAGCAGCGGTATTCCCAACTGTGACAGCTTGCCTCGGGCGAACACCCGAGCCTGCTCGGGAGTTCGTCCCCGCCCGCCTCGGGCGTTCCACGGCCCCGGGCGCCTGTCGTTTCCCCGCGCGCGCCGGGGCGTCCGCCCCCGGGCGACTCGGCACGCTTCGCCCCCCCGCCTCCGGTCCGCGGGCGCCCCGCCACCGGACTTTTTCCCGCGCGATTGGGCACTCTTCCCAATTCCGATTGCGCGCGAGATGCGAGAGATTGCGTATCGGAAGAAGGGAGAAACCCCATGGCGAAGACCTACGAGAGCGGCGCAACGGTGAAGCGCGGTTACTACCTCAACCTGGCCCGGTGGCACGTGGAGCCCGTCGAGAACGACGGCGGGAAGCTGCCGGCCGGCCCCGGCAAGTGGATCGCGGTCCCCACGGCGGCGGCGCTGGCCCTGGTCCCGATCCTGGGCGCCACCTTCCTCGTCTTCCTCCCCTTCATCGGCTTCGCGCTGACCCTGAAGGCGCTCGCCTCCCCGGTGCTCGGCGTCTTCAAGTCCTCGGCCGGCGACCTCGCGGCCACGATGACCCCCGGCTGGCGGCCCGGCGAGGCCCACTTCACCGGCAAGGACGCGGAGAACGCCGGCGTGGAGGAGAAGGGGCCGCTCGCCGACGACGCGCGGCTCGAGGACCTGGGCAAGGAGATCGCGGAGCGTCGCAACGAGAAGTGAACGGGATCCTGGACCTCTCACTCGAGTCACGGAGGAAGTCATGGCCAAGAACGTCGGCGGCATGAAGGTGAACGGCGGTTACTACTGGAACCCGAAGAGCCTCGCGGTCGAGGTCGTCCCGCAGGAGGGCGGCAAGCTCCCGGGCGACGCAGGGACGAAGTACGTGAAGGTCCCCTTCCTCATGCTCTTCGCCATCGTCCCGGTGATGGGCGCGCTCTTCCTCATGTTCCTGCCCTTCATCGGCTTCGCCCTCTTCGCCTACGCCATCGGCCGCAAGGTCGGGATCTTCGCGCGCCGCGGCGCCGAGGACCTCGCCGCCACCATGTCCCCCGGGATGCCGCTGCCCGGCGAGGCGCACTTCACCGGCAAGCCCGGCGAGGAGAAGCCCGCCGAGGGGAAGACGCCCGCCGAGCTCGAGAAGCTGGCCAAGGAGATCGAGGAGAAGCGCAAGTAGGGCGCGCGCTCCCCGGAAGCGAGCGGCCGGCGGGACACCGCCGGCCGTTTCGCGTTCCAGGCGCACCCTGGTGCGCGGGCGGGCGATCGGCCGCTAGGGCACCGCCGCGGCGTCCGCCCACATCACCACGAGCGCGCCGGCGACGTACTTCAGGTCGACGATGCTCCGCCCCACGTTCCAGCGCGTCTGCCGCATGTCGACGAAGCTGTCGTCCGCGGTGTGCTCGCCGGGCCTGCCGATCAGGGCGGCGAGGTGGCGATCGAGCGCCTGGTAGGCGTCCGCCAGCGCCGGCGTGCGCTCCGGCGTCCGCAGGCTCACGATGACGAGCCGGCCTTCGTGGAAGACGAAGCGGACGCGGAACTCGCGCCCCTCCACCAGGTGGTGGTCGATCCCCACGGCGACGTCGTTCCCGTCCTTGAGCATCAGCACCGGGTCGAGCCGGACCGCCTCGCCGGGGAAGGCCTTCACGACCTCCTCGGCCGTCATTCCCCAGCGGGCCGCCCGCCAGAACTCGCCGGCCACCGGTTGCGGCGGGGCGGCGGCCGCGGCGCCCTGCGCCGCCGGAGAGGCAGCGAGGGTACACGCGAGGACGATGGCCTGGACCGTCATGATCCCTCCCTGCGGCCCGGGCGACGCCGGACCAGCGGGCGGCCATTATCGCCGGCGGCGGCACCGGCAGCACCGACCCCGGGCACGCGTCGCCCCGGGTGCGCCCTCCAGCCGCGCCGCCGGCGCGCCGGTTTCGGCCGGCGAGGCTGCTATGATCCGCCGCCGACATGACCCTCGCCACGCTCGCCGCCGCGCTGCTCGCCTCCGCCTCCCCCGCCCTGGGCTCCGCCGCGCCGGCCGCCGTCCGTCCACCCGCCCCGGTGCCCCAGGCGCCGGCCGACGCCGACGCACCGCCGCCCGCTGCGTCCGCCGAGGATCGGGCCCTCTGGCAGCAGGCCCACGACGTGAGCATCGCCATCCCGGTGGAGCGCCACCGGGCGACCCGGCTCCAGGCGGGGGCCAGGGGGAGCGCGCTCGCCGAGCGGCTCGACGCCCTCGCCCGGAGCGGCTCCGCGGCCTCTCCGCGGGCCGCCGAGATCGCCACCGGGCTCGGCGCCGCGTGGAGCGACGTCGCGACCACGCTGGCCGCCCCGTGGCCGATCGACCCTCGCCTGGTCTGCCGGTATCCGGCCCTGATGTTCGCGAACGCGCTGGCCGTCGATCCCGGCCCGACGAAGGCCACCCAGGTCGGCGAGGCACGGCTCGACGTGGAGCAGTGCCTGCGCCGGGCCGTCCCCGCGGCCGGGCGGATGAAGGCGCTCGACGACCGCCTGGAGGGCGCGATCGTGGAGGTGGAGACCCTCCTCGCGAGCGCCGGCGTCCCCGTCCCCGCGGGTGCGCCGGTGGGGAACTGACATGCGCGCGGCACTCGGTGTCCTCGGTGTCCTCGGTGTTCTCGGCGGCGCGCCCGGACCTGCGGCGGCGGGCGACACCCGGCCCGCCTGCAGCGGCACGCTCTCGGGCGCCGTCGAGGGAAAGTTCGAATGCACCGCCACGCTGGCGCGTGGCCCCGGTGGCAAGGCGGTCTTCGTCGTCGCGCCCAGGTCCTTCCCCGATGGTGTCCCGTCCTACGACCCGGGCGCGTTCGAGGTCCCCGAGCCGGTGAGCGCAAGGACCTACACGCTCGACACGCTCGGCCACGGAATGGCGCGGGTCGCGGTGGAGAGCGGCACCCTCTACACGGCCACCAAGACGAGCTCGCAGCGCGGCGAGGTCACCCTGACGCTCACGCGCGCGACGCCGGATCCGGCGGCCCGCGGCGCCTGGACGATCGGCGGCACCTACCGCGCCAGGCTCCTCCCGTCCGGCAGCCCGAGGAAGGACGCCGTGGTGGTGGAGGTGAGGTTCTAGGCGCCCATGCCCCGCTTCGCCGTCGCCGTCGCCGCCGCGGCCGCCATCCTGCTCCTCGGGGCGGGCGCCGTCGTGGCCATCTACCTCGCCACGCGCGAAGGCGCGCCCGCCGCGGCGGATCCCGCGCCGCCCCCCACCGCGGCGGCCGTCCCGGACGCCGCCGGCGGCACCCGCGACGTGAGCCGCCTCCCGCCCGGCGCGTCGCCGGTCGCGCCGGCGCCGCTGCCCGTGGTGCTGGCCCCGCGCCCGCCGCCGCCCCCCGCAGGACTCCTGGGAGGCGGTGCCGCAGCTCGCGCGCCCGGCGCGGCCGGGCCCGCCGGCGTCGCGGTCGCGCGCGGCCTGAACGACCTCGAGCCGCTCCTCTCCGACTGCTTCGGGTACGCGGCCGGCGGGTTCGGGAACGCGCCCAGGTTGGCGAGCGTCTGGAACCCCCACGACTCGTGCAGGTTGAGCTCGTAGTAGTCCGCGCCGGGGAACGTCCCCTTGTCCGGCTGGTAGTCGGGCGGGTTGAGCACCGGCCACACGAACTTCGGCGTCGCGGGCGTCCCCGCGGGCGGGACCGAGCTGGGGACGATGGGATTGAGCACCTGGTAGCCGCCGAGCGCGCCGCAGGTGAACCAGCCGCCGGCGGACTGGTTCGCGGTGGCACCGCCGCCGCCGCACGCGAAGCTCGGCGCCGTCGCGAGGGTGCACGCCTTCGTCAACGGGAACAGCGCGGCGTTGGCGGGATCGGCGACGCACTGGCCGGGACGCCGGCCGGTCACGCGTCCGCTCCCGCGACGTCGAGCACGACCTTCCCCACGGTGGAGCCGCCCTGCAGCAGCCTCAGGGCCTCCGGCGCGCGCTCGAACGGCACGACCGCGCCCAGGTGCGGGCGCCTCCGCAGCAGCCGCTCGAGCTCCCCGTAGGCGCCGTCGAGCCTGTCGGCGGCGTGCCACAGCCAGATGAGGTTGAAGCCGAAGAGGGCCCGGTTCGCCGAGATCATGGCGAGCGGATCGACGCGCGGGCGTCGCAGCCATCGCGCCACGAGCCGCGGCCAGGCCGGGCGCGGCCCGGCGGTCATGAGGTCCGCGGCGCCGAGGACCACGTGGCGCCCCTCCGGGCGGAGCCGCTCGAAAGCCGGCCGGAAGAAGGGCCCCATCACCGCGTCGAGCACCAGGTCGAGCCCGCCGGCGCCGAGCGCGACCAGCGCTGCATCGAGCTGCCGCCCGAAGCGACGCCGGTCGCGGACGACCACGGCCTCCCGGCGGAGCCCGCGCGCGCCCAGGAGGAAGTCCCGCTTCGCCCCCTCGCCCACCGCGGCGATGACGCGTGCGCCGACGGCCTCGGCGATCTCCAGCGCTGCCAGCCCCACGCCGCCCGCCGCCGACTGGACCAGCACGGTCTCGCCGGCCCTCAATCCGCCGAGCCGGACCAGCCCCCACCACGCCGTCAGCGCCTGCACCGGGAAGGCGGCCCCTTCCGCCGCGCTCCAGCCCGCCGGCAGCGGGCGGAGGTAGCGCACGTCGGCGACGAGGCGCGTGGCGTAGCCGCCGAAGCGCGTGAGCGCCATCACGCGATCGCCGGGAGCGAAGCGGAGCGCCGCCCCCGCAACGGGCGGCCCCACCAGCTCGACGGTGCCCGCGCACTCGAGCCCGGGCACGAAGGAGCCGCGCGGCGTCGCCGAGTAGAGCCCGAGGCAGGCGAACACGTCCGCGAAGTTGAGCCCGACCGCCTCGACGCGCACCCGCGCCTCGCCGGGCCCGGGGTCCTCGAGGTCCTCGGTCCGGCGCGCGAGACGATCGAGCGAGCCGGGCCGATCGATCCTCCAGACCTCGCGGCGGGCTGGCATCGCCGGCGACTGTACACCGCGGGCGCCGCCCCCCGCTCGGGCGCGGCCCGGCCGTGCTATGACGCGTCGCCGTGGCCGACCCGTCCCCTGCCCGCGTCGCGATCCTCGCCGCCGTGGCGCTGCTGGCCGGCACCGTGGACGCCATCGGCGGCGGCGGCGGCCTGCTCACGGTCCCGGCCCTCCTCTGGGCCGGCCTGCCGCCGCACCTCGCGCTCGGCACGAACAAGGGCCAGTCGGTGTTCGGATCGGGCGCCGCGCTGGCGCGCTTCGCGCGCGCCGGCCTGGTGGAGACCGCCCGGGCGCGGGTCACCTTCCCGGCCGGCCTGGCCGGCTCGCTCGCGGGCGCCTGGCTCGTGCTCCGGATGTCGCCGGAGCGGCTACGCCCCGTCGTGCTCGGCCTGCTGATCTTCGCCGCGGTGTTCGTCGGGACGCGCCGCGCCAGGCCCCCGCGGTCGGGGCACGAGGTGCGGCGCGGGGCGAGCGCGGTGGCGGCCGCGATCGCCCTCGCCATCGGAGCGTACGACGGGTTCTTCGGCCCGGGGACCGGCACCTTCCTGATCCTCGGGTTCGTGGCGTTCCTCGGCGACGGGCCGGCGCGCGCGTCCGCCGACGCCAAGGTCGTGAACTTCGCCTCGAACCTCGCCGCGGTCGCCCTCTTCGCCTCGCACGGGGCCGTGATCTGGCGGATCGCGGTGCCCATGGCGGCGGCGCAGCTCGCGGGGGGCTGGCTGGGCGCCCACCTCGCCGTCCGGCGGGGCGACGCGCTGGTCCGGCGGGTCGTGGTCGCGGTCGCCCTGGCGCTGGCCGCGAAGCTCGCCTGGGACATGCGGTGAGGCCCCCCCTCGATCCGCCGCTCCACCGCCGCGCGCCCGGCCGCCCGGACGGCGGCGCGGCGAGCGCGGGCCCGGCCATGCCGGTTTCCGCGCCGCCCCGGCGGCTGCTATCCTGGGTGCCCCCTGAGCCCGGAGCTCGCGACAGATGAGCCGCACCGTCACCGCCGAGGAAGCCGTCTCCGTCGTGAAGTCGGGAGACCGCGTCTTCGTCCACAGCGTGGCCGCCGCGCCGCGGCGGCTGGTCGAGGCGCTCACCGCGCGCGCTCCGGAGCTGCGCGTGGTCGAGATCGTCTCGCTGCACACCGAGGGGGCCGCCCCCTACGCGGCCGCCGGCATGGAGAAGAGCTTCCGCGTCAACGCCCTCTTCGTCGGCCCCAACGTCCGCACCGCGGTGGAGGAGGGCCGGGCCGACTACCTGCCGGTCTTCCTCTCCGAGGTGCCCCTGCTGTTCCGCTCCGGGATCCTCCCGCTCGACGTGGCGCTCGTCCACGTGTCGCCGCCGGACCGGCACGGGTTCTGCTCGCTGGGCGTGTCGGTGGACGTGTCGCGAGCCGCCGTGCAGACGGCGCGCACCGTCATCGCCCAGGTGAACCCGCGCATGCCGCGGACCCACGGCGACGGCCTCATCCACGTGGACGCCATCGACTTCATGGTGCAGGTGGACGAGCCCATCCACGAGGTCGCCCCGGGGGAGCCCTCCGAGATCGAGCGGGAGATCGGGGGGCACTGCGCCGAGCTGGTCGAGGACGGCTCCACCCTGCAGATCGGCATCGGCGCCATCCCCGACGCCACGCTGGCGGCGCTCGCCGACCACCACCGGCTCGGCATCCACACCGAGATGCTCTCCGACGGCGTGGTGGACCTGGTGGAGAAGGGCGTGGTCACGGGCGAGGCCAAGCGGATCCACCCCGGCAAGATCGTCGCCGGGTTCGCGCTGGGCTCGCGCCGGCTCTACGACTTCCTCGACGACAACCCGCTGGTGGCCATGCTCGACATGGCGTACGTGAACGACACCGCGGTGATCCGGAGGAACCCCAAGGTGTGCGCGATCAACAGCGCCATCGAGGTGGACCTCACCGGACAGGTGTGCGCCGACTCGATCGGCGACCGCCAGTACTCGGGCGTGGGCGGCCAGATGGACTTCATCCGCGGCGCCGCGCTCTCGGAGGGCGGCAAGCCGATCATCGCGCTGCCCTCGGTGACCTCCACCGGCGAGTCCCGCATCGTGTCGTACCTGAAGCCGGGCGCGGGGGTGGTGACCACGCGGGCGCACGTCCACTTCGTCGTCACCGAGCACGGGATCGCCGACCTCTTCGGGAAGAACCTCCGCCAGCGCGCCGCCGCGCTCATCGCCGTGGCCCACCCGTCCCACCGCGACGTCCTCGCCGCCGAGGCGCGGCGGCGCTTCGGCACCTGGTAGCGCCGCCTCCGCTCGCACCGGGCGCGGTCCCGCCGCGGGGGAGGAGCTCCACGCGAGCGGGGAGCCGCGCGCCGTCGCGGGCGCGGCTCACCTGTTCACGGGGCGTGGATCAGCCCTCGGCGGCGGCGAGGGACGAGGCCGCCGCGGGGCGGCGCGCGGGCGCCTCCGCCTCGGCGGTGATGCGCACCACGCGGTGGCTGGTGGGATCCGCCAGGACCTTCCGCACCAGCGACTGGTTCATCGCGTGGCCGCTCTTCACGGCCGACAGCGCGCCCACCACCGGCAGCCCGAACAGCGCGAGGTCGCCGATCGCGTCGAGCACCTTGTGGCGCGCGAACTCGTCGGGGAAGCGCAGCCCCTCGGGATTCATGATCGAGAACTCGTCCACCACGATGGCGTTCTCGAGGCTGCCGCCCTTGGCGAGTCCGGCCGCCTGCATGCGCTCGATGTCCTTGCGGAAGCAGAAGGTGCGGGCGCGGGAGATCTCGCGATCGAAGGCGCGATCGGTCACCACCGCCTTGAAGCTCTGGTCGGTGACGAGGGGGTGGTCGAAGTCGGCGGTGAACTCGACGCTCAGGACGTCGGAGGGCTCGAGGCGCACCAGCCGATCGCCGTCGCGGACCTCCACCGGCCGGTCCACCACCAGGTAGCGGCGTCCGGCGCCGAGCACCTTCAGCCCGGCCTCCTGGATCATGCAGACGAAGGGGGCGGCGGAGCCGTCGACGATGGGGACCTCGGGCCCGTCCACCTCCACGCGGCAGTCGTCCACGCCCATCCCGTGGAGCGCGGCGAGCACGTGCTCCACGGTGTGGACGCGGGCCCGCCCGATCCCGACGTTGGTCGAGAGCGTGGTGTCGAAGACGTGCTCGTTGCGCGCGGGGATCTCGACGCCGAGGTCCATGCGGACGAAGCTGATGCCGGCGTCGGCCGGCGCCGGGGCGAGCGTCAAGGTCGCGGGCTTCCCGGAGTGGAGGCCCACCCCGGTGCACGACACGCGCTTCGCAACCGTCCGTTGATTCCAGTGAGACATAGATGAGGAGACCCCTCTCGGGCGTTCGGCGCGCCGTGATTGAGCAATCGACGTGCCACCGGACCGGACCGGTCCCGCCGATCGCCCGCGTCCGGCACCGTCGGAACCGAACGAAGATACGACGCTTTTTCGGCCGAATCGGCGACGCCCAGCGCGGGGGTCATCCTGCCGCACCCGTAGCCGCCCACCGGCCTCCTGCGCACCGCGACATCCGTGTCAGGCCCTCGTCGATCTGCCCGAGGATCCGAGGGGCCGCGGTATAGCATGGCCGGCACTGGAACCGACGCGTGATCCCGCTCCAAGACGACGCGCCCATCGAGCGAACGCCGGTCGTCACCGTCGCGCTCATCGCCGTCAACGTCGCGGCGTTCGCCTGGCAGATCGGGGTGGCGGGCCTGGACCTGTCCGCGCTGCGCGGCGGCGCCATCCCCTACGAGATCCTCACCGGGCGGGACATCTGGCCGCCGGACGTCGTTCCGCCGCCCTTCACCATCCTCACCAGCATGTTCCTGCACGGCGGCTTCCTGCACATCGGCTCGAACATGCTGTTCCTCTGGATCTTCGGGAACAACGTGGAGGACGCGCTGGGCCGCCTGCGCTTCGTGCTCTTCTACGTCGCGTGCGGCGTGGCCGCGGCGCTGGCGCAGGTCGTGGCCAGCGCGGTCATGGGGGACGTGGAGGTGCCCATGGTCGGCGCCAGCGGCGCCATCGCGGGCGTCCTCGCCGCCTACATGGTGATGTTCCCCCGCGCCAACGTGAAGACGCTCGTGTTCTTCGTCATCTTCATCCGGGTCCTCTTCCTGCCGGCCGCCGTCTTCATCGGGCTGTGGTTCGTCCTCCAGGTCCTGTCCGTCTTCCTGGGCGGCGCGCCGGGAGTCGCCGTGTTCGCCCACATCGGCGGCTTCCTCACCGGCTGGCTGCTGGTGCGAACGATGGGCCGGCGCCCGCGCCGCCTGGTCCGGCCGGCCTCGTGGTGACCGCGGCTGGACGCTCGTTCAGCGTCTGCTACCATGCGCGCGTGATCGTCCTCGGCATCGACCCCGGCTCGCGCCGCTGCGGTTTCGGCGTGGTCGAGCGCGACGGCAGGCGGCTCCGGGTGGTCGAGTCTGGCGTCATCGCGCCGGGCGACCGGCCCATCCCGGAGCGGCTGGCCGCCATCCTCGACGGGCTCGCCGCGGTGATCGGGCGCGCCCGCCCGGCGGCGGTCTCGGTGGAGCAGGTCTTCTCCGGCGTCTCGCCGCGCTCGGCGCTCGCGCTCGGGCAGGCGCGCGGCGTCGCGCTCGTCGCCGCCGCCCGAGCCGGCCTTCCCGTGTTCGAGTACGCCCCGGCCGCGGTCAAGCTCGCCTTCACCGGCTCCGGCCGCGCCTCGAAGGACCAGATGGTCCGGACCGCCCGGGCGCTCCTGGGCGTCGCCGCCCGCGTGGCCGACGAGGCGGACGCGCTCGCCCTCGCGGTCTGCCACCTGGCGCGCCGCCCGCAGCCGGCCGGGGCCGTCCCGCGCCGCGCGCACGCCGCCGCGGCACGGCTCGTCCCGGCGGTCCGCGATCACCGGAGGGCGCCGTGATCGCGCGGCTGAGCGGCACGGTCGCCGAGAAGGGCGAGGACGAGGCCATCGTGGACGTGGGCGGCGTGGGCTACCGGGTCCACCTCTCCTCCGCCTCGCTCGCGGCGCTGCCCGGGGTCGGCGAGCGTGCCACCCTCCGCTGCCACACGCACGTGCGGCAGGACGTGCTCGACCTGTTCGGCTTCGCGACCGAGGAGGAGGAGGCGGTCTTCCACGAGCTCATGTCGGTGAAGAACGTCGGGCCGCGCGCCGCGCAGAACATCCTCTCCGGCATCGCGCCGCGCGAGCTCGCGCAGGCGGTCGCGGCGGGCGACGTCGCCCGGCTGACCAAGGTCCCCGGGGTCGGGAAGAAGACCGCCGAGCGGCTGGTGGTCGAGCTGAAGGAGAAGCTCGTGGTGCTGGCCCGCGCCGCCGGCCCGGCGCGGCCGCGGGCGGGAGCGGGTCCGCTCGAGCAGCTCTCGCAAGCGCTCGTGAACCTGGGTTACCGGGCGCAGCAGGCCGAGGAGGCCGCCGCCGCCCTGAAGGACTCCGCGGACGGCAAGAAGCTCGACGAGCTCCTGCGCGAGGCGCTGAAGCTGCTGCGGGGGTGAGCGGGCGAACTCCGTGGGCGCCGCGTGCTACGCTCCGCCGGCATGTCCGTGAAGCCCGTCCGCGACGTCTCGCCCGGGGCCGAGGAGGGCGAGGAGAAGCTGGAGCAGTCGCTCCGGCCGGCGACCTTCGACGAGTACGTCGGGCAGGAGAAGATCGTCTCCAACTTCCGGGTCTACGCGCAGGCGGCCAGGACGCGCGGCGACGCGCTCGACCACGTCCTCCTCTGCGGCCCGCCCGGCCTGGGCAAGACCTCGCTCGCCCACATCCTGGCGCGCGAGTTGGGCGTCGCGCTCCACGTGACGAGCGGGCCGGCGCTGGTGAAGAAGGGCGACCTCGCCGGGCTTCTCACCGCGCTCGCCCCGCGCGACATCCTCTTCATCGACGAGGTCCACCGGCTCTCCCCCGCCGTCGAGGAGGCGCTCTACCCGGCGATGGAGGACTTCCGCTTCGACGTGGTCCTGGGGGCGGGGCTGGGCGCGCAGACCATGGAGATGAAGCTGGAGCGGTTCACGCTCGTCGGCGCGACCACGCGCACCGGGCTGCTGGCGAGTCCGCTCCGCGACCGGTTCCCCATCCAGGAGCGGCTCGACCACTACGGGACGGCGGAGCTGAAGGAGATCGCGGTCCGCGCCGCGCGGAAGCTCGACCTCCCCGTCGACCCGGCGGGCGCGGAGGAGCTGGCGCGGCGCGCCCGCGGGACGCCCCGCATCGCCATCCGGCTCCTGCAGCGCGCGCGGGACTTCGCCCAGGTCGAGGGCGACGGGCGGCTCACGCGGGAGATCGTCGACATCACCCTGCAGCGGCTCGAGGTGGATGCGCGCGGCCTCGACGCGATGGACCGGCGCATCCTCACGGTGGTGCTGGACACGTTCGGCGGGGGACCGGTGGGCGTGGACGCGGTCGCCGCGGCCGTGGGCGAGGAATCGGACACGGTCGAGGACGTCTACGAGCCCTTCCTGGTGCGCGAGGGTTTCCTGGCGCGCACGCCGCGGGGCCGCGTCGCGCTCCCGATGGCGTACGAGCACCTCGGGCGCGAGCGGCCGCGGGGGAAGCAGGGCGCGCTGCTGTAGGCGGCGGGCGTACACGCCGCGCCACATGAGCGTTCATCCGCCCTGAAACGAGACGCTCAGCCCGCCGTCGGACCAGGCCTGGCTCGCGGTGCGACTGTCATTGCACTGCGAGTCACTGTCCCCAGCGATAGCACTTTCACCCGCCTGGGTCCTGCCGGGTGGCTCGCGGCGGAACTTCGCCATGTGCGCTCGTCCATGGGTCTCCTCCGCGTGGAAGAAGTTGTGGGCCCGGCAGGCCACGCGAACGTTCTCGACCGTGGACTTCCCGCCCTGCGAGACGGGCTTGATGTGGTCGTACTCCAGTTGCCACCGGCTTCCGCAGCGGCGGCCGTCCTTGCTCACCCACGCGCAGCACCCGCCGTCGCGCTCGAAGACGGCGCGCTTCACCTCGGCGGGGATCCGCCGCGACGAATCCGCAACGTTCGTCTCGGACGGCGCAGGCTTCGCCCGCTTCCGCGATGGAGGAACGGCGCCGCGGCGCTTCCCGTGTTTCTCGATCCCGCAGCGGACCGCCTCCCGGAGCAGGGCGGCGTAGTCGTTCCGCCGCACCTTGTGGGAGAGAAGGGCGGCGAGGGACTCCAAGTCGGCCTTCAGGGCGCCGTCGATGGTCACCCGAAGCGACCACTCGTCGCCGGAGACGGCGCGCAGCTCGGCGGGGGGAGACGATGCACGCGCCGGAGCCGTGTGGGTGCGAACCACGACGGCCGAGGCGGTGAGCGCGACGGCAGCCAGATCTCCGTCAGCGTTCCTGGGATCCTCGGTCCCGCGTGCCAGGAGCGACGGCGCCTCGGCGATGCCGTCCTGCGGCTGAGCCAGACTGGCAGCCCTCGCCTCCGGCAGCTTCCGCAGCCCGTCCCGAGGAGCAGTCCGCGGCTGGATCGACGCGACTAGGTGCTCCACCTCTGCCTTGGTCCGGAACGCCGCCTGGGCGACGAGGTCGTCGAAGGTCTCCTCGGTGAGGACCTGCGCGAGGAGCGGGGCAGTCGAGAGGCAGATGCGACCATCCCGAAGCGGGCTCTCCAGCCTCGGGAAGCGCCTCAGGGCGCGCATCGCCGCGATCCGCCGGCCGGCCGCGCCTTCCCGGAGGTGCAGCTCGCGCAGACAGAAGTCCCAGAGGGAGCCGAACCCGGCGGCGAGGTACTCCTGTCGGCGGTCGAACTCGTCCAGGTGGAGGAGGAAGTCGACCTGGACCTGCCGTTCGTCACCGGCGAGGTCGCGGAGCCGGCCGGCGAGAGAAGCGGAGTCGAGGGAACAGGGAGCGAGCGCGTGCATGGTGTATACCTCCGGTGCACGATCTTCCTACCACGGGTTCTCGAACGCTCCGGGAAGGCCCCTGGCTGCCCGGATCAGGGACGCGAGCGGCGACCCCGCCGGTTCGAGCCACGGCGCCGCGCGGCGCGCTCCAGCGCGATCCTGCGCGGCGAGAGACGCGCTCCCGTGGCGACCTGCGGGCGGGAGCGCGTTTGCCACACAAGACCGTCAAATGATTTCTAACACGCACCCCAAGTGGTAATCACTCAAAGTAATGGATTCCGCGCGGCAGAACCCGCCACAAGCAGAGGCAGCCCATCGACGTGCGCGACTGCGCGCCGGAAGCGAGGATGGTTCGGTAGCCGATCACGGCAGGACGCTCCCCTCCCGCGGAGACGCCGCGGCGCCCGCCCCCTTCTCCAGCCACTCAGCGCGGACGACCAACGACGACGTCCGCCCGCGCGCCTCCGGTAAGCGGTCGCTCCCGCTCCCGGCGGCCCGCCGCCCGGGCGCCGCAGCGGGATCACGCCCCGTCCGCTCCGCCACGGCCTCCACGGCCCGCCGGCGCGCTCCGCACCAGCGACACCAGCCCCGCCGCGATCGCCAGCGCGGCCCCGGCGCGGAGCGCCAGCGCCCAGCCCGACAGGAAGGCGGGCACGTCCGCCGCGCCGCCTGCGCGGCTCGCGAAGAGCGCGCCGGAGATCGCCACGCCAGCCGCCATGCCGACGTTGCGGGCGGTGGCGAGGAGCCCGCCGCCGGAGCCGAGCCGTTCGCGCGGCACCGCGCCCATCACCGCCGCGTTGTTCGGCGCCTGGAAGAGCCCCATGCCCGCACCGCACAGGGCGAGCCGGGCCGCGACCGAGGGGAGCCCGTCCTCCGCGCCGCACGCCGACAGGGCCAGCAGCCCTCCGGCGAGCGTGGCGAGGCCCACCAGGCTCACCCCCCGCGGCCCGACGCGATCGTTCACCCACCCCGCGGCCGGGGACGCGACGGAGAGCGCCACCGGAACCGCCGCGAGCATCAGCCCCAGGCCGCCCGGCGGAAGCCCCTTCACGCGGGCCAGGTAGAAGGGCGTGAGGAACGTCTGCGAGAACATCGCAGCGTAGGAGAGGAGCCCGGCGGCGAGCCCCGCGGAGAAGGCGCGGCTCCGGAGCAGCACCGCGTCGAGCACCGGGACGGCGGCGCGCCGCTCCCGCACCACGAAGAGCGCCGCCGCGCCCGCGCCCGCGGCGGCGAGGGGGAGCGCGCCGCCGCCGCGCGGGAACGCGTCGAGCGCGAGCAGGACCAGCCCCAGCGCCGCCGCGAAGAGCGCCAGGCCGGGCAGGTCGAGCCCCGCCCGCGCCGCGGCGCGCCCGCGCGGGAGCACGCGCAGCGCCCAGGCGACGCCGGCCGCGCCCACCGGCAGGTTCACGAAGAAGATCCAGCGCCACGACAGCGCCTGCACGATCGCGCCGCCGATGGGCGGCCCCGCGGTGAGGCCGAGCGCGACCACGCTGCCGATGGCCCCCAGCGCCCGGCCGCGCATGCCGGGCGGGAACACCGCCGTGAGGATGGCCGGCCCGATGGCCATCATGGCGGTCGCGCCCAGCGCCTGGAGGCAGCGCGAGGCCACCAGGGCCCCGAGCGACGAGGAGAGGCCGCAGAGCGCGGAGCCGAGCGTGAAGACCGAGAGGCCGCCCACGAACACGCGCCGGTGCCCGAGGAGGTCCCCGAGCCGACCGGCGGTGAGCAGCGTGGCGCTGATGACGAGCAGGTACGCCGAGACCATCCACTGCAGCCGCGCGATGGGGACCACCAGCTCGCGCCCCAGGGTGGGGAGCGCCACGTTGACGATGCTGCCGTCCAGCGTGGACATGAAGTTCCCCACCGCCACGGCGGAGAAGACGAGCCAGGGGCTCCTCGCAGGCTGGGCTGGGGCGTCGGGCGGCATCGGTCAGGCGCGTTCGCGCGGCATCGCCGTCTCAGGTGGCGTTCGGCGGGAAGAGGGTCGGGTGCTGGGCGAGCACGGTCCGCCGGAGCGCCGGGAGGGCGGCGTGGAACGCGACGCTGGCGCCGAGCACCACGGCCCCGCCCGCGACCAGCGTCCGGGACACGCCGATGCGGCTCGCCACGAACCCGGCGGCGAGCGCCCCGAACGGCTGGACGCCCACGAACAGCGTCGAGAAGAGCCCCATCACCCGGCCGCGCATGTCCGCCGGGGCGAGCCCCTGCAGGAGCGTCATGGTCCCGGCCATCTGCGTGATGAACCCGAACCCCGAGAGGAGGAGCGCGGCGGCGGTGACCGCGAAGTGGTGGGAGAGGCCCACGCCCAGCACGCCGGCGCCGAGCGCGGAGGCGCCCAGCCCCACCCGGCGGCCCAGGCCCGCGAGGCCCTTGCGCAGCAGGAGCAGGATGGCGCCGCCGAGCGCTCCCACCCCCGCGCAGGCGAGCAGCGCGCCGTAGAGCGGCGCCTGCCCGTGCAGCACGTCGCCCGCGACCACCGGGAGCAACGCCTGGTAGGGCATGGCGAAGATGCTCGACACGGCGAGGAGCGCGAGGAGCGCCCGGACGTGCGCGGTCTTGCCGGCGTAGGCGAGGCCGGCGAGGAGGTGCGCGCGGCGGCTCCCGTGGTGTGCGGGCTGGGGCGGCGGGTCCATCACCCACAGCGCGTAGTAGGTCCCGGCGAAGGAGAGCGCGTTGAGGGCGAAGCACCACCCCTCGCCGACGAGCGCCACCAGCCAGCCGGCGAGGGCGGGCCCCACCACCCGCGCCGCGTTCACGATCGAGGAGTTGAGGGCGATGGCGTTGGACATGTCCTCGCCGGCGATGTCGGCGAGGAGCGCCTGGCGGGCGGGGATCTCGAACGCGTAGGTCATGCCCAGCATCCCGGCGAGCACGAGCACGTGCCAGGGGCGAACCACGCCGGTGAGCGTCACGCCGGCGAGGATCGACGCCTGGACGATGGCGTTGGTCTGGGTGGCGAGCACCACGCGCCGCCGCGGGAACCGGTCGGCCAGCGAGCCGGCGTAGACGCCGAACAGGAACACCGGCACCTGCCCCAGGAAGCTCACCAGCCCGAGGAGCTGCGAGGAGTGGCTGAGCCGCCACACCAGCCAGCCCTGGGCGACCGACTGCATCCAGGTGCCCGCCAGCGAGATCGCCTGGCCGCCGAAAAAGAGGCGCAGGTTTCGGTGCCGCAGGGAGCGGAGGGCGTCGGGCCAGCGCACGGCTGCACTAGACGACGTTTCGAGGTTTCAGCCAATGCTCGGGGCGAACGGGCATTCCGGGTGCTCGCGGATCCGCCCCCGCGGTTCAGAGCTCGATCTGCGCGCCCATCTCCACCGCCCGGTTCGGCGGGAGCCCGAAGAAGGGCCTTCGCCGGCTCCGTGGAGCTCGAGGAGGCGATAAGCTGCCCCCGTGCGCCTCGCCCTGCCGCAGCCCTGGGAGGACCTCGGCCACGTCGCCGACGTCGGCGTGCGCGTCCGCGGCGCCTCCGCGGAGGAGGCCCTCGCCAGGCTGGTCCTCGCGCTCGCGGGCCTGCTCGCGGGGAACGGGCGCGTCGAGCCGGAACGCGAGGAGCGGCTCTCGGTCCGCGGCGGGCCGGGCCGCGCGCTCGCCGCCGTCGCCCTCCTGCGGGAGGTGCTCTACCGCTTCGCGACCGAGCGGATCCTGCCGGCCGCCTGCGAGCCGGTCCGCATCGACGAGGGCGGCGCCGAGGCGGTGATCGCCTTCGGGCGCTGGGACGCCGCGCGCCACGACGGCGCCGACGTGAAGGCCGTGACGCTCCACGCCGCCCGGTTCGAGCGGGTGGGCGCGGAGTGGATCGCGCAGGCGGTCTTCGACATCTAGGGGGAGCCATGCACCTGCGCCGGATCGAGGGCGACCTCTGGGAGATCCCGCGCGAGGGCCGGATGAAGGTGCCCGGCCGCGTCTACTCCGTCGGCCCGCCCGCGCCCGACGACCCTGCCCTCCAGCAGGTCGCCAACGTCGCGCAGCTCCCCGGCATCCTCCGCTTCTCGCTGGCGATGCCCGACATCCACTGGGGCTACGGGTTCCCCATCGGCGGCGTCGGCTACGACATCAACTGCGGCGTGCGGGTGATCACCACCGGGCTCGACGCCGGGGACCTCCACCCCAAGCTGCACGCGCTGGTCGCCCAGCTCTACCGCGACATCCCCACCGGCGTCGGCGCGTCGCGGGCCATCCCGCGCCTCTCCGCGGCCGAGCTCGACGAGGTGCTCGCCTCCGGCGCCCGCTGGGCGGTGCGGCGCGGGTTCGCCGCCGCCGGCGACGACGCGGACCGGTGCGAGGAGGGCGGCCGCCTCGCCGGAGCGGACCCGCCGGCGGTGAGCGCGCGGGCCCGGACGCGCGGCGCGGATCAGCTCGGCACGCTCGGGAGCGGCAACCACTTCCTGGAGGTGGATCGCGTCGCGGAGATCTACGATCCCGTCGCCGCCGAGGCGTTCGGCCTGCTGCCCGGCCGCGTCGCGCTCCAGATCCACTCCGGCTCGCGCGGTCTCGGGTACCAGGTCTGCGACGACTTCCTCGCCGAGCTGGCGCCGCGCGTCGCCTCCTTCGGCGACGACTACGCGCACCTGCCCGACCCGCAGCTCGCCTGCGCGCCCATCGCCAGCGACGAGGGCCGCCGGTACCTCGGCGCGATGCAGGCCGCCGCCAACTTCGCCTGGGCGAACCGGCAGGTGATGACGGGGCTCGCGGTGCGCGCCCTCGGCCACGCGCTGCGCGTCCCGGACCGCGACCTCGGCGCGCGGCTCCTCTACGACGTGTGCCACAACGTGGCCAAGCTGGAAGAGCATGTGGTGGACCCCGGCGCGCGCGGCCCCGGCCCGAGCACGCGGCGGGTGCTCGTCCACCGCAAGGGCGCGACCCGCGCCTTCGGCCCCGGGGATCCGCGGGTCCCCGAGGCGTACCGCGCGGTGGGGCAGCCCGTGCTCATCCCGGGCGACATGGGGCGCTACTCGTACGTCCTCGCCGGCACGGCCCGGGCCATGGAGGAGACGTTCGGGTCGTCGTGCCACGGCGCCGGACGGCTCCTCTCGCGGGGGGAGGCGCTCCGCCGCGCGCGCGGCCGGTCGATCGCGAAGGAGCTGGAGGCGAAGGGGATCGAGGTCATGGCCCGCGCCAGCCGGACGCTCGGCGAGGAGATGAGCGAGGCGTACAAGGACGTCGCCGACGTCGTGGGGGTGATGGACCGGGCCGGCATCTCCCGCCTCGTGGCGCGGCTCGAGCCCATGGGGGTGATCAAGGGGTGAGCGCCGGCGCGGGTGGCGCCACCCCCCTCCCGCGTTA
>DATIWK010000192.1:0-22171 GCA_035519395.1 Anaeromyxobacteraceae bacterium | reverse complement strand
CTGCCCACGCCCGAGGAGCTGTGGCTCGCGGGCGACGAGGCGGCGCTCGAGGACGCGGCCCGCGCCGCGGCGTCCCGCGCGCCCCACCCGATCCGGTCGGGCGAGGCGGTTCCGTTCCTGATCGCCATCTCCGATGCGCCGCCCGACGCGGCGGGCGCCGCGCTCCGGATCACCGCGGGTGACGCCGACGCTCCCGCCGCACCGGGAGGAGGCGGGGGGTGACCGGCCGCGGTGCGCGCCCGCCGGGGGCCTCCGCGCGCGCGACCGAGGACGCGGCGGCGCTGACCCGCCGGCTCGGCGCCCTGGAGGAAGGCGCCATCCGGGCGCGCGCTGCGGCGCGGACGCTGGCGGCCTGGCCGCCGGCGCGCGCCGTCGAGGCGGTCGCGGTGGTCTCGCGCGGGCGCGACGTCCGTTCTCGTGCCGCGGCTGCCGCCGTCGGCCAGGCGCTGGCCGCGCCCGGACCCGACCTCGGCTACGAGGCGCTCGCCGCCATCTACGCGGCCGCCGCGGACCGCGGGCTCCTCGAGGTGAAGAGCCTGCTCGTCTCGCCGGCGCCACGAAAGGCGTACCGGGAGCCGCGCGACCGCGACGCGCGGCTCGCCCAGCTCACGCTCGGGCACAAGAAGTCGCTGGCCCGCACCCACCGGGACCCGGACCTGCTGGCACGGCTCGCCGCCGAGGGCGACCCCGCGGTGGTCCGCGAGCTGCTCGCGAACCCGCTGCTCACCGAGGCGTTCGCCGTCCGGATCGCGTCGCGCCGCCCCTGCCGCCCCGAGACGCTGCGCGCGCTCTTCGAGGCGCGCCGCTGGCGCACGCGCCCGGCGGTCGCCGCCGCGGTGGTGCGGAACCCGTACGCGGAGACCGCGGTGGCGCTGAAGCTGCTCCCGTTCCTGGGGGTGCAGGACCTTCGCGACGTCGCGCGGGACGGCAGCATCCACGGCCTGGTCCGCGAGGTGGCGGCGCGGCTCGCTAGCGGGAAGCGGGGGACCGCGGGGGGGTAGATCCTCCACCTCCAGCTCGGCTGCGAGCCCGACGGACTCCACCTTGGCCACGGCCTCGAGCCCGACCGCCTCCAACTCCGCCACGGCCGCGAGCCCGACCGCGACCGAGCTCCCGCGGGCTGATCGTCCTCGCGCGGCTCGCGCCGGGACGGCCCTGTCCCTCGTCGCTCCGCGCAGTGCGTGGGTGGCGTCTCCGACGCCCGGAACCGTGGTGAGCACCCGGAGCCGCTGCAGGGGGCTCCGCCGGCACTCGCGCTGTACTCGCTGCCGGGCCGGACTCCTTGCTGCATGGGCCGAAGTGGAGGCGGCAAGCCCTCGCATGCGCTCCGCTCCTCGGGCCAGGGCCGCTCCCGGCGCTCTGTGCGCTCGAACGTTCACCGCGAGCCCGACCGCGGCCTCGCCCCGACCCCGACCCCGACCGCGACCGCGACCCCGACCTCGACCACGACCCCGACCCCGAACCCGACCCCGACCGCGACCCCGACGCCGACCACACGACCCCGACCGCGACCCCGACGCCGACCACACGACCGCGACCCCGACCCCCATCATGAAGACCGATGGCGCCCCTCCCGCCGCCCGGCTATGCTCCGCGCCCGCGAGGGATCGCACATGGGAATGGGTGAGCTGCTCGTCGTCCTCTTCGTCGTCGTGCTCGTCTTCGGGGCGAGCAAGATCCCCGCCCTCGGCGACGCCATCGGCAAGGGCGTGCGGAACTTCAAGAAGGCGGTCAAGGAGGACGACGCCATCGACGTGACCCCGCGGAAGGACGGCAGACCGCCCGCGGCCCCGGGGGCGTGATCGGTGCCCGGCGGCCCCAGCGCCCCGCGCGCAGCCGGCCGGCCGCTGGTGCTGGGCCACCGCGGGGCGAGCGCGGACGCGCCAGAGAACACGCTCGCCGCGTTCCGGCTGGCGCTCGAGCAGGGCGCGGACGGCTTCGAGCTCGACGTCTGGCGCTGCGGTGGCGGAGAGGTGGCCGTCTTCCACGACGAGACCGCGACCCGCGTCGCGGGCTCGTCGCTGCGCATCCCCGGTGCGCCGCTCGAGGCGGTGCGGGCGCTCGACGTGGGCGCCTGGAAGGGCGACCGCTGGCGCGGCGAGCGCGTCCCGCTGCTCGACCAGGTCCTGGAGTCGTTCCCGCAGGCGGTCGTCAACGTGGAGCTGAAGTCGGACGGCGGCCGCGACCTCGGGCTGGCGGGCGCGGTGGCGAGCGTCCTCGCGCGCCGGCGCGACGGGGGGCGCGTCGTCGTCTCCTCCTTCGACTACCGGCTCCTCACCGCCTTCCGGCTGGCGGCGCCGCAGGTCCCGGTGGGCCTCCTCTTCGACGCCGAACACGCCTGGCGGCTGCGCACCGCCCTCGCCATCCGCCTGCTCGCGCCGGCCGCGGTGCACCCCGACCGCCGCCTCGTCACCCCCGCGCGCGCCCGGAGGTGGTCCCGCCGCGGCCTCGCCCTGAACGTGTGGACGGTGGACGCGCCGGAGGAGATCGCGCGCCTCGCGGCGCTCGGCGCCGCCGCGGTGATCTCGAACGTGCCCGGCGCGGCGCGCGAGGCGGTCCGGCGCGCCACCGGACGCTGACGCTCCGCCCTAGAACTCGAACCCGAGCCGCGCCGCGCCGCCCCAGCTCGCCTTGAGGCTCTGCTTCGGGTAGTTGCCGGAGTCGCTCCCGACGCTCGCGCCCGCGAAGTAGGTCCCCTCGGCAGCGAGCGAGACCGCGTAGGTCGTGAACCGCAGGCCGAGCGTGGTCCGGTAGATCGTGGTGTTGAGCGTCGGGAAGGCGGCGACGATCCCGGCGGGCGCGGCGGGGTTCACGCTCCAGCTCATGTCGCTCGACGAGGCGTTCACGAACGAGAACCGCGCGGCCCCGTAGGGCGTGAGGCTCGCCACCGCGTTCACCCCGAACCGCTTGGAGACGAGGACGTCGAACTCGGTCACGCCCGCGTTCCAGGCGAGCGTGCCGACCGCGCGGGTGTGGGCGATGCGCAGCGCGATGTCCGGCAGGTTCGCGAGCCCCTCGTTGAGCGCCCACTTCGCCTCGAGCTGCGTCCCGTACGTCGCCGACTGCGCCAGGTACATGAGGCGTCCGCCGAACTCCAGGCTGAAGGGCAGGGACTTCCTCACGTGGAGCGACATGACGGTGAGCTCGTACGGCGTCATGTGGTGCGACGGGAAGGGACCCACCGCGGTGAAGGTCGCGTTGAGCGGCGGTCCCAGCGCCACGTTCGAGCCGATGACCTTCGGGTCGACGCCGGTGTACGACGCCTCGAAGGCGATGTCGAAGCCCGAGTGCCCCGTCGTGGACGCCGGGATGAGCAGCGACGACGACATCGCCATGAGGGTCTGGATCGAGAACGACGCGAACCGCTTCTTCGCGTCGTCCGCGGCCGCCTTGGCCGCCGCCGGATCCGAGACGCCGAGCGCCGTCCACGCCTCCTGGGTCGGCGCTCCGAGCTGGGACAGGTTGAACTCGAGCGGTTCGGTGGCCCCCGCCGTCGTGGCATGCAGGAGCAGGACCGCGACGGTGGGCGCCAGGGCGCGACGCATGAAGCCTCCAGGAACGGGCGACGAAGCGGTCCCGAGGTTAGCGCCCCGCTTTCCGGGGTGTCAATTTCGGGTCGTCCCGCCAAGGGGATGAGGCGCGCACCGCGTCACGGCTCACGGCGCCTCGCGGGAAGCATGTGTGGGCGGGCATCCGACCCGGCCGAGCGCGCCCGCGTGAGCCGCCGTCGCAGAACCCGCGCGCGCTCCGCGCGGGGAGGTGGCCGACGCGGTCGTCCCGCTCCACCCGGGTTGCGGGACCCTTCCCCGGGCAAGTACCCTCGCCGGATGCCGCTCGCCTCGCTGCTCGCGGCGCTCGCGCTCGCCGCCGCGCCGCCGCCGAAGAAGATCGCCGTGATGGACCTCGCCGCCACGGGTGTCGAGCCGGCGCTGGCCCAGGCGGTCAGCCTCGTCGTCCCGACCGAGCTGCGCGGCCGCCTGCCCGGGGCGCAGATCATCTCGAAGGACGAGATCTCCGCGATGCTCGGTCTGGAGAAGACCCGGCAGATGCTGGGGTGCACGGGCGACGACTGCGCCACGGCGCTGGGCGGCGCGCTCGGGGTGGACGAGCTGGTGGACGGACGCATCGGGAAGGTCGGCCAGACCTACGTCATCGAGCTTCGCCGGATCGACGTCCGCGGCGGGAAGACGCTCGCCTCCGCGGCGCGCATGGTCCGCGGTGCGGACGACGACCTCGTCCGCGCCACCCAGGACATGCTCGACGAGGTCTTCCCCGGCACCCACCGGACCGGGAACGTGAAGGCCATCGCGCCCTACTCGGGCTGGGAGCCGACGTTCCTGCAGGGCCGGGGAGCGGCCTGGACCGGCGTGGGCGCCGGCGTGGCGCTGCTCGCCGCCGGCGGCGTCGGGGTGTGGTGGTCGCTCGACGTTCACTCGAAGTGGAGCAAGCAGCAGTCCGGCGACCGCGGGTCGGCGACCGTCACCCGGGACCAGGCGGACCAGGCGAAGCTGGTGAACCCGCTCGGCTGGGGCGCGGTCGCGGTCGGCGCCGTCATGGCCGGGTGGGGGACGTGGCGGCTCACCCACCCCGAGGCCGGCACGGGGGTCGCGGTCGCGCCGCTCCCCGGCGGCGCCGCCGTGGCGCTGGGAGGGACCTTCTGATGCGCCGCCTCCTCGCGCTCGCCGCCGTCGCCGCGCTCTCCGGGTGCGTCAAGTTCGACAGCGGCGGCATCTACGCCTGCGATCCCGAGACCGGGAAGGACTGCCTGGTGTGCGACGCGGGCAGCGGCTGGTGCCAGGACTACGCGCCCAAGAAGCTCGGGGCGACGACGCTGCTCTCCATGTCCGGCAGCTCGCCCGACGCGGTCTGGGCGGTGGGCGTCGGCGGGAAGGCGCTGCTCTGGAATGGTTCACGCTGGGTGGATAAGTCGCCGCCCACGGCCGTGGATCTCAACTCCGTGCTGGCGAGGGCGTCGAACGACGTCTGGGCGGTCGGGGCCGACGCGACCTGGGCGCACTGGGACGGTAACGCCTGGCACGTCGAGACCATCGCGCCGTTCACGACGCCCTTCGCCCGCACCATCTTCAGCCTGTTCTCGGTGGGGGGCGTGAGCAACACGGGCTACGACGTGGTGTACGCAGGCGACTCCGGTGGCGCGATCCTGAAGTGGAACGGCTCCGCGTGGGATCTCCTGTACGACACGCCCGACACCGTCGCCTGGTGGGGGATCTCGACCGCTGCCGGCGACGGGTCCACGCACTTCGTCGGCGAGGTGAACAAGAAGAGCCTCGACAACGGCGACCCCAACCCGGACTACGGGAAGGCGCGCTATGTCCGGGTGGACTCCTCCGACGCCGTGACCGACTCGGGGCTGCCGGTGCCGACCATCGACCACCCGCTGCGCGGAGTCGCCGCGGCGGCGTCCGACGACGCGACGGCGGCCGGACAGGACGGAGTGTTCCACTGGGACGGCGCGGCTCTCGGGAACGTGTTCGCGCCCACGGGCGCCGGACTCTGGGCGATCTGCGCCGTGGCGGCAGACGATCTCTGGGCGGTGGGCGACAACGGACGCGTGGCGCACTACACGACCGACCTCGGCTGGAAGAACGTCACGCAGCCGTTCACCAGCCCGATCCTCTACGGCCTCTACTGCTCGCCGACCGAGATCATGGCGGCCGCCGAGGACGGCACGGTGCTCCGCTACCTGCGCTGAGCGACCCTTGCAATCCGCAATGCGCGGATGCAACCGCACGGCGCCGACCGATGCTAGAGTCCCGCCCTCGACGCCCCATCGACGCTCCGTGCGTGCGAACCATACCCGTCCGTGAAGCTCCGCAGACGCCTCTCCACCCCCCTCGCCGCCGGCGCGCTCGCCGCGTTCGCCGCCCTCGCGCGCGCCGACTCGCCTCCTCACGCCCCCGAGCCCCCGCAGTTCCCGGCGCGCCTCGACCTCGCCACCGCCCTCCGGCTCCTCCGCGAGCGCGGCCTCGATCTCCTCGCGGCCGAGGCGCAGGTGGCGGCCGCGCGGGGCGACCTCGCCGCCGCCGGCGCGATCGCCAACCCCACGCTGTCGGCCGGCTACGGGCGCAGCCATCCGCGCGGGAGCTGCACCGACGCGACCGGCGCGGCCGCGCCCTGCCGCCCGCTCTCCGATCCCGCCCTCTCGGCCTCGCTCTCCGACGGCAACGCCCTCTTCGACGCGCTGACCGGCAAGCGCGGCCTGCGCGTGGACGTGGCGCGCGCGGCGCTGGACGCGGCGCGGCTCTCCCGCGACGACGCCCTCCGGTCGCTCGAGGGCCAGGTGAAGACGGCATACGCCGCGGTGGTGCTCGCCCGCGCCACGCTCGACTTCGCGGGCGAGGTGGCCGACGCCTCCAACCGTTCCTTCGAGCTGTCGCGGCACCGCTACGAGGAAGGGGCCATCTCCGAGGCCGACCTGGCGCGGATCGAGACCGTCAAGCTGGAGGCGGACCAGGCGGTGGACGCCGACCGGGCGAGCCTGCGCGCGGCCGAGGTCGCGCTCGCGTTCCTCCTCGGCGCGCGCGGACCGGTTCCCGACTTCGAGGTGCAGGCCGAGGGGTTCGACCGCGCCACCGTCCCGCCCGGGCTGGCGAGGGAGGGGCGCGACGCGCTCCTGGAGCGCGCCGTCCACGAGCGCCCCGACGTGCTCGCGGCCCGCGAGCAGGTGGCGCGCGCCCGGGCGGCCGCCGCGCTGGCCCGGCGGCAGCGGATCCCCGACGTCGGCCTCAGCGCCTCCTACGCGCAGCAGGGGACGAGCAACACGGCGGTCACGCCTCCCACCTGGACGCTGGGGCTCTCGGTGCCGCTCCCGATCCTCTACCAGCAGCAGGGCGAGATCGCGCGGGCCGAGGCGGAGGCGTCGGCCCAGGAGATCGCCCTCGCCCGGGCCGAGGCGCAGGCGACCTCCGACGTCGAGACGGCGTGGGCGGTGTACCAGGGGGCGCGGGCCCAGGCAGAGCGGATGCAGGGGCGGCTCCTCGATCGCGCCAGGACCGCGTTCGACCTGGTGACGGTGCAGTACCAGAAGGGCGCGGCGTCGCTCCTGGACATGCTCGACGCGCGCCGGACGTGGATCGCCGCGCGCCTCGAGTACTACCAGGACGTCGGCGCCTACTGGGCGGCCGTGTTCCGGCTGGAGCAGGCGGCGGGGGTGGCGCTGCGATGAGGCGCGTCGCGTTCGCGGCCGCGATCGGGCTCGCCGCCGCGCTGGCGGGCTGCCGCGGCCGGGCCGCGAGCGCCGGCCCGCCCGAGGACGAGGTCTGGCTCGACGCCGCCGCGCAGGCCGCCGTCCGCGTGGAGCGGGCCGAGGTCCGGGACCTGCCGCAGGCGGTCGGGGCGCCGGGGCGCGTCACCTTCGACGACCTGCACGTCACGCACGTCACCTCGCCCGTGACCGGGCGCGTGTCGCGCGTCCTCGCCCAGCCCGGGCAGGCGGTCCGCCGCGGCACCCCGCTCGTCTCCATCCTCTCGCCCGACGTCGGCCAGGCGTTCGCGGACGTGGTGAAGGCGCAGGCGGACCTGCTGCAGGCCGAGGCCGAGTTCGACCGCCAGCGGCGCCTCGCCGCGGTGCAGGCCGCCTCGCAGCGCGACCTGGAGGCCGCGGAGGACGGCTACCGGCGCGCCCAGGCCGAGTCCGACCGCGCCGCCGCGAAGGCCCGGCTCCTGCGGGCCGGCGCGCTGGACGCGGTGACCCAGGAGTACGGGCTCCAGAGCCCGCTCGAGGGCGAGGTCGTCTCGCGCACCGTCAACCCGGGGATGGAGGTCCAGGGACAGTACTCGGGCGGCCAGGCGCAGGAGCTGTTCGTGGTCGGCGACGTGAAGCGCGTCTGGGTGCTGGCCGACGTGGCCGACGCGGATCTGCCCCGCGTGAAGGTCGGCGCCGACGCCTCGGTCCGCGTGGCGGCGTGGCCCGGCCGCGAGTTCCGCGGCAAGGTGGAGCTCATCTCGGAGGTGCTCGACCCCGCGTTCCGCACCGCCCGGATCCGGATCGCCCTCGCCAACGACGACGAGGCGCTCAAGCCCGAGATGTACGCCCAGGTCGCGATCGCGGCGCCGCCCCGGCGGGCGCTGGCGGTGCCTCGCGCGGCGCTGGTGCCGCTCGGCGGCGAGACCTTCGTCTACGTCGCGGACGGGACCGCGCCGGATGGCCGGCGCATCTTCCGGCGTCGCCTGGTCCGGGTGGAGGACGACGGCGGCGCCTGGGTCGAGGTGAAGCAGGGGCTCGCCGCCGGCGACGCGGCGGTGATCGAGGGCCCCGTCTCGCGCGAGCCGCCCGCGGACCAGGCCTGGATCACGCCCGAGCAGGTGGAGCGCGCCGGGATCCGGAGCGAGGCGGTGGAGGCGCGCGACGTCCCGGACGCGCTCGCGGTGGGCGGTCGGCTCGCCTTCGACGACCTGCGGGTCACGCACGTCTTCTCGCCCGTCTCCGGGCGCGTGACGCGCGTGCTCGCCGGCCCGGGCCAGCGGGTGGCCCGCGGCGCGCCGCTGGCGGCCATCCTCTCGCCCGACGTGGGGGCGGCCATCTCCGACGTGGTGAAGGCGGAGGCCGACCTCGCCCAGGCGGAGCACGAGTACCGGCGCCGGCAGGAGCTGTTCGAGGCGCACGCCGGCGCGCGGCGCGACCTGGAAGCCGCCGAGGATCTCTACCGGCGGGCGCGCGCGGAGCTGGACCGCGCCCGCGAGAAGACCCGCCTGCTCCGCGCCGGCTCCTTCGACCGCGTCACCCAGGAGTTCGTCCTGACGAGCCCCATCGACGGCGAGGTGGTCTCGCGCAGCGTGAGCCCCGGCCAGGAGGTGCAGGGCCAGTACTCGGGCGCCTCCAGCGCGCCGGAGCTGTTCACGGTGGGCGACACCGACCGGCTCTGGGTCCTCGCCGACGTCTACGAGATGGACCTGCCCCTGGTGCGCGAGGGGCAGCCGGTGAGCGTCGCGGTGGCGGCCTACCCGGGCCGCCGTTTCCAGGGGACGATCCAGTGGGTGGCGGACGTGCTCGACCCGCAGCTCCGCGCCGCGCGCGTGCGCTGCGACCTCGACAACCGCGGCCACCTCCTCAAGCCGGAGATGTACGAGGCGGTGACCATCGAGGTCCCCGGGAAGAAGGTGGTGGCGGTGCCGCGGCGGGCCCTGGTGCGCGACGGCCCGGACACGGTGGTGTTCGTGGACCGGGGCACCAGCGCCGACGGCCGGCGCGTGTTCCAGCGCCGCAAGGTCTCGGCGGACGAGGGGCGCGCGGAGGGGCTGGTCCCGGTCGCCGCCGGCCTCTCGCCCGGAGAGAAGGTCGTGACCGACGGCGCGCTCTTCGTGCTGGGCGCGCTCTAGGGAGTCCTCGATGGTGCAGCGGATCGTCGGCTTCTCGCTCCGGTACCGGGCGCTGATCTTCCTCCTCACCGCCGGCCTCGCCGCCGGGGGCGTGGCCGCGTTCCGCGCCCTGCCCATCGAGGCCTACCCGAACCCCGTCCCGCCGCTCGTCGAGCTGATCGTGCAGCCTCCGGGCTGGAGCGCCGAGGAGGTGGAGCGGTACGTCACCATCCCCCTCGAGATCGGCCTGGGCGGCGTCCCCGGCCTGGATCACGTCCGCTCGCAGTCGCTGTACGGCCTCTCCGACATCAAGTGCTATTTCAAATGGGGCACCGCCTACGCGGCGGCGCGGCAGGAGGTCATCAACCGCCTCCAGTTCATCCAGCTGCCGCAGGGGCTCCAGGCGCAGCTCTCCCCCTCGAACGCGATCGGCGAGATCTTCCGCTTCGAGCTGCGCGGCAAGGGCTACACGCTGCAGGAGCTGAAGACCGCCGCCGACTGGATCCTGGAGCGCCAGTTCAAGCAGGTGGCCGGCGTCGCGGACGTGGTCACCTTCGGCGGCGAGACCCGCGAGTACCACGTCGAGGTGGATCCCATCCGGCTGCGGGCGCGCGGCGTCACGCTCGGGCAGCTCACCCAGGCGCTCGCCAGCGGCAACCAGAACGTGGGCGGACAGCGCATCACGCTCGGCGACCAGGCCTACACCGTCCGCGGCGTGGGCCTCATCTCCTCGGTGCGCGACGTGGGCGAGATCGTGGTGGTGGCGAAGGGTGGGGTGCCGGTCCGCGTCCGCGACATCGCCGACGTGAGCATCGGCCACGCCCCGCGGCTCGGCATCGTGGGGAAGGACGAGCAGCCGGACGTGGTGCAGGGGACGGTGGTGATGCGCCAGGGCGCCGAGACGCAGGCGACGCTCGAGGGCGTGTACCAGCGGCTCGACGCCGTCCGCCGGAACCACCTGCTCCCGCCCGGGATGGAGATCGTCCCGTACTACGACCGGTCCTGGCTCATCCACGTCACCACCCGGACGGTGATGGAGAACCTGCTCGTCGGGATGGTGCTGGTCACCCTGGTGCTGGTCTTCCTCCTCGGGAGCGTGCGGGCCTCGCTGGTCACGGCGCTCAACATCCCGCTCTCGCTCATGGTGGCGTTCATCGGCATGGTCGCCACTGGCACGCCCGCGAACCTCATCTCCCTCGGCGCGGTGGACTTCGGGATCGTGGTGGACTCGACGGTGATCGTCCTCGAGAACCTCTTCCGACACCTGGGGACCCACGGCACCGGGACCATGTTCGACCGGATCCGCACGGCGGCGGGCGAAGTGGGCCGCCCCATGGCGCTCTCCAAGCTCATCACCGGCGTCGCCTTCCTGCCGCTCTTCACCATGACGGGAGTCTCCGGCGTGATCTTCGGGCCGATGGCGGCCACCTACGCCTTCGCGCTGGCCGGCGCGGTGCTCCTCTCCCTCACGCTCACCCCCGCGCTGGCCTCGCGCGTCATCCCGGCGGACACCGAGGAGCGGGACACCGGCCTGATGCGGCTCCTGCTCCGCGTCTACGACCCGCTCTTCCGCTGGACGCTGGGCCACGCCCGGCTCGCCGCGATCCCGCCGCTCGTCTTCATCGCGGTCACGGTCGCGCTCTTCCCGCTGCTCGGCTCCGAGTACATGCCGCAGCTGGAGGAGGGGAACTTCTGGATCCGCGCCACGCTCCCGGTGTCCGTGTCGCTCGAGGAGTCGGCGCGCCACGTGGGGCGCATGCGGGAGATCCTACGGCGGCACGCCGAGGTGATCACCGTCGTCTCGCAGCTCGGCCGCCCCGACGACGGCACCGACGTGGCCGGCTTCTCCAACATCGAGCTGTTCGCGCCCCTGAAGCCGCCCGGCGAGTGGCCGCGCGGCCTCGACAAGGAGAAGCTCACCGACCAGCTGGCGCGGGAGCTGTCCGACGCGTTCCCGGGCGTGTTCTTCAACTTCTCGCAGTACCTCGCCGACAACGTCGAGGAGGCGCTCTCGGGCGTGAAGGGCGAGAACAGCGTCAAGGTGGTCGGGCCCGACCTCGCCGGCAACGAGGCCGCCGCCAACGCCATCGTGGACGTGATGGGCCGGGTCAAGGGGGTGAAGGACCTCGGCATGTTCAGCTCCATGGGCCAGCCGACGATCCGGATCGTGCCCGACCGCGCCCTGTGCGCGCGCTACGGCCTCAACACCGGCGACGTGGAGACCACCCTGGCCGCCGCGATCGGCGGGCAGGCGGTGACGCAGGTGTACGAGGGCGAGAAGAGCTTCGCGCTCACGGTGCGCTGGCAGCCCCAGTACCGCGGCAGCGTGGACGCGGTCCGGCGCGTGGCGGTGTCCACGCCGGAGGGCGCCGCCGTCCCCCTCGCCCAGATCGCCAGCATCGTGGAGGAGGAGGGGCCCTCGGTCATCTACCGCGAGGACGGGAGCCGCCTCTCGCCGGTGAAGTTCTCGGTGCGCGGCCGGGACCTCGGCTCCACCATCGCCGACGCCGCCCGGCAGATCGCGGGGAAGGTGCGGCTCCCGCCGGAGACGCACCTCGAGTGGGCGGGGCAGATCAACGAGCTGCGCGAGACCATGGGACGGCTCGCCTGGATCATCCCGCTCTCGGTGCTGGTGATCGCGTTCCTGGTCTACGCCGCGGTGAAGAACGCGATGGACATGGTCGTGGTGCTGCTCTCCATCCCGGTGGCCTGCACCGGCGGCATCATCGCGCTCCTGGTCACCGGCGAGCCGTTCTCGGTCTCGGCGGCGATGGGCTTCGTCTCGATCTTCGGCATCGCCATCCAGGACGCGATCCTGGTCGTCACCTACGCCCAGCGGAAGTGGGCCGAGGGGCTCGGGCTGGTGGAGGGCGCGGCCGCGGCGGCGCGGCAGCGGTTCCGCGCCGGCCTCATGACGACGCTGGTGGCGCTGCTGGGCCTCCTCCCCGCCGCGCTCTCGAACGGCATCGGCGCCCAGGCGCAGAAGCCGCTCGCCATCGTGGTGATCGGCGGCGCGCTGGCCCTGGCCGCGATCACGCGGCTGATGATGCCGCCGCTGCTGGTGCTCGCCCACGGGCGGCACGCGCGGACGCACGGGGAGCCGCCGGCGCCGACGTTCCTGGAGGGGTGACCGGAAATGAAAAGAGCCCCGGCCAGTCGTGGCCGGGGCTCGGGTTCAGCAGGTCCCCGCGACGGTTACATCTTGTACGAGATGCCGATGTTCGCGTCCCACTGGGTCATCTTCACGGTGGACTGGAAGGGGATGAGCCCGGGGCCGCTCGTCTGCTTGACCTCCGGCGAGTACATCCCGCCGACGTTGAGCGCGAACTTCTCGGAGAAGGCGAAGCCCAGGCCCGCCGTGATGTGGTGCATCGCGATCGCCGGGAACGCGATGTTCTGCGCGTCCTTCGTGTCGTCGACGATCTTCGAGCCGTAGTTGTAGCCGACGCGAACGGTGACGGGCTTGAAGTCGTACTGGGCGCCGATCTTGAAGACGTACTGGTCCTTCCAGTTCACGTCGAACGAGTTGCCCATGCTCGCCCAGACCGGGAAGCCGGAGCCGATGGAGGTGAACTTGGGCTGGTTCTTGCCGAACTCGGCCGACCAGTTGATCCACTGGACGTCGACGCCGATGGTCAGGTCGGAGATCGTGTAGCCGCCGCCGATCGTCGCGCTCATCGGCATGTTGAACTTGAGCTTGTCGACGCCCGCGATCGAGGTCGGCGTCCCCGTGACCCCGGTCGTGCCGGACGCGTCGAACTTGTAGTCCTGGAACCAGCCCGGTGACTCGTAGGCGACGCCGAGCGTCAGGCTGCTCAGCTTGTACGTCGCGCCGACCGTCGCGCCGAAGCCGAAGGCGGACGTCTCTGGCCACGACACGCCGGCGAAGGTCAGGCCCAGCGCGCCGTACATGAGGTTGGCGGTCGCGCCGACGGAGAACTGGTCGTTGAGCTTCCACGAGAGGCCCGGCGCGAACCGGATCTGAGAGTACGACGTGTGGATCACGTCGCTCAGCGACGGCGACGGTCCGAACAGCCCGGCGAAGTCGACGCCGAGGCCCGCGATGCCGTAGGCGCCGAGGCCGAAGTTCACGTCCTTGTTGATGGGGATGATGAGGCCGAACGCCGGGATCGGCGAGGGCGGACGGTCGGACTTCACCTCGGCCGTGCCCGGGATGCCGCTGCTGGCCTTAACCGTCGCGCCGAAGATCGCGGCGCCGAAGTCGATGCGCCCGCCGAGCTGCGACATGCCCGCCGGATTCGTCAGCACCGACGCTGCATCGAGCGGGGCGCCCACGGAGACGCCACCCATCGAGTCCTGCACCGGACCAAAGCCGATCATCCGGATGCCGTTGGTGGCCCACGCGGGAGCCGCCGAGAACGCGATCGCCGCGGCGACCGCACACATTGCCTTGCGCATGCAACCCTCCTGCAAGAGTTCCGGCGCTCCCCCTCGGAGCGCCGGTTACCGCATCCGGTCCGCGGGCGGGCCGGGAGCGCCTGCGCCGCGAACCTCGATGCCGGGCAGGGTAGCAAACGGTCACGCACTCGTCGCGAATTTCGCGCGGGGCCCACGAATGGCGGACCCGCGCGTGCGAGGTTTCGTCTGGCCGCGTCAAGGTGCCGCGGCCGGGGAGGTCGTCGCCGGGCCGGGGACGGGCGGATCCGTCAGGCCCGCCGGTTCCGCCGGTTCCCCACCGGGAAAGCCCGGCAGAGCGGCCGTTGGCGTTGCAACGGCCGGCTTCGTCGGGACTGCCGGCCTCGGCGCCCGCGGCGGCCGCCACACCACCCCCAGCTCGTGGAGGATGAAGGCGTACACGTCGCCCTCCTCCGCCGCGACCTCGTCGAGGCCGCTGCCGATGCCGTGGCCAAGGTCCGACACGCGCAGCAGCACCGGGAACCTCGACCCGGTCGCCGCCTGCAGCCGGGCCGCCATCTTCCGCGCGTGGAACGCGTCCACCCGCGGGTCGCGGTTGCCCGCGGTGAGGAGGACGGCCGGGTAGCGCGTCCCGTCGGCGACGTGCTGGTAGGGCGAGTAGGCGAGGAGCGCCTGGAGCTCGCCGGGATCGGCGACGGTCCCGTACTCGGTCACGTTGAATGCGCCGTTGGGCGTCTGCTCGACGCGGAGCATGTCGAAGATGCCGACCTGCGCGACGACGGCGCGGGCGAGGTCGGGGTGCTGCGTGAGCGCCGCGCCCATGAGCAGGCCGCCGTTGGAGGCGCCCCGGATCGCGAGGCGGGACGGCGAGGTGATCCTCGCCTCCACCAGGTGCCGCGCGCACGCGGCGAAGTCGTCGAACACGGTCTGCTTTCGCGCGCGGGCGCCCGCCCGGTGCCAGGCGTCGCCGAACTCCGCGCCGCCCCGCAGGTTGGCCTCGGCGTACACGCCCCCCTGGTCGAGCCAGAGCCGCAGCTCCGGCGACCACCGCGGCGCCAGGCTGATGCCGTAGCCGCCGTAGCCGTACAGGATGGCGGGCGCCCGGCCGTCCGCGGGCGTGCCGCGGCGGCGCAGGATCGTCATGGGGATCCGGGTGCCGTCGGCGGAGGTGGCGGCGTCGCGGACGACCTCCACGTCGGAGAAGTCCACCGGCGAGGCGCTGGAGAGGCCGAGCCGCTCGGCGCGGCCGTCCTCGCCGGCGCGGAACCAGGTGGGCGGGGCGACCCAGGACTCGCTCTCGATCGCGACCTGGTCCGGCCCCACCCGGCGGAGCTCGCCGACGGCCGACAGCGGCGGCAGCTCGGGCGCGGCGGCGGGCCTCCCCTCGAGGTCGAGCACGCGCAGCCGCGAGGGGCCGCCCGAGATCTCGGCGATCCAGACGCGGCCGGCGGTCACCTCGAAGCGCTCGATGGCCCCGTCCGGCGAGCCCTCCGCGACCGTCAAGGCCGCGGCGAGCGCCGGCGGCGCGGCGTCCCCGAGCGGGAGTCGCAGCAGCTTCCCGCGCGGCGCGCCCTGGCGCGAGAGGAGCCAGAGCGTGCCGTCCGGGCCGAACCGGCCCCCGAAGACGCCGTCCGCCGTCCCGGCGACGCGGGTGAAGCCGCCCCACGGCCCGCGCAGCCAGACCTCGTGATCGCCGCCGTCGCCCCGCTCGACGAGGCACAGCGTGAACCGGCCGTCGTCGGAGGACTGGAGCACGCTCTCCGCGATGCGCGGCTCCTCGTATTCCTTCCCGAGCGCGTAGGCGTCCGCGGACTCGGGGGCTCCCAGCCGGTGGAACCAGACCTGCTGGTGGAACGGCAGGTCCGCCGCCGGGCGCTCTCCCTCGCGCGGGTAGCGGGTGTACCAGAGCCCGGCGCCGCCGGCGTCCCAGGCCACGCTCCCGCCGGCCGTGCCGCCGTTCACGCGCGCGATCCGGTCGGGCCGCTCGCGGCCGGTCGCCGCCTCGTAGACGTGGAGCGTCCCGTCCTCGGTGCCGTTCCGAGAGAGCGAGACGGCGACCAGGCTCCCGTCCGGCGACGGCGCGTAGAAGTCGATGGCGGTCGCGCCGGAGGGATCGAGGGCGTTCGGGTCGACGACGGCGCGCTCGGCGGCGGGATCGCCCCCGGGTGGCAGCGCAACGAGGAGCGGCTGCTGCCTGGGGGGCGCGCTCTTCAGCGCGAAGAGGGCACCCCCCGCCGCGCGCAGCCGGAAGTAGCTCGCCGGCGCGGTGGCGACGAGCTCGCGGACCCGCGCGCGGACCGCCGGCGCCGCGGGGAGCCGCGCGAGCCACGCCCGGGTGCGGGCGTCCTGGGCGGCGCTCCAGGCCTGGACCTCGGGCGACGCGCCGTCCTCGAGCCAGCGGTAGTCGTCCTTCACCTCCACGCCCTGGATCCGGTCCAGCACCGGACGCCTCGGCGTGGCGGGGAGCGGCGGGAGCGGCGAGGCCTGGGAGGCGAGCGCGAGGACGGCGGCGAGGAGGGCGGCGGTCATCGGCCCTCGCACACCGCGCGCGCGTCCGCAGCGAAGGCGACGACGTCCTCCTCGGCCGTGTCCCAGGCGCACATCAGCCGTGCCCCGCCCGAGCCGATGAAGTCGTGGAACCGCCAGCCGCGGGCGCGGAGGGCGTCCTCGGCGCCGGCCGGGAACCGGACGAAGACGGAGTTCACCTGCCGCGGGTGCAGCACCTCGACGCCGCGGATCTCGCGCAGCCGGCGCTCCAGCGCCGCCGCCATCTCGTTCGCGTGGCGTGCGTGCCGGAGCCAGGCGCCGCCCCGGAGCATCCCGGCCCAGGGCGCCGCCAGGAACCGCATCTTGGAGGCGAGCTGTCCGGCCTGCTTGCACCGGTAGTCGAACTCGTGGGCCAGCGCGCGGTCGAAGAAGACGACCGCCTCCCCCACCGCCATGCCGTTCTTGGTGCCGCCCAGGCAGAGGACGTCCACCCCGGCCTTCCAGGTGAGGTCGGCGGGCGCGCAGCCGAGCGCCGCGACCGCGTTGGCGAAGCGGGCGCCGTCCATGTGGACGCGGAGCCCGAGCGCGTGGGCCCGCTCGCCCACGGCGCGGAGCTCCTCCGGCTCGTACACGGTGCCCAGCTCGGTCGCCTGGGTGAGCGACACGGCGCGCGGCTTCGGGTAGTGCAGATCGCTGCGCCGCCGCACGGTGTGCTCGACCGCGTCGGGCGAGACCTTTCCGTGCGCCCCGGGCACGGTCAGCACCTTGGTGCCGTTGGAGAAGAACTCGGGCGCGCCGCACTCGTCCGTCTCGACGTGCGCCGTCTCGTGACACACCACCGAGTGGTAGGACTGGCACATCGAGGCGAGCGCGAGCGAGTTGGCGGAGGTCCCGTTGAAGACGAAGAAGACCTCGCAGTCCTTGGCGAAGGTGTCGCGGACGAGGTCCGCCGCCTCCGCGGTCCAGCGGTCGTCGCCGTAGCCGGGCGCGTGCCCCGCGTTCGCCTCCGCCATCGCGGTCCACGCCTCGGGGCAGATCCCGGCGTAGTTGTCGGAGGCGAAGTGGCGGGCGGGCGCGGTGGTCGATGGGGACATGGCGCGGGATTGTACCCGCGGCGCGGCACCGCCGCTCGGGCGCCGCGCTCAGCGCGCCGGCGCCTTCTTCGCCCGCATCATCTCCAGCGCCAGCTCCTGGGCACGCCGGTTGGCCGGGTCGGCCTTGAAGGCGCGCCGGTAGGCCTCCTCGGCCTCGGCCGGACGCGACTGCGCGCGCAGGATCTCGCCGAGGAAGAACTGCGCGTCGGCACAGGAGGGCTCGGTCCGCGCCACCTCGAACAGCTCGTTCTGCGCGAGGCGCGCGTGGCGGACGGGATCGACGAGGTAGCGCGCCCAGGCGAGGTACGCCCGGTAGGCGGCCAGGGGCTCGATGTCGGTCGCGTACTGGAACTGCTCCAGCGCGCCGCGGGGGTTTCCCGCCTCGAGCCGCCGCCTGCCCTCCGCGAACTGGGTCCCGGCGTCCAGGAGGTTCGTGGCGATCCGGAACTGGTCGGCGGCGGAGGGGCGCGCGGCGCCCGCGCCCTTCTCCGCGGCGGCGGCGCGCCGCTTGCGCCAGAGCGCGGCCTGATCGGGGTCGGAGAGGGCACCGTAGGCGCGGGCGTGCACGGCGAGGAGCGCCTCGGCCTTGTCGCGCAGGTCGGCCGACGTGAAGCGGAGCGGCGAGAACCGATCGGCGAGGGCCAGGAAGGCGCGGCGGAGCGCGGCCGCGTCGGCGCTCTCGGAGACCCCCAGGAGCGCGAAGGGGTCCATGCCGCGGTGGTCGAGGTACGCGGCGGCGAGGGCGTTGCGGAGCTCGTCCGACTCCTCCGGGAGGGTCGAGGTCGAGGTCGGGGTCGGAGTCGAGGTCGAGGTCGAGGTCGAGGTCGGGGTCGAGGTCGGGGTCGAGGTCGAGGTCGCGGTCGCGGTCGGGGTCGGGGTCGAGTACGCGGTGGCGGGCGAGGTCGAGGCTGCGATCGCGGCCGGGGGCGGGGAGCTGGCCGCGGTCGATCTCGGCGCCGCCCCCACCTCCGGCACCTCCTCGGCGAAGTCCACGATCCCCAGCACCGCGAATGCGTAGAGCCGGCGCATCGCCTCCTCGACGTCGTGGCCCGTCCCCGCGATCACCTCGTCGAAGGTCGGGCGCCGCCGCAGCACCTGCACCAGCCGCGCCTCCCTGGGCGAGAGCTTCAGGTCGGCAACCGCGTGCACCGGCCGGGAGACGAGCGCGAACCGCTGCTCGTCGGTGAAGGCGAGCTGCGTCGCCACCACGTCGAAGGAGATGAACCCGGACACGCCGGTGAGGACCAGCTGCGCCGGGTTCATGCGCAGCGCCAGCTCGGCCGGCTCGCTCTCTCCGAGCAGGCGCCAGGTCGCCTCGCCCCAGCGGAACGCGTCGAGGATCCGCAGGGCCAGGTTGGCCTGCATGAGCTTGTACAGCTCGAACGGCGACACGAGCTGCTGCTGCACCAGCAGCTCGCCCATCTTCCGGCCGCTCTGCACGCTCTCCGAGAGCGCCCGCTGGTACTGCGCCTCCGTGAGCTTGCCCTTGCCCACCAGGAACTTTCCCAGGGTCTCGTGGAGGAGGTTGGAGCGGCAGGCGACGGGCGAGCCGTCCTCGAACTGGATCCGCTTCTCGAGGCCCCGGAGCCGCAGCTCGAGCGTCACGGTCCGCTCCTCGGCGAAGAGGCACTGGAGCAGGAGGGGCAGCGGCGTCGCGGCGATGGTGCCCTCGCGCGCGGCGAGGACCTCGGCGGGCTTGGGGAACACGGCAGACACCGTAGCGTGGAGCACGCCGGTCTGGAATCCGACGACCCGGGGACCTTCCCGGTGTTGCCCGGGAGGCACGCCGCTTGTATGCTATGAGGCACGATGGTGACCAAAGGCGCCAGCTCCCGCAGCGGCCCGCAGGCCGAGACCGATGCCCGGATCGCGGGGTGGATCCGATTCGAGATGCAGGCCCGGCGCATCGCCAGCATCCGGCAGCTGGCGCGCATGCTGGCCGTCTCCCACGGCTACCTCGCGCGCGTCGTGAGCCGACGCCAGCGCCCGGGGCTCGATCTCCTCGTGCGCCTCACGCGAACCCTCCACCTCGACGCCGATCGTCTGCTGAACGAGGACCCCCCGGATCAGGTACCGATCGCCGCCGAGCGCGGCACCCATCCGCGCCCGCGACCGGGCGGGCCGCCCTCCGTGGCTCGGCAGATCGACCCGGACCTCTGGCTGGCGCGGGCCCGCGAGGCCCGGAAGCTCGTGAGGAAGCGGATCACCGATGCGGAGGTCCAGCGGTCCAAGGCCGAGGGGCGTCCATGATCGTGGTGGACACCAACGTCGTCGCCGCGCTCTGGCTCGGCACGGATCGGGCGCCGCTCTCCGAGGCGCTGCTCCGCGTCGACCCGGAGTGGGTCGCGCCGCTGCTCTGGCGATCGGAGTTCCGGAACGTCCTCGCCGGCGCGATGCGTCGGGGTCAGCTCGACACGCGCGCAGCGCAACGCCTGGCCGGCGAGGCGGAGGCGCAGCTCCGCGGTGGGGAGTACACGGTGGACGGCGCGCACGTCCTCGCGCTCGTGGCGCGCTCGCGCTGCACCGCGTACGACTGCGAGTTCGTGGCGCTGGCGGAGGACCTCGGCGTGCTCGTCGCGACGGGCGACCGACAGGTCCTCGACGCGTTCCCCGGGATCGCCCGCTCGCCCGAGGACCTCCTGGGCTGACACCGCCCACCCATCACCCCGGGTACGGCCGCACCGGCGAGAGCTGAGAGGCGAGCTTCTCCGGCGCGATGGCCGGGAGCGCGCAGACGCCCCTCTCGCACACGTACGCCGTCGGCTTCCCGCCCGCCGCCACCTTCCCCGCGGCGACCGCCGCGACCCGGCCCAGCCGCGCCACCCCCTCGCCCTCTGGCGCGCCGCAGAGCGCGCGGTTGGGCAGGAACTGGCGCCGGAGCACGGACAGGAACGCCTCGGGCGCGGGCTCGCCCTCGGGCCAGACCAGCACCACCTCGCGCGGGCCGTCGAGGGCGAAGTCGAGCGCGAGCAGCATCTCGGAGAGCGCGGTGGGCGCCTCCTCCAGCGTCCGGGCGTGGTGGCGGAGCGCGCGGTCGGCGATGCCGCGCCAGCGCTCGTCGGAGGTGAACGCGGCCAGCCGCAGCGCGTCGAGGACCGCCACCGACGCCCCCGAGGGCTCGGCGCCGTCGTGGGTGGGCCTCTCGCGCACCAGCAGCCGGTCGTGGTCCGCCGCGGTGGCGAACCAGCCGCCCTCGGGGTCGCCGAAGAGCGCCTCGGTCCGCTCGCAGAGGTCCACCGCGGCGGCGAGCCAGCGCACGTCGAAGGTGGCCTCGTGGAGGTCGAGCAGCCCCTGCGCCAGGAAGGCGTGGTCGTCGAGGTAGGCGGGGACGCCCGCGTCGCCGGCCAGCCAGGCCCGCTGGAGCCGGCCGTCCTTCACCATGCGCGAGAGGACGAAGTCGGCGGCTCGCGCGGCGGCGTCCACCCAGCCCGGCTCGGACAGGACCCGGCCCCCGAACGCGAAGGCGGAGATGGCGAGGCCGTTCCACGAGGCGAGCACCTTCTCGTCGCGCAGCGGCGCCGGCCGGAGGGCGCGCGCCTGGTACAGCCGCGCCCGTGCGGGCGCGAGCGCCTCCCAGGCGTCCTCGTCCGGCGCCGGGACGTGGAGCACGTTGGTGCCTTCCCAGTTCCCCTGGCGCGTGACGCCGTGGAACCGGACGAACGCGTCGGCGTCCCCTCCCAGCACGCGGCGGATCTCCGCCTCGTCCCACACGAAGAACTTGCCCTCCACGCCCTCCGAGTCGGCGTCGGTCGCGGAGTAGAAGGCGCCCTCCGGGGAGCGCATCTCGCGCAGCAGGTACTCGAGGGTCTGGCGCACCACCCGCTTGAAGTCGCGCCGCTGCGTCACCTGCCAGGCCTCGGCGTAGGCGACCGCGAGGAGCGCGTTGTCGTAGAGCATCTTCTCGAAGTGGGGGACGAGCCAGCGGGCGTCCGTCGAGTAGCGGTGGAACCCGCCGCCGAGCTGGTCGTGCATCCCGCCGGCGGCCATCCGCTCCAGCGTGAAGGCGGCGGCGTGGAGCGCCTCGGCGTCTCGCGTGCGCCGGTGCCAGCGCAGGAGGAGGCGGACGGGCACGTTGGACGGGAACTTGGGGGCGCGGCGCAGCCCGCCGTTCACCGGGTCGAAGGACGACTTCACCAGCGCGACGGCGTCCTCGATCGGCTTCGGCCCCGGGAGCCGCTCGGCGGGCGGGGCGCTCGCCGCCAGCGCGGCGCGCACGGCGTCCACCAGCCCGCCGGTCGCCCGGCGGACGCGCTCCGGCTCCTTCGCCCAGACCTCCGAGACCTCCTCGAGGATGGAGAGGAACCCGCGCATGGCGCCGCGGGCCCCGTCGCGCGGCGGGAAGTAGGTGCCGCCGAAGAACGGCTCCTTGTCCGGCGTGAGCCAGACGCTCATCGGCCAGCCCCCGCCGCCGGTGAGGAGCTGCACCGCGGTCATGTAGAGCGCGTCCACGTCCGGCCGCTCCTCCCGGTCCACCTTGATCGGCACGTAGCGCTCGTTGAGCACCCGGGCGATCTCCGGATCCTCGAACGACTCCCCCTCCATGACGTGGCACCAGTGGCAGGTCGAGTAGCCGACCGAGAGGAACACGGGGCGCCCGGCGCGGCGGGCCTCCTCGAACGCCTCCTCTCCCCAGGGTCGCCACGACACGGGGTTGTGGGCGTGCTGGAGGAGGTACGGGCTCCGCTCCAGGATGAGACGGTTCGTGAATCTGGGCCGGCCGTCCACCAGGTGGTGCGTCCGCGGCAGGTAGCGGGGCCCGCGCGCGGCCACGGCGTCCTCGAGGCGTCGGGCCAGCGCGTCGGGGAAGGCCTCCGCGCCGGGAAGCCGCTCGAGCATGTCTCCTCCGGAGCGCACCGTCGAGGCGCGCAGAAGGAGAGATGCTTAACGCGGGAGGG
>DATIWK010000191.1:0-57177 GCA_035519395.1 Anaeromyxobacteraceae bacterium | reverse complement strand
GCCCGGGAGCCGCGGCCCCATGTAGCCGCGCTTCTTGTCGCCGAACCGCGGTGGACCGCCGTGCCCGCGGTCGGGTCGCTCCGGCCGCTCGGGGCGAGGCGGCCGCTCCGGCCGCTCGCCGGCCGGCGCGCCCTCGGCCTTCGCCTCGGCGGGCGCGGCGCCCTCGGGAGCCTTCGCCTCGCCCGCGGGGCGGGGAGGGGGCTCGCGGCGCGGCGGCCGCTCCTTCCTCTTGTTCGGTCGCGGGGCGCCCTGCGCCATCTCGCGTGGCACGTAGATGACCGGCGTGAGCACCTCGGGCGCCGGCCCCTTCTTCTCGGCCTGGACGGTGGGCAGCGTGCCGCGCCAGATCGGCTGCTCGTACACGTTGTCGGAGGTGGTCCAGCGGCGCGTCCCGCCCTCGCGGCCCATCAGGTTGAGCCAGGAGTTCACGCGGCTGTCGATCTCGTCGATGTAGTGCGTGAGCAGCGCCTCGAGCGTCATCGGCACCTTGGGCGAGCCGAACTCCAGGCGCCCGTGGTGCGCGAGGATCATGTGGACGACGTGGTGCTCGAGGTCCCGGGGCGCTCCCACCCGCCTAGCCTTGTCGTGCACCCACTGCGCCGTCATGACGAGGTGGCCGACCAGCCGCCCCTCGTCCGTGTACTCCGCGCCCCGCTCCAGCGTCAGCTCGCGGATCTTCCCGAGGTCGTGGAAGAAGGCACCGGCCACCAGCAGATCGCGGTCGACCTGCGGGTACTGGTCGGCCAGGCGGTGGGCCAGCTTGAGGCAAGAGACGGTGTGCTCGAGCAGGCCGCCCGGGTAGGCGTGGTGCACCGTCTTCGCCGCCGCGGCGCGGCGCAGGCGGTTCACGACGTCCTCGTCCTCGAGGAACGCCTTCACGAGGCTCTTCACGTTGGGATCGACGACCGCGTCGACGAGGGCGAGCAGCTCCTTCCAGAGCGCCTCCTCGGCCTCACCGCCGCCGGCCTTCTCCGGCTTCTCGGGCTTCTTCGGCTCGGGCGGCGGGACCCAGGTCAGCTCCACGGCGTCCACCGTCGCCGGGTCCACCTTCGCGATCTGCTCGATCCGGAGCTGCGGCTTGCCCTGGAACACGCCGACCTGGCCCTCCACGTCGACCACGTCCTTCTCGTCGAACAGCGCCGCCAGCTCGTCCACGCGATCGAACGCGCGCGCCTCGAGCTCGCCCGTCTTGTCGTGGAACGTGGCGGCGAGGTAGGTCTTGCCGCTCTTCGCGGTCGGCGTGGCCTTGCGGGCGACGAGGAGGAGCGTCTTCACGCGCTCGCCCTCCTTGACGTCCTTGACCCAGATCTTGTCCATGGTCGCGCAAGCTACCCCAGCGCCCGGGCGGAGACAACACGGTTTCCGCTGGAAAGCGGGCCTTCCAGCGATCCGGCGGTGCCCGCGCGGGATGCCGGGCCGTCGGTCGGTCCGCCGCGCGGCGGAGCGCGCGCCGCCGTGTCGCCTTATGCTTCGAGGTCGAGGAGGGCACCCATGCGCCTCGATCGCGAGCGGGACGCGCTGGTCGTCGTCGACCTCCAGCACGACTTCCTGCCCGGCGGCTCGCTGGCCGTCGGGGAGGGAGACCGGATCGTCGAGCCCATCGCGCGGCTCGCCCCGGCGTTCGCGACGGTGGTCGCGACGCAGGACTGGCACCCGCCGGGCCACGTCTCCTTCGCCTCCGCGCACCCGGGGCACGCGCCCTTCGAGACGCTGGCGCTCCCCCAGGGGCCGCAGGAGCTGTGGCCCGACCACTGCGTCCAGGGGAGCCACGGCGCGGCGCTCCACCCGGCGCTGCCGGACGCCGCCCTCACGCTCGTGCTCCGCAAGGGGACGCGGAGGGAGGTCGACTCCTACAGCGCCTTCCGCGAGAATGTGGGGCCGGACGGACGCCGTCCCACCACCGGTCTGGGGGCCTGGCTCTCGGCGCGCGGCGTCCGGCGCGTGTTCCTGTGCGGCCTCGCCCGCGACTTCTGCGTGCGCGCCAGCGCCGTCGACGCCGCCGCCGAGGGGTTCGAGGCGGTGGTGCTCGACGACCTCACCCGCGCGGTGTTCCCGGAGCGCCGGGCCGAGGTGGACGCGCTCTTCGAGCGGGCCCGGGTGCACCTGGGGCGCGGCGAGAGCCTGGAGCGCTGAAACCCGGTCCGGCTTCAGAGCAGCTTCAGCTGCCGCTCCGGCGCGGGCGGCTCCAGACAGGCCGGGTCGTCGTGCTCCACCGAATTGACGCGCGGTGACACGGGGCGGCCGATCAGCTCGGCGTCCGTCGCCGGGGCCGGACCGGTTCCGGCCAGCCACGCGCCCAGACCCTCCTCGGGCAACAGCACCGGCATCCGATCGTGGATCGGCCGCACCGGTCCGGCGGCGCCGGTGGTGAGGATGGCGAAGGCGAGGGCGCCCTCGCGCTCCTCGAACAGGCCGGCGAGGAGGAGGGGTCGCCCGGAGGGGCGGTGGAACCAGACCGGCCGGCGCGCGCCCTCCGGCCCCTCCCACTCGAAGAACCCGTCGGCGGGGACGGCGCAGCGGCGCTCCCGCCAGGCCTCGCGGAAGGCCGGGAGGGCGGGCGCCGTCTCGATCCGCGCGTTGAGGTGCAGGCGCCCGCGCGCCCCGGCGATCCCGAAGCGCGCGCGCTCGAGCCGTCGCCCGGGCGCCCCGTTCCGCAGCAGCAGGTGGGGATCCCCGGGCGCGACGTTGTAGCGAGGGCGCCACGCCGCCGCGACGGCCGCGTCCACCTCCGCGGCCCAGGCGCGCGCGAGGGCGGCGACGTCGTCGACGGTGAGGGTGAACCGGCCGCACATGCGGCGGCGAGGATAGCGCGGCCCGCGGGCGGGCGCTCCGTCCGCCGGGCGGAGCGGCCGCCCGATGCCGCTGCGCCTGGCGCGGGCATCCCGGCCATGCGCTCGTGTCGCGCGCGATCCGGCGCGGACAGGCGCGAGCGGGCCGGACCAGTCGGGGCCAGCGTCCAGGCAGCGGGCGAAGGGTGATAGCATTCGATCGCGGACGCCGGCCGTCCGCGCGATCCGAGGAGACGCTCGAGGAGGAGCGCCGTGCCCGCCATCACCCGCGTCCTCGTGCCCATCGACTTCTCCCCGTCATCGCGGGCGGCGCTCGCGTACGCCACCTTCGTCGCCGCGAGCCACGGCGCGTCGCTCGACGTCCTCCACGTCTGGGAGCCGCCCGGCTACGTCGGCCCGGACACGCTCGCGCTCCTGCCGGTTGCGGCGGGGCAGCCGGGATGGGAGCAGACGCGGGCCGAGGTCTCGCGCGAGGTGGACCAGTTCCTCGCCAAGGCGGGCCAGCGGCCGAAGCACCTGAGCGTCCGGGTCGAGGTGGGCGAGCCGGGCGACACGATCCTTTCGATCGCGCGCGAGGGAGGCGCCGATCTCATCGTGATGGGGACGCACGGGCGCACGGGGCTCTCGCGCCTCCTCATCGGCAGCGTGGCGGAGGCCGTCCTCCGCCGCTCGACCTGTCCGGTGCTGACGATCCGGGTGGCGTCGAAGGCTCCGCGGGAAGGCATCCCGCTGTAGCGGAGCCCGGCGGTGGCGCGCCCCCGAGGAAGGGGGATGCCATGACGACCCTGGTCTCCGAGGCGATGAACCGCGCCGTGGTCACGGTACCGCCCGACATGTCCATGTCCGAGGCGGCGGAGGTGGCCCGGTGCGCCCACGCCGAGCACCTCGTCGTCCTGGACGGGGAGGACCTGGTGGGGATCGTCTGCACGTGCGACATCGAGGCATCGCGCGCGGGCGAGCTGGTGTGTGACTGCATGACCGTGCCGGTCATGACGGTGCGCCCGGACGCGCCCATCGAGGAGGCCGCGAACACGCTCGCCGATTGCGACATCGGGTGCGTTCCGGTGGCGCTCGGCGGGCTCCTGCTCGGGACCGTCGGGGACGCGGAGCTGGCGCGCGCCGGCGTGGGTTCGTGCCGCGAGCGCAAGCACTGCCACCACCGCCGGGGCAACGTGCCGCACGCGTGAAGGCGCCCGTGGGGCGATCATGCCGCGGGAGGAGCGCACTCGAGCGCGCCGCGGGGGCGAATGTCCGGGCACACCGTCCAGAGCTTCATGACCGTCGGCGCCGCCGTCATCACGCGGGAGCGCACGCTCGCCGAGGCGCACCAGCTCATGCGCGAGCGCGGCATTCGCCATCTGCCGGTCGTCGACGGCGGGCGCCTCGTCGGGCTCGTCTCCCAGCGCGACCTCTACCTGCTCGAGACGCTGAAGGGCGTCGACCCGGTCACCGAACGCGTCGAGGAGGCCATGACGCGGGAGCCGTTCACGGTCCCGCCCGACGCGCGGCTGGAGGACGTCGCCGCGGCCATGGCCGAGCACAAGTACGGCTCGGCGGTGGTGGTGGACCGCGGAGCGGTCATCGGGCTCTTCACCACCGTCGACGCGCTGCGAGCCCTGGCCCGCTTGCTCCGGAGGACGCGGGCGCCGCGCTCCACGGGCGTCCCGGACCCCACGCCCCGCTAGGCCGCGCCGCGTGCGGGGATGTCGCGCAAGCCATGCGCACCGCGATCACGGCGACGCAACTTCCGCAGCGGACGCACTTGAAAACACGGCACTTTCCGCCAGGCACGCCTCGTGAACTGGCGCGCCCGCGGAGAGGCGGCGCGAACTGGACCGGCCGCGGCGAGGAATGAGCAGGATCGAGGCGGAGGCGCGCGAGGTGCTGTTGCGCAGGCGCAAGACGCTGCGCGGCCATGAGCCCGCGCAGCGTGGCGCACCGGAATCGAGCTGGGCCGACTGGGAAGCTCATCCGGATCCGATCCCCGAGGGCATCCAGCGCGAGCTCGCGGACATCGACGCGGCGCTCGCCCGCATCACCGAGGGACGCTACGGCACCTGCCAGAGCTGCGGCGGCCCGATGGGACTGCAGCGGCTGCGGGCGCTCCCGGAAGCGCGGTTCTGCGTCGCCTGCAGCGGTCACGCGAGCGCGGTCGACTGACCGCTCCGGGCATCCCGGGGATCCGGCGAGCGTTCCGAAGGGAGGCGTCCGCGCAGTCGCCGTTGTGGCGTACCGCGTGGGGTCCTGCTATTCACCCGCTCGCCCGTGACCCCTTCCGCCGACCACGAGAAGAGCCCGGTGCTCGCCTACGCCCTCGGCGACGCGCTCTACCTCAACGTGACGAGCGCCTGCACCCTCGCGTGCGTCTTCTGCCCGAAGATCCGTGACGGCCACTGGGAGGTCGGGGGATACGACCTGCGGCTCGAGGCGAATCCGCGGGCCGACGAGGTCTGGGCGGCCGCGCTCGCGGCCGGCCGGCTCGACCGCTGGAGCGAGGTGGTGTTCACCGGCCTCGGGGAGCCCACGCGCCGGCTCGAGGTCGTCCTCGACCTGGCGCGACGCCTCAAGGCGGCGGGCGCCCGGCGCGTCCGCGTCGACACCGACGGGCTCGCGAACCTGCGCGAGGGGCGCGACGTGGTCCCGGCGCTCGCAGCCGCGGGGATCGACGCGCTGTCCGTGTCCCTCAACGCGGCCGACCCCGCCGTGTACGCGCGTCTTTGCCCGAGCCGCTTCGGTGAGCGCGCCTACGAGGCGGTGAAGGACTTCCTGCGGGCGGCGGTGCAGGCGCTGCCGGACGTCTCGGCGAGCGCCGTGGCGGTCCCGGGGCTGTCCGAGGAGGCGTGCCGCGCGGTCGCGCAGTCGCTCGGCGCGCGGTTCCGATGGAGGCCCTACGATCGGCTCGGCCGACTCGACGTGGACGGCGAGCCGTCGGCACCGCCACGCGGGGAGGCCACCGAACGGTGATCGCCCGCAGAACTCGAAGTTATTCGAGCCATTTCACGAGCGGATGGGCGCCCGGCGGCTGGACTGTGGCCGCCGAACGTGCATAAAATGCGGACCTCCGCAGGGTTTGCGTCGAGAGAACTCCAGCACATGACAATCGCCAACGGCAGCCGCACCGGGAAGGAACGCATCCTGGTCGTCGACGACGAGCAGAATGCCCGCGTCGCGCTGCGGACGATCCTCACCGAGGAGGGTTACGAGATCGCCGAGGCCGCCGACGGCGAGGAGGCGCTCGCGCTCCTCCCCGGCTTCGCGCCCGCGGCGGTGCTCGCCGACGTGCGCATGCCGCGCATGGACGGGATCACGCTGCTCAAGCGCGCGCGGGAGCAGGGCGCGGACGCGGTCTTCGTGATGATGACCGCCTTCGCGAGCGTGGAGGCCGCGGTCGAGGCGATGAGGGCCGGCGCCGAGAACTACCTCGTCAAGCCGCTCGACGTGAACGCCGTGCTGGTGGTGCTCGAGAAGGCGCTCGAGAAGCTGCGCCTGCAGCGGGACACGAACAACCTCCGCGAGCGGGTCCGCGAGCGCTACCGGTTCCACGCCATCGTGGGCGACGCCCCCGAGCTCCAGGCGGTCTTCGACGTCATCAAGCGCGCCGCACCGACGCGGGCCACGGTCCTCATCCTGGGCGAGTCCGGCACCGGGAAGGAGCTCATCGCCCAGGCGCTGCACGAGGAGTCGCCCCGGGCCGAGAAGCCGTTCATCAAGGTGAACTGCGCCGCCCTCTCCGAGACGCTGCTCGAGTCCGAGCTGTTCGGGCACGAGAAGGGCGCGTTCACCGGGGCCATCGGCCGCAAGGAGGGGCGCTTCGAGCTGGCCGACGGCGGAACGCTCTTCCTCGACGAGATCGGCGACATCTCGCCCGCGCTGCAGATCAAGCTGCTCCGCGTGCTCCAGCAGAAGGAGTTCGAGCGCGTGGGCGGGACGCAGACGCTCAAGGTGGACGTGCGGCTGGTGGCGGCGACCAACCGGGATCTCGCCGCCGAGGTGAAGGGGGGCAAGTTCCGCGAGGACCTCTACTACCGGCTCAACGTGGTGGCGGTGACGCTCCCGCCGCTGCGGCAGCGCAAGGGCGACATCCCGGCGCTGGTCTCGCACTTCATCGACAAGTACGGGAAGGCCTACGGCAAGGAGATCCGCGGCCTGGCGCCGGGCACGCTCAACGCGCTCCTCTCGCACGACTGGCCCGGCAACGTCCGCGAGCTGGAGAACGTGGTCGAGCGCGCGGTGGTGCTCTGCAAGACCACCGAGCTGACCGCCGACGACCTGCCGCCCACGCTGCGCGGGCCGCGCCCGCGCGAGCGGACCGCGGGCGCGCTCATCCCGGGAGCGACGCTCTACGAGATCGAGCGCGAGGCGATCCTGCGCACGCTGGAGATGGTGGGCGGCTCGACCTCGCGGGCGGCGGAGATCCTGGGCATCAGCGTCCGGAAGATCCAGTACCGTCTCAAGGAGTACGCCTCCGGGAGCCGCGCGCCGGAGGACGAGGGCGCCGACGAGGGGCCGCAGGAGAAGGCGGGCGGGGCGGAGTAGGGCCGTCACCTCGCCCTGGGCAGGCGCAGCAGGAACCTGGCCCCGCCCTCCGGTGCCTCCTCCACGGCGATGCTGCCGCCGTGCTGGGTCACGATGGCGTGCACGATGGAGAGCCCGAGCCCGGAGCCCTTCGCCTTGGTGGTGAAGAACGGCTCGAAGATCCGGTCGCGGGCCTCGGGCCGGATCCCGGCGCCGCTGTCGTCGATCGCCACCGCCACCATGCCCAGGTCGTCCCCGCCCGCGCCGTCGCGGGGCTCGGCGCGGCAGGAGACCCGCACCCATCCGCCCTCCGGGGCGGCCTCGAAGGCGTTGAGCAGGAGGTTCACCAGCACCTGGCGCAGCCGCTCCTCGTCGCCGGCGACGGGCGGGACCGGCTCGAGGTCCCGCTCCATCCGGAGGGCGCGTCGCTCCGCCTCCCCGCCGAGGAGGTCGAGCACCTTGGACAGCACCGGCCCGAGCTCGACGGGCTTGGGCACGAACTCGCGGGGCCGGGCGAACTGCAGGAAGTCCTCGAGGATGTGGTCGAGCCGGCGGATCTCGTCCTTCACCAGCGTGAGCGGCTCGACCAGCGCGCCCTGGACGTCGCGGGGCAGCTTGCCGAGCCGGCGCTCCAGCACCGAGAGCTGCAGCGCCGCGGCGTTGAGGGGGTTGCGGATCTCGTGGGACAGGCCGGCGGTCATGGTGCCGACCGCGGCGAGCTTCTCCGACATCTGCGCGCGCCGCGCCAGCTCGCGCTTCTCGGCGTGGAGCCGCACCTGGCGCATGGCCTGCTCCACGGCGACCAGCAGCTCGGTGGTGGCGCAGGGCTTGACCAGGTAGGCGCACGCGCCGGCGCGCACCGCCGCCACCGCCGACTCGAGCGTCGCGAACCCGGTGAGCAGCACCACCTCCCCGTCGGGCGACAGCTCCTTGAGCTGCGGCGCGAGCGCGGTGCCGTCGCCGTCCGGCAGCTTGAGGTCCACCAGCGCCACGTCGAAGCCGTCCCGCGCCAGCGCCAGCGCGCCGGCGCAGCTCCCGGCGCCGCGGACCGCGTAGCCCGACTCCGCCAGGATCTCGCTCAGGTTGTCGACCAGCCCCGCGTTGTCGTCCACCACCAGGAGGCGGGGCCGCCTCGGCGTCTGCTTCATGTGCGGGCCGGGTCGGGCGCGGGGGCGGACCGCGGCAGACGAACGGTGAACCGTGCGCCGCCGCCGCCGCGCTCCGAGTACGCCACCGTCCCGCCGTGGCGCTCGGCGATGCGCTTCACCAGCGCCAGCCCGAGGCCGATGCCCTTCTCCTTGGTGGTGATGAGCGGCTCGAAGAGCCGCCGGCGCGTCGCCTCGTCCACCCCCCGGCCGCTGTCCTCCACGGACAGCTCCACGGCACCGTCCTCCGCCCGGGCGCGCACCGCCACCTCTCCGCGTGGCGACGCGGCGTGCACCGCGTTCTCGATGAGGTTCACGAACACCTGCCTGAGCTGCACGGGATCGCCCTCCACCGGGGGCAGCGCCTCGACGCCGTCCAGCACCAGGGACACGCTCGCGGGGCGCTTCACCGCCTCGACCGCGCCTGCAACCACCCGGGCCAGCTCCACCGGCTCCCGCTGCAGCGGCCGGTCGCGGATCATGTCGAGCAGGTTGCCGATGATCCCGTTGGCGATCCCGAGCTGCTCACCGATCCGGTCGAGGTGCTTCCGGGTGCGCTCGTCGTCCCCGGCGCGGCCGCGCAGGATGAAGAGGGACGTCTCGATGACGCCCAGCGGGTTCCGCAGGTCGTGGCCGATCGAGCCCACCAGCTGGCCGAAGGTGGAGAGCCGCTCGGCGCGGGCGTTCTGGGCGAGCAGGTCGTCGCGGTAGCTGTTGAGCATGATCGCCAGCTCGAGATCGAGGACCTTGCCGAGCGCGTTGCGGACGCGCTCCAGCTCCGCCTCGTCGGAGTGGAAGCGGCGGTAGGCGATGCTCCCCAGCTCCACCCGGATCACGTTCATCGCGCCGAACATGTAGTGCTGCGGCAGCCCGATGCGCACGTGGACCCGGCCGATGTTGGTGCGCTGCACCCAGTACGCCTCGTCCCAGGGGCCGCGCAGCAGCGAGTCCATCCACACCGTCAGCGTCGCCTTGAGGTGCCCCACCTGGCGCTCGCCGCCCTGGAGCGCCTGGCTCGCCTCCCGGTGCGAGAGGATGCGGTCGTAGAAGACCTGGGCGATCCGCTCGAGGTGTGGCGCGGCGGCGGCGTGCAGGTCGCGCAGCGCGCGGCCGTCCGCCTCGCCGAAGCCGACGTAGCGCTGCAGCTCCTCGAACACCGTCTCGGCCATGCGCCCGGATATCTAGCGCGGAACGCCCGCCAGGGCACCTGCTCCCGGGGCGGCGGGGAGGCCGGAGCCACGCGGGCGCGCGGTCCGCGGCGCGGCGGGCGAACCGCAGCGGGCCGCGGTCAGGCGCTGGGAGCGCCCGCCTGGGCGCTCACCGCCTCCGCCACCAGGTCGAGGTCGCGCACCACGTCGGCGGCGAACCGGACGAAGTCGGCCTCCGTCACGATCCCGACCAGCGTCCCGTCCTCGCCGCAGACCGGCAGGCAGCCGAACTTGCGGTCCAGCATGAGCCGCGCCGCCTGCGCCAGCGACGCGCCCGGCGAGATGGTGACGGGCTCGCGGGTCATGGCCGAGTCCACGGCCACGCCGCGCGCGCTCGCCGAGCCGGATTGCCCGGAGCGGAGCACGTCCCGCTGCGTGAGCAGTCCCACCAGCTTCCCGCCGCGGACCACCGGCAGGTGGCGGATCCCGGCGAGCTTGAGCAGCGACTCCGCCAGCGCGAGGTCGTCCGACTCCCGCACCGTCACGAGATCCTTCGTCATGAAGTCCGCGACCGAGATCATGGGGGACTCCTGGAGGGCGGCCGTCGACCCATCCTAGCGCGCCGCGGAGGGCGGCGCGCGCCTCGGCACGGGCCTGCCGGGCCGCTCAGTGGACCACCAGCACCGGCTTCGGGCTGATGTGCACCAGGCGGTCCGAGACGCTGCCGATGAACATCCGCGCCACCGCGCCGTGGCCCCGGCTCCCGACCACCACCATGCCGACGTCCGCGGCCGCCGCCTCCTCGGCGAGCGACTCGGCCGGTGAGCCGTAGAGCACCGTGGTGTCGATCTCGAGGCCGGAGTCGTCCAGCTGCGCGATGGTCTTCTCCAGCAGGTTCTCGGCGTAGGCGCGGTGCTCCTTCTCGACCTCGGCGATGGTGAGGCCGTAGACGTCCGGCGGCAGGAGCAGCTTCGGCACCACGTGGACGAGCGTCAGCTTCGCTCCGAAGCGCAGCGCGATGTCCGCCGCCATGCGCGCCGCCTGGAGCGACGTGTCGGACCCGTCCACGGCCACGAGTATCCGCTTCATCGATGACCCCCCGGATGAGCAGTCTCCCCCGGTCGAGCCTCGGGTTCAAGCGCCGACGCGGGAGACGTCTCGCCTGCGCGCCGGGGCACGGACTCTGCGTCCGTGCCGCCGCGGCGCGGGTCGTCTACCGCCCGTCCGCCTGTCCGGAGAAAACGGGACGCGGCCCGTCGCGGCAACGTCCGCGAGCCAGTCGCCTGCTGACCTCGTCCGGTGCGTCCCCGCGATCTCCAGGCTCACCCGGGCCAGCCGCTCCGGGTGAATCACGAGGCGTCCGGTACGACACGGCGACTCCCGCGGCCGGCGGGGGCTCGAGCGTGCGGCACCGTTACGAGACACGTCCCTGGTGCCCATCCGAGCAATGAGGAGGCCAGGCGACACCTGGCGCCCCCATCGGTAAGGAACGCCTGCGGCGAAGTGGCGCGCGAGCAGGAGGCCGGTCCGGGGGCACGCGATGCACGGCCTGTTCGCCGTACCTTCGCGGAGGCCGCACCGCGACGCGGTGCCGCGCGCCGTTCACCGAGAGACCGAAGAACCTGGCGTCGCGCGACCTCCGGCGGAGATCCGACGCACCGATTGCGAGGAGAGGGGAGGCGCCGCGCATCGATGGCGTGGCGGAATCACCGGGCCTGCCCGCGCGATCAGGCCGGACGCGCGGCCAGCGCCGCGCGGACCCCGAGGTAGCGAAGCACGCGCTCCTGGTGCTGCGAGGTCCCGTGCAGCGCGATCACGACGCGTGCGGCGACGATGTCGCGCGCGAGCTGGGAGAGCGCGGCGTCGTGGCAGTCGCGCACGCGGCGGAAGTCGATCTCGACGTGGGTGCCCGGCGGCGAGCGCTCCACCAGCTCGTGGATTCGAGACGCGTCCTCGGGGAGGAACGAGGCCCCCACCCGCAGCGTGACCTCACCGTCGGTCGATCCGATTTCCAGCGCCATCGCGAACTCCGTCACATGCTCCGGGGGCCGCCGCCCGCCGGAGGGCCACCATCTCACGGTGCGGCTCCGTGGCGCACGCCCCGGCGGCGGGGATGCCGTTGGGCTCCCTCGGGACGGGGGCCAGGCGAGAAACGACACGCACCGCGGGCCGGCGTCTCCGCCGTGCCACGCGGTGCGCGAGGACCGTCGAGACCGGGCGCTACGCCTTCGGGGGCGGGTCGTTCGACGGGCCGGGCTTCTCCTCGTCGCCGCTGAAGGCCTTCTTGAAGCTCCGGAGCCCCTCTCCCATCCCCTTGCCCAGCGCCGGAAGCTTGTTGGCGCCGAACAGGATCACGACGATGAGGAGGATGAGCAGCAGCTCCGGCATCCTGAGACCGAACATGGGTGTCCTTTCCGTTTCGTCCGCGGCGACCTTTTAACGCTTTTAAGCGGCCGTGTCTTCCGTCGCGATGGCCGCGAGGCGCCGGTGGTCGAGGACGCGGACGCCGCGGGAGGCGTCCACCACGCCCTCCCGTTCGAGGCGGGTCAGGCACCGCGAGAGGGTCTCCGGTCTCATCCCGAGCAGGCGGGCGACCACCTGCTTCCGGACGGCGTTGGGGCGGTCCGCCAGGAAGCGGGCGTGGGCCAGGGCGAACCGGGCCACCCGCGCGAGGCAGTCGCCCTGGCGCCAGTTGACCTCGTCGCGCTGCTGCCGCGCTTCGGTGAGGAGCAGGTCGAGGACGACGCGGGCGGCGCTCTTGTCGGGCCCGATCCACTGGGACATCGCGTCTCCCGAGACGCCGCAGATCTTGACGCGGGACAGCGCCCGGACCTCGAACGGCGACGGCTCGCCCTGGAGCGCCTCCGTGCAGAGGAGCGACGACGGGCCGCGGAGCGTCAGGAGCAGCTCGGACCCTCGCGGGCTCACCGCCGAGAGCGCCACGAACCCCTCCTTCACGAAGTACACGGTGCGGGGACGCTCGCCCTGCGCGCAGATGGTCGCGCCGGACTCTCGGGTGGTGGCGGTGAGGCGGCACCGTCCCTGGGACGCGACGCCCAGCGAGCAGATGTTGCAGTCGGAAACGGGAGCGTTGGAGAGCACGTAGCCTCCGGGGGCAGGGGGCGAGAAACTTGATCTCGGTCGGATTGCACGAGTTAGGCCCGTGAAATTGCGGGCTCTTTCCGACTTGATCTCCGCAGATCATGCGCGTTGGCCGGGATCAAGCCGAGCGAAGCGCAAGCTTTGCAGTTCCTGGGCGACAAGGTAGGACGCATGGCATGATGCCCCCGATGGATCGGCTGCTGAGAATCAGGCGCGACGTGATCGCCGCCGTCGCGCCGCTGGCAGCCGGGGAGCTGGTGGCGCTCGACGCCGCGTCCGGGCGCTTTCTCGCGGAGGACGCCTGCGCCCGGGTCCCCGCGCCGCCCTTCACGTGCTCGGCCATGGACGGCTTCGCCGTCCGCGCGGCCGACGTGCGGGGTCCCTCCGAGCTGGCGGTGCGTGGCGCCCTTTACGCCGGCGACGTTCCCCGCGCCGCGCTCGGTCCGGGCGAGGCCATCCGGATCTTCACCGGCGCGAGCCTGCCGGACGGCGCGGACGCGGTCGTCCGCGAGGAGGCGGCGCGCGAGGACGGCGGGCGCGTCCGCTTCCAGGCCGCGGCCGTCCCCGGCGAGAACGTGCGGCGCGCGGGCGAGGACGTCCCCGCCGGAGGCGTCGCCGTCGCCACCGGCGCCCGGATCGGCGCGCGTCAGGCTGCACTGCTCGCCGCGGTCGGCGTCGATCGAGTCCGGGTCCGGCGCACGGCCAGCGTCGCGGTGATCGCCACCGGCGACGAGGTCGTGTCCGGCCGGACGCCCGACTCCAACGGTGTGGCGGTGGCCGGGCTGCTCCGCGCCGCGGGCCTCGCGCCGGTGCGCACCGCGGTCGGCGACCGGGTGGAGGCCATCGAGGCGGCGCTGGCGGAGGCGCTCGCCACGTGCGACGCCGCTCTCACCATCGGCGGTGTCTCCGTCGGGGCACGCGATCACGTCCCGGAGGCGCTGGCGCGCCTCGGCGCCGAGGTGCGGGTGCACGGCGTGCCGATGAAGCCGGGGAAGCCGTTCCTGTTCGCGCTGCGAGCGGGCCGCCCGGTGCTCGGGCTGCCCGGGAGCCCCTCCGCGTGCCTCGCCGCGTTCGAGGTGTTCGCGCGGCCCGCGCTCCTCGCGCTCGCCGGGGCGGCCGTGCGCGACCGCCCGACGCTGCGGCTCCGGCTCGCGGAGCCGGCGGCCGGGAAGCCCGGTCGCGCCCGCCTCCTGTGGGGGCGGCTCGAGCCGGACGGGCGCGTCCGTCCGGTCGGGCGGGACGCAGCGCAGGTGCGGGGTCCCGCCCTGGCCGACGCGCTCCTCTACGTGCCGGAGGGGGTGGGCGACCTCGCCGAGGGCGAGGAGGTGGAGACGTGGCTGCTCGCCGAGGCCGGTTGAGGGCCCCCGGGAAGCGCGCGGCGGGGACCGCCGCGCGTCGCGCCGTCGCGCCCATCCTCGCCTTCTCGGGACCGAGCGGCGCTGGCAAGACTCGCCTCCTCGCGCGCCTCCTGCGGGCCCTGGCGCGCCGCGGGCTCGCGGTGGCGGCCATCAAGCACACCGGCCATACGCACCCGTTCGACCAGGCCGGCAAGGACACCGACGTGCTGCGCCGCGCCGGCGCGGTCGCCGCGGCGATCGAGGGGCCGGAGGGGATGGCGCTCTTCGGCCCGCCCGCGGGCGGACCGCGCGCGCTCGCGGACATGCTCCCGCCGGTCGACCTCGTCGTCGCCGAGGGGTTCAAGGCCGAGCCGCTCCCGCGGATCGAGGTGCACCGCCGCGGCGTGTCGCGGGAGTTCCTGTGCGGCCGGGACCGCCGCGTGGTGGCGATCGTCACCGACGAGCCCGCGCCGCGCCGCATCCCCGCGTTCGCCCCGGACGACGTGGAGCAGCTCGCCGACTTCGTGGCCGCCTGGCTCCGGCGCGTCCGGCGCGGACGAGCCCGCGCGCGCTGAACGACGGGGATGAACGGGCTCGAAGCACGCCCGTGCGAGCGCCCTTCGACTCCGCGGCGCTTCGCGCCGCTGCGCTCGGAACGGGTATCTTCGAATCGCGTTCGGCCGCTCAGTGCCACTCCGGTGGCGCCGCGCCCATCAGGCAGCGCACGTCGCCGAGGTCCGTCACCGGGGCGTCGCTGGCCGGCAGGCTCAACGTGAAGGTGCACGCCCGTCCGCGCCACTCGACCCGCGCCCGGTACTTCCCGGGCGGCACGCCCTCGATCCAGAAGGCGCCGTCCTCCGCGAGCGGTGAGGTCGCCTGCCGTCCCTCGCCGTCCACCACCAGCGTCCCGTACGCTGGCGGCTGCTCGGCGCCCCCGTCGCGGATCCAGATCCAGCCCTGCCAGGCGCGCATGCGCTCCACGTCGAAGCGCACCCGGGCCGCCCCGCGCGGCGCGACCGCGACGAGCTTCTCGGTCTGTCCCAGCCTCCAGTCGAGCGGGACGTCGGCGTGCGTGATCGCTATCCGGTTGCCGTAATATGGAAGGAGCCCGGGAACGAGCAGGTTGCCGTTCCGATCGGTCCGGCCCACCGGCTGGTTCTCGACGGTGACCCCCACCCCCGGCGCGCCACCCTGCACCAGCGCGTAGCCCTGGTCGATCGGGCGCGAGGCGAAAAGCCCGCCTTCGATGAGCACCAGCGCTCCGGACGCCGCGACGTGCCCGGCGCTGGTCTTGTCGATCGAGTCCCACCCCGCCTCGGCGCGGCCGAAGGACGTCTGCCCCTGAGCGAGGAAGCTCGCGGAGGAGGTCGGTCCGTCCTTGCCGCCACGGGCCCATCCGCCCCACCCGTCCCCCACCGGCAGGGACTTCTGGGCGCCGGCCTGGAACGCGCCGGTGTGGCCGTGGGTGGCGGTCGTCGCGTCCACGGTCGTCGCCTGCGGCCCCGCCCAGACGAGCTGGAGGTAGACGCCGCTGCCGCCGGCCGGCCCACCGCGTGCGCCCGTCACCGACGCGACGGCCCAGAGCTGGGAGCCCATCCTCACCGTGGCGCGCACCGTGCCGCGCGCGAGATCGTAGCCGAGCCAGGTTCGCGAGGCGGCGAGCTCGCCCGAAAACGAGACCAACGTTCCGGCGGCGAGGCTCGCCACGGCGCCGGCGCTCCACCGGTCGCGGTCGGACCGGGGATCGAGGGAGATCTGGGCGTAGCGGCGTGACGTCCATTCGGCGTCCAGGGAGACCGAGGCCAGCCGGCCGCCAAATCGCCACGCCGCCAGCCCGGCACTGCCGGTGCGGCCGGAGTGAGCGAGCGCCCAGGGGCACGGGGCAGAGCCCTCGCAGCGCGATACGCTTGCAGCGGCCGAGAAGTCCCACTCCCCGAGTGGCGTCGACACGGTGGCGGATGGGCCTCCGGACACGAGCGCGGTGCCACCCTCGAGCCCTTCCGCCGCTTCGAGGCGACCGCCTGCGGTGAGCCAGTTCGTGAAGCCGTAGCGGTGGTGACCGAGCAGCGCGGGACCGCCGTAGTCGAAGCTCTCCACGCCGTACCCCCGCCGGACCGCGCCGAGGTTCCACGCCCACTCGTGGAGGCCGCGCGCGAGCAGCCCCTGCGCCAGGTAGTGGCCCGTGGCGAGCGTCTGGGTCCGTCCGAAGGCGTCCCGCACCACGACGCGCACGTCGTTCGCGCCGGTGGTGAGCGGGAGGTTGGAAAGATCGTAGGTGCCGGGAGCCACCTGCTGGGTCCGCGCCAGGCGGCCGTCGATCCAGACCTCCAGCGTGGACGGCGACGAGGCGAAGACGGTCGCCGCCGGCAGCGGGGCCCGGACCAGGTAGGGATCGAGGGAGAGGTCGCGCGCGGCGCCGAGACCGAGGAGGATGGGCGCGCCTCCCAGCGGGACCGGAGCGATCACCGCGTCCCCAGCGGTGAACCTGAGCAGCTCCTCCGCGCGGTCGACCGTGTAGGTCGTCAGCCCGCGCACCGGGCCGAGGTCCCTCGACCACGACAGCGACGCGTTGAAGAGCTGGTGCGGCCCGCTGGCTCCGACCTCCGCGAACCCGCTCGGGCCGGCCGCGCTGTCGGCCCGGGCGGCGTAGTTGAGGAACGCGCTCGGGACGGATGGCATCACGATGCCGGTCGGACGCCGGGACGGGGTGAGATCGATGATCGACCGGCCGAGCAGGGGCACGGCGGCGTGGATGCGGAGCGCGAGGCCCGCCTCGTCGACGTCGAACGTCACCTCTGGTGCGAGCGACCGGAGCGAGATCATCGTCCTCGCCTCGATCTCGCGGCGCACACCGTGGCCTTCCAGGCGCGCCAGACCGGCGCGCGCGAGGTCCTCGGGCGCCACCCAGGCGTCGCCGCGGTCCATCACCACCAGCACCGTGCCTCCAGGTGCCTCGTTGACGTAGAGGTCCAGGAAGGCCGACGTCGTGGGCGCCGCTTCGCGTCGTTCCGCCTCGATGGCCTCGCGCAGCCGTTCGCCGGCGCGCTCCCAGGCCTTGAGCGCCGGCACCTCCGGAGACAGCGGCGGCTGGTCGGCGCCGAGCTCCTCGTGGAGCCCCTCGCCGGCGCGTTCCCACGCCTTGAGCGATCGAATGGAAGGAGGGGAGGGCGGCTGTGGAGATGACGGAGGCGCGGCAGGCGCCGCCTCCGGCGATGCTGCCGCCGGTCCCGGCGACGCCTCGCCAGGCTTGGAGGCGGAAGGCTCGTCGCCGGCGCGCGGCGGGAGGGCCGGCGCGGCGACGCCCAGGGCCGCCAGAATGGTCGCGATGAGGCGACTACGGAGCACAGACGTCGTTCGCGGTCGCCTCGACGGCGCCCAGCTCGTACGCGGCGGTGATGGTTGCGGTCCGCGCCGCCGGACAAGCGGATGCGGGAAGCTCGACGTCGTACACGCGCTCGTCTCCGGCGAGCACGTACCAGGCCTGGAGGTCCTGCTCGCCGACCACCTTCCGGGCGGCGTCCCGGGCCACGACCCGAACCGACTGAGGCCGGACGTGCACGGTGCCCAGGTTGCGGAGCGCGGCGCGGAAGCGGCCCGCGTGTCCCTCGGCGATGCGGATCTCGCTCTTCGCCACCGCGGTCTGGGGACGGAGGAAGATGGGCACCGAGATGCGGGTGAGGACCCTCACCTGGCCGGCGGGGGGCGCATCGCCCCTGGGCATCTCCTCGAGGAGCAGCCGGTAGGATCGCTCGCGCGGGCCCGGGCGAGCGTCCTTCGCACCGATCCGGATCTTCCGCTCCTCGCCCGCCGGGATCTCGAGCAGCGGCGGATACGCCGCCACGTCGCGCGTCGGGGCGAGGTCCATCTTCCCCTCCGGCGTCTGGGCCCAGACGAAGATCCGGACCTGGAAGCGCGCCGCGGGCTCGCCGACGTTGCGCAGGGAGAGCAGGGCGCTCGGCGACTCGGGCGACAGCTCCATCACGATGGGTGATATGTCGAGCTGCCCGGCGCGTGCGGCGCCGGTGGTCGCGAGCGCGAGCAGCGCCGCGGCGAGGCACGCACGGTGCATCGATCCTCCGGGGTCCGCCCGAGTTGGCGCGGAGACCGCACGCGAGTGTATACGGAGTGCCTGAGCCGTCCAATGTGGGCCTTGCGCTTCAGGACGATGGTCATCACTGCGGCGATCGCCGCCGTGCCGGTCCAGGCGCGAGCGGCGTGCACGATCATCTACACGGCGTCCCTCGCCTTCGGGACCTACGACCCGTTCTCCGCGACGCCGCTCGATACCACCGGGAGCGTCTGGTACACGTGTACGAACTCACCCGGGGTCACCATAACCGTCAACACCGGGAGCTCAGGTTCGTACTCGCAGCGCACGATGCGGAGCGGCGCGAACACACTGGGCTACAATGTCTACATCGACGCGGCGCGCACCATGATCTGGGGTGACGGCACGCCGCCGAGCGTGATCGGGCCCGGCGCGACGACCAATTTCCTCGGGATCACCATCGCAACCCTGTACGGACGGGTGCCTGCCGGGCAGGACGCCGTGGCGGGTACCTTCTCCGACACGCTGGTACTATCCGTCAACTTCTGACGTCGCGCGGCCGCGGGACGCGAGCCCGGCACGCCGCGTGCTCCGTGGACCCGCGAACGCTCGCGCGCCCTTCGCGCGAGCCCCGAGGCCACGAACATGACCCGCATCCTCTCCCGCATCGCCCTGGTCGCCGCCCTGCTGGGCTTCGCCGGGAACGCCTTCGCCGCCACCGCCACCTCCAACATCACCGTCACCGCCACGGTCATCAAGAGCTGCCAGCTCACCGCCGGCACGGTCGCGTTCGGCAACTACGACCCCCTCGCCGCCGCGAACACCGACGCCACGGGCACCTTCACGGTCGCCTGCAACAAGGGCACGGCCTGGTCGATCTCGCTCGGCCTCGGCGCCAACGCGAGCGGCGCCATCCGGCGCATGACCGACGGCACGAACTTCCTCACCTACGAGCTCTACAACGACGCCGGCCGCACCACCGTCTGGAACGCGGTCAACCTGGTCTCCGGCGTCGCCGCGAACAAGACGGCGGTCTCCGAGACGATCTACGGCCGCGTCACCGCTGGCCAGGATCTCGCGGCGGCCAGCTTCACGGACACCGTGGTCGCCACCGTCACCTTCTAGCCGCAAGCGAACGGATCGCCGCGGCCCGTGGAGGGCCGCGGCAGCGCAGGGACGGGGCCGGCCGCGTGCCGGTCCCGTCTTCGTGTTTGGGGCAGTGCGCCCCGAGACTCGGTGCCCTCCGGGCGATGCGCCCGGGCGGCGCCTGGGATCACCGCCGCGAGCGCGCGGGCCGCCGCCTTGACCCCCCTCGGCGCCGCCGATAGATTCCGCGCTCCCGGCCATGAGCACCCGAAACGACAGCCCGGAGCGGCAGGCCCCGGGCGCGGGGCGCGCGGCGTTCATGTCGCCGGAGACCCGGTTCCTCGACGTGTCCGGCGGCCTCTCCCTGGAGCTGGGCGGGCGCCTGCCGGAGCTGCGCGTCGGCTACCGGACCTGGGGGACGCTCGCGCCCGACGGCGCGAACGCGGTCGTGATCTGCCACGCGCTCACCGGCTCCGCCGACGCGGACCAGTGGTGGACGCGCATGTTCGGGCCCGGCCGAGCCTTCGACCCGGAGCGCGACTTCGTCGTCTGCTCGAACCTCCTCGGGAGCTGCTACGGCACCACCGGCCCGGCGTCGGTCGATCCGGCCACGGGGCGGCCCTGGCTCGGCGCCTTCCCCGCCATCACCGTCCGCGACATGGTCCGGGCCCAGCACGCGCTGGTGACCTCGCTGGGCGTGAAGCGGATCCGGATGGTGATCGGCGGCTCGCTGGGCGGGATGCAGGCGCTGGAGTGGGCGCTCCTGTATCCGGAGCTGGTCGAGTCCCTGGTGTTCATCGCCAGCACCGCGCGCCACTCGGCCTGGTGCATCGGGCTCTCCGAGGCGCAGCGGCAGGCCATCTACGCGGACCCGCGCTGGCGGGACGGCCAGTACGACCCCGCCGATCCGCCCGACGCCGGCCTCGCCGCCGCGCGCATGATGGCGATGCTCTCGTATCGCTCGATGCCGTCCTTCGAGCAGCGGTTCGGGCGGCGCACGCAGGCGGCCGACGTCTTCGCGGTGGAGAGCTACCTGCGCTACCAGGGGGAGCAGCTGGTGGCGCGCTTCGACGCGGCGACCTACGTGGCGCTGACCCGCGCCATGGACACCCAGGACGTCTCGCGCGGCCGCGGCGACCACCAGGACGTGCTCCGGTCGGTGAAGCAGCCGACCCTGGTCGTCTCCATCGACTCCGACGTGCTCTACTTCCCCGCCGAGCAGCGGGAGGTGGCGAGCCTGGTGCCCAACGCGCGGCTCGCGGTGATGGACTCGCCCCACGGCCACGACGCGTTCCTCATCGACGTCGACCGGCTCTCGGACATGGTGGCGGAGTTCCGTGGCGCCCATGCGGCAGCGGCGCCGTCGGCGGCCGGCGCGCCCGCGGAGCGGGCCTGGGCCGAGCGCGGGCTCTCCCTGCTCGTCCTGGGGAAGGGGAAGGTGGGCGGGGAGCTGCTGGAGCAGCTCCGCGCGCAGCGCGCCGAGCTGGAGCGCGACTACGACGCCGTGATCCGGGTGGTGGGCGTCGCCGACCGGCGCGGGACGGCGTTCGACGGGGGCGGCCTCGACCTCGATCGCTGGCGCGAGGCGCTGGCGGGAGCGGCGGAGACCGGGCCGGTGGACGCCCGCTCGGCGCCGGCGCTCCTCGACCGGCTCGGGCGCCTGCCGCGTCCCATCCTCGTGGACCTCACCGCCGCCGACGGCATGGAGGAGGTCTACGAGCAGGCGTTCCGCCGCGGCATCGACGTCGTCGGCGCCAACAAGCGGCCGCTCGCGATCCCCTCGCTGCGCATCGAGCAGCTCCGGAGCACGCGGCGGCAGCACCACCGGGTCTACGAGTACGAGACCACGGTGGGCGCGAGCCTGCCCGTCATCGACACGCTGCGGCGGCTGCTCGAGCACGGCGACCGGGTGAAGGAGATCGAGGCGTCGCTCTCCGGGACGCTCGGGTACCTCTGCTCGGAGGTGGGGAAGGGGGTCCCGCTCTCGCTCGCGACCCGCTGGGCGACGGGGCTCGGCTACACCGAGCGCGACCCGCGCGACGATCTCTCCGGCCTCGACGCCGCCCGCAAGGCGCTCATCCTGGCGCGCGAGCTCGGCCTGACCGTGGACCTGGAGGACGTGGAGGTCACGCCGCTCGTGCCCCGGGAGCTGCTCGCGGAGGAGGACCTGATCCAGGCGCTGCGGCGCCACGACGAGGCGGCGCACGGCGAGTTCGAGTGGCTCCGCGGCGAGGGGAAGGTGCTCCGCTACCTGGCGCGGATCGTGCCGGACGCGGGCGACGGCCGGCCGGAGGTGCGGGTCGGGCCGGCGGCGGTGGCCGCGGAGGACCCCGCGGCGCGGCTGGTCGGCGTCGAGGCCATGGCCGCGTTCTGGACGGCCCGGCACGCGGAGCGGCCGCTGGTGGTGCAGGGGACCGGGGTGGGCGGGGCGAGCACGGCGGGGGCGGTGCTGGCGCAGGTGTTCCGGATCTCGTTCGGGCATGGGGCGAGGTAGGGCGGGCGCGGCGCAGGCTGCCCGGAACGAGCGTACGACCGCCCCGACCGAGAGTAATCCGACCACGACCGCCCCGACCGAGAGTAATCCGACCACTACCGCCCCGACCGAGAGTAACCCGACCACTGGCGACGAGACTGTCCGCGGCCCCGTTGATGGACGGCTTCATGGGTGCGCTTCGGCCCGAAGGTCGCTCGTTCGGCTTGACGCAGGCGCACTACAAGTAGTGTCGAGAAGACGCCGACTGCATCTGTCGGCCCAATCGACGGTGCATGTGCACACGTTTCCGACGCTCGTTCACGCTTGGGCCTGTCGAAAGGGAACTCACAGGGAGATGCCTGACCGACTTCTGCGCCGTTCGCCGTCTACCCGAACCCGGCGCAGGGAACGCCGTGCGCGACGCGCAGCAAGTAGGTGCCAGAAGGGAACACCACGTTGATGCCGCCGTGCCGTCTCGCGGACCAGGCGGACCGGTAAGCCCGTAGGAACTCCACGAGCCGGCCGAGCGTTTCGATCCGCTTCCATTTGTCCCGTGCCGCGACCCGCGGATTCAAGTTCCGCCGTGGCTCCCCGGGGGCTGGCCGCGCCATCGGTTTCTGGGCGAGTACCTTGGCGACACCCATGAAGCCGCCACCGTGATCTCGTACGGCTTGGGCTTCCCGCTCCGCAAGCGCGTTGGCGAGTTGCTCGCGGAAGGCGTCGTCCGAGGCGAAGCCGGGGGGCACGGTGAGCTGGAGGGTGACCTTGTCGGGCAAGGAGCCCTTTGGATCGAAGAAGTTCCTTGGTCGATGGACCTCGTATGCGTCACCACCGATCCGCTCGGGAGCGGACCAGAGGCCTGGCCACTCTCTTCCGGAGCGCACCAATCCCGCAGCAACGGGGTTCGCCAAGACGTACGCGGCCTTGTCGATCACGTCGGCCGGAGAGCCGAGCGCCACCGCGCTGTAGCTGTCTGGCGCCCAGAACGCTTCCCACCGCCCGAGCGAGGCGTTCGTCGCGCGGGCCACCAGCGCATCGAGGAACTGGTGAAATGCCGGAAGTCGCGCGTCAGGATCCGTCACGACCAGGTGGAAGTGGTTGGAGAGAACGGTGAAGGCGTGGACCAAGATGCCGTATCGGGAGGCCGCGACGGCGAGCACGTACAGGAAAGTTTCGCTCACCGTCCGCGACGGCCGGAGCAGAAACTGACGTTGAGCGCATCGGCGCGTGACGAGGTAGGTGGTCCCGGGCAGGATCTGTCGCGGCGCAGTCACGCGAGGGCCAGGAAGCAGCGATCGTGCCGGCTGAAATCCGCCTCGCGCATGAGCGCCTCGGGATCCTGCCAGTCCGCGGAGCGGGCGGTTCGGCCGAAACCCGGAACTCTCGGTCAGGTCGAGGCCACGCGCGCACCGTTCCCCTCAAACCTCTCGCCCCCGCCCCGCTGCTATCCCGTACTTCCTCATCTTCCCCTGCAGCGTCGTGGGCCTGAGTCCCAGCAGCGCTGCGGCGCCCTCCGGCCCGTACACGCGCCCCTTCGCGTGCGCCAGCGCCCGCTCGATGAGCGCCCGGGCCTCGTCGTCCCACCGCCCCGGCGGGTCCGCCGCGCGGTCGGCTGGTCCGGAGCGCGGAACTCTCGGTTCGGTCGGGGCGGGGAGCTCGGGGAGCGCCAGGTCCGGCCCCGGCGACAGGATCAGCGCCCGCTGGAGGAAGTTCTCCAGCTCGCGGACGTTCCCCGGCCACTCGTGCGCCTCGAGCGCGCGCCACACGTCGTCCGAGACGCGCGGCGGTCGGCGGTGCATTGCGGCGGCGTGCCGCGCGAGGAAGTGCGCCGCGAGCGGCCGGACGTCCTCCCGGCGCTCGCGCAGCGGCGGCACGTCGATGGGGAACACCGCCAGCCGGTAATACAGGTCCGCGCGGAACGTGCCTCGCGCCACCATCTCCTCGAGGTTCCGGTTGGTGGCGGCGACCACGCGGACGTCGACCCGCACGCGCTCCGTCCCGCCCACGCGCTCGAGCTCGCGCTCCTGGAGCACGCGCAGGAGCCGCACCTGCACCGAGGGCGGAGCGTCGCCCACCTCGTCGAGGAAGAGGGTCCCGCCGTCCGCTTGCTCGAACCGGCCCGGCTTGCGGCGCACGGCGCCGGTGAACGCTCCCTTCTCGTGCCCGAACAGCTCGCTCTCGATGAGCCCCTCGGGCACGGCGGCCAGGTTGACCGCCAGGAACGGCGCGTGGAACCGTGGAGAGAGGTCGTGGACCATCCGCGCGAGCCCCTCCTTGCCGGTTCCAGTCTCGCCACGCACCAGCACGGTCGAGCCCGACGGCGCCACCAGCCGCACGCGCTCGACCACCTCGCGCATCACCGGGCTCTCTGCGACGTAGCGCGCGTCGCGCTTGATCTGCCGGATCTCCTCCTTGAGGAGCGTGTTCTCGCGGTCGAGCAGCCGGTTCAGGCGCTGCACCTCCTCGACCATGAGGCTGTTGTGGAGCGCGATGGCGACGAGGTGTGCCACCTGGCGCGCCACCTCGAAGCAGCACGCGAGGAGGCCGTCGCGGGGCGGGTGGGCGATGTCGAGCGTGCCGAGGAGGTCGTTCTCGAAGACGAGCGGGAATGACACCAGCGAGCCGTACCCGTACGCGGCGAGGAGGGGCTCCTCGCGGAAGCGCGGTGCCTCGGGCCGCAGCGGGTCCACGACGCACGGCGCCCGGTCCGCGAGCGCCTTCCCGGCGGCGGAGCCCGCGAGAGGGAAGGTGGTGCCGGTCTCCGGCGCCGGATGGCGTGGGTCGGAGACGAGGACCACCTCGGCGCGGTCCGGCTCCTTCGGCGAGAGCCGGTTGATCGCAACGCGCGTCACGCCGAAGTGGCGCCGGAGGAGTTGCCCGGTGCGCTCCAGCACTGCGTTCAGGTCCACGGTCGAGAGGACCGCCTCGATCGCCTCCTCGACGATGCGGCGGTGGACGTCCGCGTCGTCGGGCACGTGCTGGCCGACGACGGGCAGGATCGGCGCACCCATGTGCCGGTGTGTACCGAAATAGCGTTGATCCGGTCAACCATCCTTGGGTGTGCAGCCGAGTTGCACCGCTCAACATCATGAAACAACAAATGATTCCGTATGGTCCGCGTCTTGCTCTGGAGCAGGACTGGGCCGAGCGCCGCCACTGCGGCGACTTCCAGACCGCCCGCCGGAGAGCGACATGGACGCCATCGAAACCTTGATGACCGAGCACCGGCTGATCGAGGCCGTTCTCGACGCGATGGTCGGCTTCGCCGACGAGATCCGCCGCCGCAATGCGACCGACAAGGAGGAGCTGGGACGCTTCGTCGCCTTCCTCCGAGAGTTCGCCGACGGCTGCCACCATGGCAAGGAGGAGGATGTCCTCTTCGCTGCGATGGTCGCGAACGGCTTCCCGAAGGACGGGGGCCCCATCGCCGTCATGCTCCACGAGCACACGCAGGGCCGCGCACTCATCCGCGCGCTCGCGCGGAAGGCGGAGCAAGCGGGCGACTGGAGCGGCGAGGATCGGCAGGCGATCGCCGACGCCGCGGCCGCCTACGGAAGCCTGCTCCACGCCCATATCCACAAGGAGGACGCGATACTCTACCCCATGGCGGAGCAACACCTGCCGCCGGAGGCGATGGAGCGAGTCGGCGAGGACTGTGCGCGCTTCGAGGCCGAGCGCACCGGCAGCGGCGAGCACGAGCGGCTCCACGCGCTCGCGGAGGGGCTGGTCGCGCGCCACGCGGCCACTGGGCGTCCGACGCCCGTCCAGCGCCACGCGGGCTGCTGCTGAGCGCGCCACCCGATCGTCCGCCGCGCGGCCGGCGTGGCCGAGATACGGAACTCTCGGTCGGCCGCACGCGCAGAACTCTCGGTCGGCCGCACGGGCCGCCCGGCCCGGCATTGCCTCCGGGCGTCGCCCGCCTTACAAACCGGGCGTGACCTGCTCGGGCCGAAGTGCACGGAGGACGGCGTGGTGACGGAGCTGGCGGCGCGGACCGCTCGCCCGGGCCGGAACGATCCGTGCTGGTGCGGCAGCGGCCAGAAGTACAAGAAGTGCCACCTCGACTCCGACGCGAAGGACGGCGTGGCGCGCCCGGCCGCCCGGCGGCTCTCGGCCGGGGCGGTGAGCCCGCGGCGGGGTGTCCCGACCGCGATACCGCGCCCTGACTACGCGGCGACCGGCCGGCCCAAGGCGGGTGGCCGGGACGTCAAGACCGCGGAGGAGCTCCTGCGGCTGCGCCGGGCCTGCCGTGCGGCGGCGCGCGTGCTGCGGGTCGCGGGCGAGGCGGTGCGGGCCGGCGTCACGACCGACGCGCTGGACGAGATCGCCCACGCGGAGACGATCCGGCTCGGGGGCTACCCGAGCCCGCTCAACTACCGCGGCTTCCCCAAGTCCATCTGCACCTCGCCGAACGAGGTGATCTGCCACGGCATCCCCGACAGCCGCCCGCTCGAGGACGGCGACATCGTGAACCTCGACATCACCGTCTACCTCGACGGCATGCACGGCGACTGCTCGGCCACGTTCCTCGTCGGGGACGTGGATCCCGACGGGCGTCGGCTCGTGCAGGTGGCGCGCGAGTGCCTGGGGAAGGGGATCGCGGCGGTGCGGCCCGGCCGGCCCGTCTCCGACATCGGCAAGGCCATCGAGGCGCTCGCCTCGCGCCACGGGTACGGCGTGGTCCGCTCCTACTGCGGCCACGGCATCGGCGAGGCGTTCCACACCTCCCTCCAGATCCCGCACCACTTCGACCCGAGGGCGAGCCGGACCATGGAGCCCGGCATGACCTTCACCATCGAGCCGATGATCACCGAGGGCACCTGGCAGGATCTCCTCTGGGACGACGGCTGGACCGCGGTCACGGCCGACGGGAAGCGGTCGGCGCAGTTCGAGCACACGCTGGTCGTGACCGAGCGCGGCGCGGAGATCCTCACGGTCGAGGACGACCGGCCGGTCTTCTACTAGGGCAGCGGCGGGCGAGCCTACACCTCCAGCCCCACCGCCCGCATCAGCGCCAACGCGTTGGAGTGGGCCACGACGCCGGGCCGCAGCCGGTAGTCGAACGCGATCTCCCCGTCCCGGACCTGGTCCTCGAAATGGGCGTTGGCGACGGCGCCGGGCGCGGTGCCCGCCAGCTCCGTCAGCGCGAGATCGTGGGTGGTCACGATCCCGGCCGCCCCGCGGCCGATCAGGGCCCGCAGCACCGCCTCGGCCCCCACCCGGCGGTCGTGCGAGTTGGTGCCGTGGAGCAGCTCGTCGAGGAGGAACAGGAGCGGCACCGGGCCCGCGGCGAGGTCGTGGAGCGCCTTGAGCCGGGTGATCTCCGCGTAGAACCGCGACCGGCCCGCCTGGAGCGAGTCCTGGATCCGGAGGGTCGCGCCCAGCGCCACCGGCGAGAGCCGCAGCCGCGCCGCCGGGACGGGCGCGCCCGCGAGCGCCAGCACCAAATTCGCCCCGACGGTGCGCAGGTACGTGCTCTTGCCCGACATGTTCGAGCCGGAGACGAGGAGGGCCCGCGGGCCGCCGGCGCCGAGCCGCACGTCGTTCGGCACGCAGGGGTCGAGCAGCGGATGGCGGAGCGCCTCGCCCTCGAGCCAGGCGCCGCCACCCTCCGCGGTGACGACGTCGGGAAAGGTCGCGTCCGGGCGCTCGAAGCTCCACCCGGCGAGCGAGGAGAGCGCCTCCAGGTCCGCCACGGCGTCGAGCCAGGCGGCGAGTCCGGCGCCGTTCGCGCGCCGCCAGCGCTCCACGGCGACGGCGTGGAGCGGCCCCCACTGAAGCAGGAACGCGAACGGCGCGAAGAACTGGTTCTTCCCCCACTCCAGCCGCGCGACGTGGCGGGCGAGGCGTGCGATCCGGGCGGAGGCGCGCGGCGGCCCGGCGATCGCCGACAGGAGCGCCACCAGCCGCGGATCGCCGGCGGGCGGCTCCCGCTCGAGGCGCGCGAGAAGGAGCGAGAGCACCTCCAGCTCGCGGGCAGGCCGCGTCACGGCCCCGAGGACGCGCGCCACCTCGCCCCGAGCCGCACGCGCCAGGCCCCAGCTCGCCAGCGCCGCCGCGGCCAGGAGGAGCGGGCCTCCACCGAGCGCCCAGGCCGCGCCACCCGCGAGCGAGGCCGCCGCGAGGACCCAGGCGGCGGGCGCGAGCCAACCCGGAAGGAGCGGCGGCGCTGCGCCCCAGCGCCCGAGCGCGGCGGCATCCACCGCCGCCCGCACGTCCTCGCCCAGGACCGCGAGGTCCTCGCGGAGCAGGAGGCGGGGAGCGAGCGCCCGGACGGCTCCCTGGCGGGCGCGGAGCTCCTCAGGCGTCGAGGGCGCGAGCAGCCAGCTCGCGAGCCGCTCCTCCCCGGGATAGGTGCGAGCCACGCAGAGCCGCTCGAACAGCGATCCCCGCCCGAAGACGTCGAGGTCGGCCGCGTAGGGATGATCCTCGGATGTGAAGCGGTCGCCGGGCGTGCCGCGCCCCTGCCAGCGCCCGCCGAGGCGGGCGAGGGCGGCCTCGTGGTGGCTCACGGCCCGGCGCGCGCGCTCCCGTCCGCGGAGCACCCGCTCGTGCAGCGCCGCGAGCGCCGCGTACCCGGCGGCGGGAGCGAGGAGCCACGCCGCCGAGAGGCGGTGCGCCCCGAAGCCGAGCCACGCGAGCCCCACCGTGGCCGCGAAGGCGGCGAGGCGCGCGAACGCGATCCACCGGTCGAGCCGCTCGCCCCGGGCCGCCTCGGCGCGGCGGGAGGCGAGCCTCGCCTCGATTTGCTGGCGTGGCTCCACGGCGGTCGGTAGGTCGATCATCGCCGCGGAAGGCTAGCGCAGGAGGGCTCGCTCCGCTCGGGTCGCTTCCTCCTGGCACGCGGCTTGGACGCGGCGCGTTGCCGCGCCGATCGCGCCTGGAGACCTTTTCCCGAGCCGAGGAGGGGGCGGTGGATCTCCCCGGGAGCAAGACCGCGGCCAGGGAGGTCCGGGAAGGCCGAGCGGCCGCGCTGGCGCGGCGCCTCGCCGAGGTGCGGCGCTTCACGACGTCGCTCGCGGCGCCGCTCTCGGCCGAGGACGCGATGGTGCAGTCGATGCCGGACGCGAGCCCGACCAAGTGGCACCTGGCGCACACCACCTGGTTCTTCGAGGAGTTCGTGCTGGGGCGGGCCGAGCCGGCGCGGCCCCCGTTTCACCCGTCGTACCGCTACCTCTTCAACTCGTACTACGAGGCGGTCGGTCCGCGTCACCCGCGTCCCCGGCGCGGCGTGCTCTCGCGCCCGTCGCTCGACGAGGTCCGCCGCTGGCGGGCGGCGGTGGACGAGGACCTCGCCCGGCTGCTGGCGCGCGGCGGCGCGGACGGCCTGCTCGACGCGGTGGAGCTGGGGATCGCGCACGAGGAGCAGCACCAGGAGCTGATCCTCACCGACGCGAAGCACGCTCTCGCCGAGAACCCGCTGCGGCCCGCCTACGCGGCGGCGCCACCGCCCGCGGGCACGGCCCCGGCCCTGGCGTGGCTCTCCCACGCGGGCGGTGTCGTCGAGACGGGCGCGCCGGCGGAGGGGTTCGCCTTCGACAACGAGCGCCCCCTGCACCGCACGCTCCTCGCGCCCTTCGCCCTCGCCTCGCGGCCTGTCACCAATGGTGAATGGATCGCGTTCATGGAGGACGGCGGCTACCGCCGGCCGGAGCCGTGGATGAGCGACGGCTGGGCGGCGGTCCAGGCGGGGAGCTGGGAGGCGCCGCTCTACTGGGAACGGGGCGGCGCCGGGTGGGAGGCGTTCACGCTCGGCGGCATGGTCGCGGTCGATCCGGCCGAGCCGGTCTGCCACGTGAGCTGGTACGAGGCGGACGCCTACGCGCGCTGGGCGGGCGCGCGCCTGCCGTCGGAGGACGAGTGGGAGGCGGCGCTCGGCGACGCGCCGCGCGACGGGACCTTCGCCGAGGACGGGCGGTTTCACCCCGCGGCGGCGCGCACGCGGCGGGGGCCGGCGCAGGCGTACGGAGACGTCTGGGAGTGGACGGGCAGCGCCTACGCGCCCTACCCGGGGTTCCGTCCCCTCGCCGGGGCCTTCGGCGAGTACAACGCGAAGTTCATGGTGGGGCAGCAGGTGCTGCGGGGGGGCTCCTGCGCGACGCCGCGGCGGCACGTCCGCCCCAGCTACCGGAACTTCTTCCCGCCGCAGGCGCGCTGGCAGTTCACCGGTGTGCGGCTCGCCAGGGACGCGTGATCGCTTGCCACACCGGCGGCGCACCGCGCGAGAGTGGAGACCGACGCCGCGCGCCTTCCGGCGCCGCACGCGCCGCCCGGCCCGGGCGAGGGCGAGGCGCTCGCGATGCTGCGGAGGCGCGGGCTGTCGCCGCGCCTCACGCCGCCGGACCTGCCGTTCCCGCCGGACCTCCCGCCGGACGCGCTCGACGCCGTCGAGGAGCGGCTCCACCACTACGCGCTGCGCCTCTTCCTCCGCGGCGCCATCCTGCGCCCCGGTCCCTTCGCGCCCGCCGAGGCGACCCGCTACCTCTCCCCCGCGGCCGCGCGGCGCGCCGCCGAGGAGCTCGGCGTCCTCGGCGTCCTGGAGCCGGCGGGGCGCGGCCGCTACCGGCTCGTCCGGCGGGCGCGCTCCTTCGGCGGGACGCTGGAGTGGTGGATGGCGCGGGCGCTCCGGCGGCGGCTCGCCCTCGACGTGGCGAGCGGCGTCCGCTCGGGCGCCCGCGGCGTCGGCGGCGACCTCGACGTGGTGGCGGCCGGGGAGGGGAAGCTCGTGTATCTGGAGTTGAAGTCGTCGCCGCCCAAGCACCTCTCCGCGGCGGAGCTGGACGCCTTCCTCCGCCGCGTGGGCGCGCTCGGGCCGGATCTCGCGCTCTTCGTGGTGGACACGGCCCTGCGCCTCTCGGACAAGGTGCTGCCCATGTTCGCCTCGGCGCTCGCGCGCGCGGCACGGCCCGCGGCCGCGCCCCGCCGCGTCATCCGCGAGACCTGGGCGCTCGCGCCGGGCCTCTACGCCGTCAACGCGCGCCAGGACCTGGTCGAGAACGTCTGCCGGGCGATCGCCGACGGGCTGGTTCGCCGGAACCCGGGGCCGGGCTAGAACTCGCGCCCGAAGATGACCTTCACCACCGAGTGCTGCGGCGTGCCCGGCGTGAGCCCGGCGCCCACGCCGACGTTCAGCTCCCACTCCTGCGGCGGCGCCCCCGGCGGCGCGGCGAGGTCGAAGACCGCGAGGAGCAGGTGCTCCTGCTCGCGGACCGGCGCCAGGTCGTCGGCGAAGCCCAGGGTCGCGTAGTACTCGAGCCCCAGGGCGAACCCCTTCCCGGTGTTGAAGGAGACCTTCGCCGCCGGCTCCAGCTCGATGCGGAAGCGGTCCGGCCCCGAGAGCGCGTACCCGAAGATGGGGTTCAGGTCCACGAGCCAGACGCCGTCGGTCCAGCCGATGATGGGGCGGATCTCGTTGGCCCAGCCCTGCGAGTCCACGGTCTTCGGGACGCGGCCGATCTCGAGGTTGACGCCGAGCAGCAGCGGCAGCCCGGCCCGCTCCGGGACGACGAACTTGGCGCGGAGCTTGTTGCCCCCGTACTGCACGCCGGTGCCCGGCGCCATGTACGACTGCAGGTAGAAGCCGAGCTCGAGCCAGTCGGCGACGCCGAAGGACGGCTCGAGGGTGAGCCGCAGGGCGCGATCGGGCGGCGTCTCTCCCGGGAACGCGGGCGTCGACCGGCCGCTCGGCGTGTAGTTGGCGTGGACCTCGAGCCCGAAATGGCCGGGCGCGTCGATCTCGGGCGTGTAGACCTGGATCTCGAAGAGGTCCCCGGCGCGCGCGGACGAGGCGGCGCCCAGGAGCGCGAGCGCGAGGGCGGCGGCCGGAGCCCGGCGGGCGGGGGCGGGCGGAGTCATGCGCGGGGGCGCAGCTTAGCCCAGCGGGACGCGCGCGCGCACCTCCCGGATGCCCGGAGCGCGCGGCCCTCGCGCTCCCTCGCCCTCGCGCGACCTTCCGCCGCGCCCGGTGCCCCTACGCCATCCCGGCAGGCGCCTTGGCGGCGGCGGGCCGCTTCTCCTCCGGGACCGGCTCGGCGCGCGGCGGCAGCCTCGGCCGCAGGTCCTCGACGGTGATGCCGAGCTCGAGGGCGCCCTGCTCCAGCCAGGCGTGCTCGCCCGAGAGGACGGCGCGGCCCGTGCGGTAGGTCTGCTCGTCGTCGTTGTGCCAGAGCGCGTGGAACAGCTGGTCCACCTTGCGGCGCTCGGTGGCGCAGAGCTGGTCCGCCATCGCGCCCGCCTGCGCCGCCTCGGGCCGGCCGGCGCGCCGCAGCGCCTCGGCGCGGGAGACGCTCGCCGCCATGGCGAACAGCTCGTTGGCGATGTCGACGATGCGGAAGAGGTAGGCCTGCTTCCGCTCCGCCGCGCCCCGGAACACCACCATCGAGTGGAAGATCTCTCGCGCGAGCTTGCGGCTCCTCCGCTCCACGAAGCGCAGGTGGCGCGCCAGCTTGCCGAAGGCCCCGAACCGCGGCGCGGCCAGGCCGCGCAGCCACAGCCCCAGGTACCAGGTCGCGTAGAAGAAGCCCACCCTGGGCAGCGCCGCGAGCTTCCGGGCGGCCGGGACGTCGGGGTCGATGAGCGCGCCGGCGACCTGCAGGTGCTTGTCGACGGCCTCGCGGGCCATGAACAGGTGCATGATCTCGGAGGAGCCCTCGAAGATCATGTTGATGCGCATGTCGCGCATCCACTGCTCCACGGCGACCGGCGCCTCGCCGCGCGACGCGAGGGACGAGGCCTTCTCGTAGCCGCGGCCGCCGCGGATCTGCATGGTCTCGTCGACGAGGTGCCAGGCTCGGACGGTGTTCCACTCCTTCGCCGCCGCGGCCTCGAGCCGGATGTCGTAGCCCTTCTTGTCGGCGAGCGACTGCGCCAGGTCGCTGATGGACTCCATCGCGTAGACGGTGGCCGCCATCTCGGCGAGCTTGTGGGTGATCGCCTCGTGCTTCCCGATCTCCTGGCCCCACTGCGACCGCGCCGCGGCCCACTTGCGGCACAGCTCGACGAAGACCTTGCCGCCGCCCACCGTGGCGGCCGGGAGGGAGAGCCGGCCGGTGTTGAGGGTGGTGAGCGCGATCTTGAGGCCGCGCCCCTCCTTGCCGATGAGGTTCTCGCGGGGGACCTTCACGTTCGTGAACCGCAGCGCCGCGTTGCTGATGGCGCGCAGGCCCATGAAGTGGAGCCGGTTCGTCACCTCCACGCCCGGCCAGCTGGTCTCGACCACGAACGCGCTGATGGCGTCGGTCTTCGGGTTCTTGGCCATCACCACCAGCAGCTCGGCGATGCTGCCGTTGGTGCACCAAAGCTTGGAGCCGTTGAGGATGAAGTGCTTGCCGTCCTCGGTCGGCTCGGCGGTGGTGGCGAGCCGGGCCGGGTCGGACCCGACCACGGTCTCGGTGAGCGCGAAGGCGCTGATCGCGCCGGCGGCGCAGCGCGGGAGGTACTTCTTCTTCAGCTCGTCGGAGCCGAAGATCTTGAGCGGCTGCGGGACGCCGATGGACTGGTGCGCGGAGAGCAGGGCGGTCAGGTTCGCGTCCACGCTCCCGAGGAGCTGCATCACCTTCCCGTACTCGACCTGGTTGAAGCCGAGGCCGCCGTACTCGGTGGGGATCTTCATCCCGAAGGCGCCCAGCTTGCGGAGGCCCTCCACCACGTCCGGCGGGTAGTCGCCCAGCTCGTCGATCCTGGACGAGTCGACCTTCTCGCGCAGGAACCGCTCGAACCGCGCGTACCATTCCTTGAACGAGGGGCGATCGGACTCGGCGAGCGGGTAGGGATGGATGAGGTCGATGTTGAGGCGGCCGAGGAAGAGGTCGCGCATGAACCCCTTCCCTTGCCACTCGGCCTCTCGCGAGGCCTCCGCCACCTGGCGGGAACGGCGGATCTCCTCGTTGGTCGCGATCGGTTCGGCCATGGCGCTCTCCGGACGGGATGGAAGAAAAGGGCGGCGCGGCTCCCTCGCCCGCGCACGATTGATTTGGTAATCACCCTTCTACCCTGACGCAGCGCGTCCGGCACGAGCCGACCCCTCAGGGGAGCGGCGGAGGAGGGGGCGGGAGGGTGTCCCCGCCTGCGCCGCTCGCGGGCGGCGCGGGCGGCGCCTGCGCAGCGGGGCCCTCCTCACCGCAGCTGGTACGCCCCGGCCCCCTCGCCCACGAGCACGGTGACGTCCGCGCCCGGAACCTCCATCGCGGGGCGGTATCCGAACCGCTGCGGCTCCGCGGCGAGGGTCGCTATGGTCGGGTCTCCCAGCGACCGGTAATGCGCGACGAGCGGTCCGCCGAGCAGGATCACGTCGGGACGGCGTTCGGCCAGGCAGCGCGCGAGGACCTCGCAGTCGTGCGGCTGGAGCGCGATGCTGTTCCACCCGGCGTAGAGGCCGAGGCCGAAGTCGGTGTCGAGGACCACCATCGGCCTTGGATCGACGAACGAGAGCCTGCGGAGGCTGTCGCCGACGTAGACGTTGTAGGTCACGCGCTCGTCGTGCACGCCCAGGGCGCGGAACCACGGCCAGGTCCCGTCGGCGGCCGGGAGGAGCGCGAGCGCCAGCGCCGCCGCGACCACGGTGGCGGTCCGGCTTGCGAGGGCGGCGCGGAACCTGGCAGGGAGCCGGCCGGCGAGCCCGGTCCAGCCGTGGGCCGAGACCGCGAGGAGCGGCAGGAGCGGCGAGAGGAGGTAGTGCTCGCGCGGGTAGATCACCGCCACTGCCAGCGCGGACGGCGCGGCCACCGACGCCGCCACCACCGCGAGCGCGATGGCCCTGCGCCGGTCCTCCGGCGCGACGCCTGGGCCGCGGATCGCGCGCCAGATGCGCACGGCACCGATCAGGACCCCGGCGGCGACGATCGCGACGACGGCGCCGCCCACCGGGAACGCCTCGGGGCCAGCCACCAGCTCGGGCGAGAACGCTCCCGCCAGCCTTGGAATGGTGAGGAGGTTCCGAGCGACGTGGCCGAGGAACGCCGTGGGGTTCGCGGCGAAGGCCTGCCCCACCGTCGCCGCCGCGCCGAACTGCTCCCGCACGATCGTCCGCCAGATCTCCCAGGGCTGCCCGCGCCACCCCTGCGCGTGCGCGAGGTGGAGGGCGAAGTGCTGCCCGAACGCCTCGAACGACCGGCCGCCGCCGAGCGGGAGGCCGAACGCGAGCGAGAGCGCCGCGAGCACGCCGGCGGGGATGGCGATCCGGCGCGCCAGGATCGCGGCCGGCGCGCCCTCCGCGCGCGCGGCCACCGGGACGGCGGCGAGCACGAGCACGGTGGCGAGCGCGAGCTCGGGCCGGACGAAGGTCGCGAGCGCGAGCGCGACGCTCGCACGCGAGAACCCCGCGCTCGGGGACGGCGCGCGCATCGCCGCCGCGACGGCGATCCCGCACAGCGCGCCGGAGAGGAGCCCGACGTACGGCACCGTCGCGAGGAGCGCGAGCGGGGACAGGACCGCGAGCACGGCCGCCGCCGGGGCGCCCCGGACGCCCGCGGCATGGAGCACGGACCAGGCGACCAGGAGGAACGCGAACAGCAGCGCCGGCCAGTTGGCGTAGTAGAGGTCTATCGGATCGCGGTGGAGGAGCGAGCCGACCCAGTACCAGGCCGTGTACACCGGCGCCCACTCGGCCCGCGGGAAGCCGTCGCGCAGGAGGTGCTTCCCGAGGGAGAGGTAGTAGGACTCGTCGGAGAGCCAGAGGTCCGTGACGAGCCGCCGCTGCGTCGCGCGGGCCAGCGCGAGGAGTCCGACGAACGCCGCGGCCGCGACGAGGGGCGCGATCCTGGCGGCGCGCGCGGCGAGCGTCGCCTGGCGGGCGCCGGACGGCTCGTCGCTTCCTGCGGGTGGACGGGCCAGGCACGCCTCCGGAGCGCGCGGAGGCGAGGCGCGCGAGGGCGGCGAGCATCGCAAGCGCGCGCCCGGAGTGTCAACCGCGGTGGCGTGCGCGGTGGCGTGCGCGGCCCGGTTGACGGACGCGGAGGCCGCGCGATACGACCGGATCGCTCCGACATGCCCCCGAACACCGCCGCATCGAACGCCACCCATCGGCCCGGCGGCTCCGCGTCCGGGGAGCCGACCGCGCCCGAAGGGCGCACGGCGGTCGCTGCGTTTCGCGCCGTCCGCCCTCTCCACTGGGCGAAGAACGCCCTGGTGGTCGTGCCCGCGGTGGCAGCGCACCGCGCCGGGGAAGCGGGAATGCCGGCCCGCCTGGCCCTCGCGTTCGTGGCCTTCAGCCTCGTGGCGTCGAGCGGGTACGTCGTGAACGATCTCTTCGACCTTGCGACGGACCGGAGCGATCCCCACAAGCGGCACCGCTCCTTCGCTTCCGGTGCGCTCGGCGTCGGGGCCGGAGCCGGGCTCGCCGCGGCGCTGCTCGCCGGAGGCGCCACGGCGGCGCTCCTGCTGCCGGCGTCCTTCAGATGGGTGCTCGCCGCGTACTGGGCGACGACGCTCGCCTACTCCGCCGGCCTGAAGCGGCGCATCGCCCTCGACGTGCTGGTCCTCGCCGCGCTCTACACGGCGCGCATCTACGCGGGCGCGGCGGCGACCGGCATCCCCGTGTCCGAGTGGCTCGCCTCCTTCTCCATGTTCCTGTTCCTGTCGCTCGCGTTCCTCAAGCGCGCGTCGGAGCTGACGGAGGGCGTGCGGGCGATCCCCGGACGAGGGTACCTGGCCGGCGACCGCGACGCGATCCAGGCCATGGGGATCGCGAGCGGCTTCCTCTCGGTGCTGGTGCTCGCGCTGTACGTCTCGAGCCACGAGGTGCGGCGGCTCTACGCTCACCCGGAGTGGGTCTGGGCACTCTGCCCGGTGCTGCTCTACTGGGTGAGCCGCTTCTGGATCCGTGCCCGCCGCGGCGAGATCCACGGCGATCCGCTGCTCGTCGCGCTGCGGGACCCCGCGAGCTGGGCCGCGTTCGCGGCCGCGGTGGCCGTCCTGCGGCTCGCAACCTGAGGGGCGCGATGCGGGACCCGGAATCCTGGGGACGGTTTCCGCGCACCCGCCACGCCGCCGTCGTCCCGGTGCGCTGGGCGAACGGCGACGCGCTCCGGTCGTCCGCGCATCTCTCGCGGCTCGCGCACGGCCTGGGGCGCAGCTACGGCGACGCGTGCCTCAACGACGGCGGGGTGCTGCTCACCACGCGGACGCTCGACCGCTTCGTGGCGCTCGACGCGGAAGCCGCCGTGCTCACCTGCGAGGCGGGCGTGTCGCTCGCGGAGGTCCTCGACCTCGTCGCGCCGCACGGCCTCTTCCTGCCGGTGGTGCCGGGGACGAAGCACGTCACGGTGGGAGGCGCCATCGCCAACGACGTCCACGGGAAGAACCACCACCGCGCCGGGACCTTCGGCCGGCACGTCCTGGAGATCGAGCTGGCGCGCTCCACCGGCGCGCGGATCGTCTGCTCGCCCACGCAGAACCCGGCGCTGTTCGCGGCCACCGTCGGCGGCCTCGGGCTCACCGGGCTCGTCCTGCGCGCGACGCTGCGCCTCGCGCGGGTCGGCGACCACCTCCGCGCGCGCACGGTGGCGCTCGGTTCCCTCGACGACTTCTTCGCGCGCTCGGGGGCCTCCGACTCCGAGAACGAGTTCACCGTCGCCTGGGTGGACGCCCTGGCCACCGGCCGCCGGCTCGGACGCGGCCTCCTCCACCAGGGCAACTGGGGTCCGCCGGAGGGGCGCCCCGCGCCGCGAAGCCGCGCCGGCGCGCGCCTCCGGGTCCCGTTCCAGCTCCCGTTCTCGCTCCTCGGCCGCCACACGGTGCGCGCCTTCAACGCGGTCGTCCACGCCAGGGGACGGCGCGCGGCGGGGGAGCGGCGGGTGCGCGCCGACGCCTTCTTCTTCCCGCTCGACGGCGTCGACCGCTGGAACCTCGTCTACGGGCGAGCCGGGCTCGTCCAGTTCCAGTGCGCCATCCCGCCCGCGGCGAGCGCGGAGGCGATGCGGGCGCTCCTCGCGACGGTCTCCGCCTCGGGGGAGGCGTCGTTCCTCGGGGTGCTCAAGAACTTCGGGGCGGTCGCGTCCCCGGGGCTGCTTTCCTTCCCGCGCGAGGGCACCACCCTCGCGCTCGACTTCCCGAACCGCGGCGCGCGGACGGCGCGGCTGTTCCACGAGCTGCACGCCATCGTGCGGGCGCACCAGGGGCGGCTCTACCCGGCGAAGGACGCCCTCATGGATCCGGCGCAGTTCCAGGCCCAGTACGCCGCCGCGTTGCCCGCCTTCCTCGCGCAGCGCGACCCGGCGTTCTCCTCGTCGCTGTGGCGAAGGGTGATGCCCGATGCCTGAGCGGGCGCTCGACAAGGTGGTGGTGTTCGGCGCCACCTCCGCCATGGCGCAGGAGACGGCGCGCCTGCTCGCGGGGCGCGGGGCGGAGCTCGTGCTGGTGGGCCGCGATCCGGAGAAGCTCGACGCGGTCGCGGCCGACGCCCGGGTGCGCGGCGCCCGCCGCGTCCACGCGATGGCGGCCGATCTGAACGACCCGGGCCGCCACGCCGAGCTCCTGTCCCGCGCCGCCTCCTTCCTCGGGCGGGTGGACTGCGTCCTCCTCGCGCAGGGCCTGCTGGCCGGCAGCGACGCCTGCGAGGCGGATCCGGGCCTCGCCGAGCGCGTGCTGGTGACGAACTTCCTCGCCCCGGCCCTCCTGCTCCAGCGGACGGCGGCGCTCCTCGCGTCGCAGGGCTCGGGGACGCTCGTCGCGATCTCCTCGGTGGCGGGCGACCGCGGGCGCCAGTCGAACTACGTCTACGGCGCGTCGAAGGGCGGCCTCACCGTGCTGCTCGAAGGGCTCCGGAACCGGCTCTTCCGCCGGGGAGTCCACGTGGTGACGGTGAAGCCCGGGCTGGTGGACAGCCCCATGACCGACGCGGTGCCGAGGAACCGCCTGTTCGCGCCGCCCTCCGCGGTCGGCGCGGCCATCGTCCGCGCGGTCGAGCGCGGGCGGGACGTGGTGTACGTGCCCGGGTTCTGGTGGGCGATCATGACCGTCCTCCGCCACGTCCCGGAGCGGGTCTTCAAGCGGCTGTCGCTCTAGCGGCCGTTCGCGGCCGGCAGCAGCACGCCCGCGCCGCGCATGCGGCCGGCGCGAAGGTCCGCGAGCGCCTCGTTCGCGCGCGAGAGCGGGTAGGTCACGACCTCGGTCCGGACCGGCAGGCGCGGCGCGAGGGCCAGGAAGGCCTCGCCGTCGGCCCGCGTCAGGTTCGCGATGGAGCGGACCGTCCGCTCCCCCCAGAGGATCGCGTACGGGAACGACGGGACGTCGCTCATGTGGATCCCGGCGCAGATCACCGTGCCGCCGGGCTCGGTCGCGCGCAGCGCCGCCGGCACGAGCGCGCCCACCGGGGCGAACAGGATCGCGGCGTCGAGCGGCTCGGGTGGAGCGTCCTCCGAGCCGCCCGTCCACTCCGCCCCGAGCGATCGCGCGAACGCCTGCGCGTCGGAGTCGCCGGGGCGCGTGAACGCGAACACCCGCTGGCCGGCGTGGCGCGCGACCTGCGCGACGATGTGCGCCGCGGCGCCGAAGCCGTAGATCCCGAGGCGCCCCGCGTCGCGGACCGGCGACCAGGCGCGGTACCCGATGAGCCCCGCGCAGAGCAGCGGCGCCGCCTCTGCGTCGCCGTACCGCTCGGGCAGCGGGAACGCGTATCGCGCCTCGGCCACGGCCCGCTCGGCGTACCCGCCGTCGATGCGCCACCCGGTGAAGCGGGCCCGCTCGCAGAGGTTCTCCTTCCCCGCGCGGCAGAAGCGACAGGCGCCGCAGGTCCAGCCGAGCCACGGCACGCCCACGCGGTCGCCGATCCGGAACCGGTCCACCCCCGTCCCGAGCGAGTCCACGCGCCCGACCACCTCGTGGCCGGGGACGAGGGGGAGCTTCGGGTCCGGCAGCTCGCCGTCCACGACGTGGAGATCGGTCCGGCACACGCCGCAGGCGGCCACCGAGATCCCGACCTGGCCCGGGCCCGGCACCGGGTCCGGGACCTCGCGCAACGTCAACGGCGAGCCGGGACGGTCGAGCACCATCGCGCGCACCCCTCCATCACGCGTCGCCGGGGCTCGCGGATCAAGGGCGGCATGGGACGGCGACCCCGAAGGGAACGCCGCGTGGATCGATTTGCGGTGCGCGCCGCCCGGTGATCATGGTACGCGCGCCGAGGCCACCCCGGAGAGCCCATGGCCCACCCCACCGAGGATCGCAGCTACCGCCTTCCGAGCTCCATCCGGCCGACGGCCTACGACGCCACCCTCTCCGTGGACCTGGAGGCACGCCGGTTCGCGGGCCGGGCCCGGATCGACCTCGCCCTCGCGTCCGCGTCGCGGGAGGTCGTCCTGCACGCCATCGACCTGGACGTCGGTGCAGTGGTCCTCCGCTCCGGCGACCGAGGGCTCGTCCCCACCCAGGTCGAGCGGGTTCCCGCGAGCGAGACGGTGGTGCTCCGCTTCGCCGAGCCCATCGCCGCGGGGCGAGCGGCGCTCGAGATCGAGTGGACCGGGGCGATGAGCGCCGGCCTTCGCGGCCTCTACCTCGCCGGCGGCGGGCTCGCCGTGACCCAGTTCGAGGCGGCGGACGCGCGCCGGGTGTTCCCCTCCTTCGACGAGCCGTCGTTCAAGGCTCCCTGGAAGCTGGCGGTCGAGGTCCCCGACGGAGCGGTGGTCCTCTCGAACGGGGCGCCCGCGGCAGACGAGGCGGTCGGATCCGGACGCCGCCGGGTCACCTTCCACGAGACGCCGCCGCTCCCCACCTACCTGGTGGCCGTGGCGGTGGGGCGGGCTGCCGCGTTGCCCCCGGCGAGCGTCCGGGGCGTGCCGGTCCAGACCTGGGCGGTGCCGGAGCGGGTCCACCTCACCGGCTTCGGCCAGTGCGTGGCGGTCGAGGTGCTGCCGCGCCTCGAGGACTACTTCGGCGTGCCCTACGCCTTCGGCAAGCTCGACCAGATCGGCGTCCCCGACTTCGAGGCGGGGGCCATGGAGAACGCCGGGCTGGTGACGTACCGGGAGGTGACGCTGCTGCTCGACCCGCAGACGGCCTCCCTCGCCCAGCAGAAGCGCGTGGCGGAGGTGATCACCCACGAGCTGGCGCACCAGTGGTTCGGAAACTGGGTGACCATGTCGTGGTGGGACGACCTGTGGCTCAACGAGGCCTTCGCCACCTGGATGGCCTACAAGATCGTGGACGCGTGGATGCCGCGCTGGCGCGTCTGGCTCGAGTTCGACCAGGGCAAGGCGGCCGCGATGCACCTCGACGCGCTCCGCGCCACGCACCCCATCCGCGCCGAGGTGCGCAACGTCGCCGAGGCGGGCGAGTCGTTCGACCTCATCACCTACGAGAAGGGTGGCGCGGTGCTGCGCATGATCGAGGCCTTCCTCGGCGAGGCGCGCTTCCGGGACGGGATCCGCCTCTACATGAAGCGGCACGCGCGGGCGAACGCGGTGGCCGACGACCTCTGGGCCGCGCTCGCCGAGGCGTCGCGGGAGCCGGTGGTGGAGCTGGCGAACGCGTGGATCCGTCAGCCGGGGTTCCCGGTGATCGACGCCCGGCGCACCGGCCGGACCGTCCGCCTGGCGCAGCGCCGCTTCTGGTCCGAGCCGGACGCGGCGCCCGCCGGCTCCGACGCGCTCTGGCCGGTGCCGCTCGTGCTCCGGTACCAGGACGCGGGGGGCGCCCGCGAGCACCGCGTCCTCCTGCGCGGGCGCGCCGCCGAGGTGGCGCTGCCCGGCGAGGGCGACGTCCTGTGGATGTGGCCGAATGCCGGCTCCGCCGGCTTCTACCGCGTGGCGGTGGACGCGCCGGAGCTGGAGGCGCTGCGCCGCAGCCTGAACGCGCTCGCGCCCGCCGAGCGGATCGCGCTCCTCGCCGACGAGTGGGCCCTGGTCCGCGCCGGGGAGCGCGAGATCGGGCCGTTCCTCGATCTCGTCGCCGCGTTCGGCGCGGAGGACGACCACGCCGTGCTGGACGAGCTGGTGGGACGGCTCGCGGCGCTCGAGCACCGGTTCGTCTCCGACGCCGACCGCCCGCGGCTGCAGGCGTTCGTCGCCGGGCTGCTCGGCGCGCAGCTCATCCAGGTCGGCTGGGACGCGGCGGCGAACGAGCCGGACGAGGCCCGCCTCCGCCGCGCTGCGCTGCTGCGCGCGCTCGGGATCGTGGCGCGCGATCCCGCCACCGACCGCGAGGCCGCCGCGCGGCTCGATCGCTGGCTCGCCGGCGATCGGGGCGCGCTGGAGGCGAACCTCCACGACACGGCGGTCGCCATCGTCGCGCGCACCGGGGACGCGGCGCGGTTCGAGGCCTTCCGGCAGCTGTACGAGCAGGAGACGGACCCCGCCTTCCGCCGCCGCTACCTGCTGGCGCTCACCGCCTTCGAGGCGCCGGACCTCGCCATCCGCGCCATGGACATGGCGTTCGGCGAGGCGGTCCCGCTGCAGGACTCCGCCTCGTTCGTGGCCGGGCTGCTCGCCAACCGTGCGGCCCGGGACCTCTTCTGGGCGCGCCTGCGCGCCGACTGGGACCGGCTCCAGGCGCGGATGAAGGGGGCCCCGATGCTGCTGCGCCGGGTGTTCGAGGCGATGGGGCAGCTCGTCGAGCGGCGGCACCTCGAGGAGGCCGAGGCGTTCACGGCCGCCCACCCGGTGGACGAGGCCCGCCAGGCGATCGCGCAGACGCTGGAGCGGATGCGGCAGGACGTGGCGCTGCGCGAGAAGACGCGGGCGCCGATCGGCGCCTGGCTCGCCGGGCGCATGGGCTAGACTGCGCGCCGCGTGACGCGATCCCTCCGGCCGACGCCGCCCGCGCTGTTCCTGTTCCTCGACCTGCCGTTCGCCGCCTCCGTCGGGTACGTGTCGATCGCCGTGCCGTTCTGGCTGCGCGAGGGGGGGCTCTCGCTCGCGGAGGTCGGCGCGCTGGTGGCGACCGCCTCCGCCCCGCACGCGCTCAAGATCCTCTGGATCCCGGCGCTCGACATCGGGTCGTACAAGCGGGCGTGGTACCTGACCATGACCACCGCGACGGCCGCCCTCCTCGTGGCGGCCTCGGTGCTGCCCGACCCCGTCCACCACCTCGGGCTGTACACGGTGCTCCTCACCCTGGCGCAGGCCACCGCCACCACCGGCCACGCCGCCAACAACGCGCTCATGGCCATCACCACCCGCGCCGAGGACAAGGGCAAGGCGGGCGGGTTCTCCATGGCCTCGAACGTGGGCGGGACCGGCCTCCTCGCCGCCGCGGCGCTGGTCCTCTCGGAGCACGTCTCGGCGCGCGCGGCCGGGCTCCTGCTGGCCGCCATCGTGGTGGGGAGCGCCGCGCTGGCCTGGCGGATCGACGAGCCGAGGCTGGAGCCCATCCGCTTCCGCGCCGATCCGCCGCGGTGGGAGCGCCTGCCCGCGCTCCTGCAGCCGCTCGCAGGAGGTGCCACCGCCCTACACGCGCTCATGGGTCGCAGCGGCGCGGGGCGCTACGCCTGGGCCCTGCTCGCCCACATGGGCGCGATGGCGCGGGACCTGGGGCGCGCCATGGTGTCGCGCGAGGGGTTCACCGGGATGATCATCTGCCTCGCGCCGGTCGGCTGCGGCGCGCTCACCAACATCTTCTCGGGCATGGCGCAGGACTTCGCGGCGAGCGCCCGCGTCGTCGGGCTCGTGAACGGTCTCGGCGGCGGAGTCGCCGGTGCGCTCGGCGCGCTCGCCGGCGGCGTCCTGGCGGACCGGATGAACCGGCGGCTCGCGTACGCCGCGGCCGGCGGGATCACCGCGCTCTGCGCGCTCGCGATGCTGGCGTCCCCGCTGACGCCGGCCACGTACACCTGGGGCGTGCTCGCCTACAGCTTCGCCAACGGCATCGCCTTCGCCACCTGGGCGGGTATGGTGCTCGAGCTGGTGGGCCTCTCCCCCGCCACCACCACCAAGTACGCGCTCTTCAACGCGGCGTCGAACCTGTCGATCAACTACAGCACCTTCCTCGACGGCTGGTACGCCGACTATCGCGGCACGCCCATCGGCCCCGGGTGGCTCCACCTGCGTCTGCCGAGCGCCACCTGGCTCGCCGGCTCTCGAGGTGCGCTCACCATGGACGCGGTGCTCACCTTCCTCGGAATCGGCGTCCTGCTCGCCATGGTGGCGGTGCTGCGGCGGCGCGACGCGGCACGGCCCGCGACCCGAGCTGCGCCATGACCGACCCCAGCACGCCAGCCCCGGACGACGGGCTCGGTGCGCCGCATCGCGCCCCGCCGGTCTTCTACCGGAACCTGCGCGAGTTCCTCCGGAGCATCCCCGGGGCGCGCCAGCGGTTCTGGGTCCTGGTCCTCGCCGTGGGCGCGCTCGCCGGACTCGGCGCCGGCGCGCTCCTCTCGCTCCTGGCGCTCGTGCAGCGGTTCGCCTGGCCACCCGCCGGCACGTTCGTCGAGGCGGTGGCCGCGGCGGGGACGCTCCGCAGGCTGGCGGTGCCGGTCGGGGCGGGCGTCGTCGTCTCGATCGCCTTCCTGGTCTGGCGGCGCCTGGAGGGCGGCCACGGCACGGCGCGCATCCTCGAGGCCATCTGGAATCCGGGGCGCGAGCTGTCCCTGGGCCGGACGCTCTCGCGCGCCCTGCTCTCCATCGTGTCGGTGGGCGCCGGCGCCTCGCTGGGCCGCGAGGGCGCGCTGGTGCAGACCGGCGCGGCCGCCGGCTCCTGGCTCGCGGCACGGCTCCGGATCGGCGAGGCGCAGGCGCGCGTGCTCGTCGCCTGCGGCGCCGCCGCGGGGATCGCCGCCGCCTACGACGTGCCCATCGGCGGCGCGCTCTTCGGCCTCGAGGTGCTGCTGGGGAGCTTCGCGCTGGAGCTGCTCGGCCCGATCGTCGTGTCGTGCGTGGTGGCGGTGGTGGTGGCGCGGACCCTCCCGGTGCCGCACCTGGCCTATGCGGTCCCGCCCTACGAGCTCCTGCGCCCCTCGTCGATCGCGCTCGGCCTCGCGCTCGCGCCCGTGCTGGGCCTCGCCTCCGCGTTCTACGTGCGCGTGATGGGGTGGGTGGAGGTGACGCTCGACCGGCTCCCGGCGTGGTTCCAGCCCGTCCTCCCCCCGCTGGGGATGCTCGCGGTCGGGCTCCTCGCGCTGCGCTGGCCGCAGATCCCGGGGAACGGCTTCGACACGGTGCGTGCCATGGCGAACGGGTTGCTGCCGCTCGGCCTGCTCCTGGTCCTGCCGCTCCTCAAGCTCGCCGCGACCGCGGCCTGCGCAGGCAGCGGCGTCCCGGGCGGCCTCTTCACGCCGTCGCTCTTCTACGGCGCGGCGATCGGCGGCGCGGTGGGTCAGCTGGCGGAGCACGTGTGGCCGGGGCTCGCAGCGCCCGGCGCCCTCGCCCTGGTGGGGATGGCGGGAGTCCTGGCCGGCACGACGCACGCGGCGGTGTCGTCGGCGCTGATCGTCTACGAGATGACCGGCGACTACGGCGTGATCCTGCCGCTCATGATCTGCGCCGCCGTCGCGGCGATCGTGAGCCGCGCCGTCGAGCCGGACTCCCTCTACACCGCGCCGCTGCGCCGGCGCGGCGTGCGCCTGCCCGCGCTGCCGCGGCCCGAGTGGCTGCGGAGCACCGAGGTCTCGGCCCTGGTGCGCCACGACGCCGAGACGGTGCCGCCGGACGCGCCGTTCGAGGACGTGCTGCGGAGGCTGATGGCGCTGCCTCCTGGGCACGACCTCTACGTCACCGGAGCCGGCGGCGGGCTGGTGGGGATCATCCGGCTCGACGCGCTCGAGGGGACCTTCCCGGACCAGGCGCACCCTGGGAAGCTCGTCGCGGGGGACCTGGCGAACCGCGCGGCCGAGTGGATCACCACGGGGACCTCGCTCGAGGAGGTGGCGCGCCGCTTCCGGGAGGGCGAGCTGGAGCGCCTGCCGGTGGTGGACGACGCGGGGCGGCTGCTCGGCACCGTCGGGATGCGCGACCTCATCGCCGCGGGCCGATTCGGCGCCTACTAGCCGCCGGGAGGCCCGGACCGGAGCGAGACCAGGACCTCGGTCGCCGCCGGGGGGCCGACGCGTTCCGCGTGGCGAAGCCGCAGCCGCTCCTTGAGGAGGAGCCCGCTCGCCAGGAGCAGCCCGCCGGCGAGGAGCACCGCCGCGGTGGCGGCCACCCGGAACGGCTCGGAGCCGAGGGCCGGCGGACGGGCTTCGACGAGCGCTACCGGGCCGCCGATGGCGCGCCGGAATGCCGGCCGCGCAGCGCCGGCCCGCACCAGCGCCGACAGGGCGGCGATGGCGGCGACGAGCAGGACGGCTCCGGCGACGAGCCCTGCGGCTGCCTGCGGATCGACCGCGGGCGCCGCGACGGGCACGAACCGTTCGGGCGGGAGCTGCGCGAGGCGGCGCTCGGCCGCGGCCGACAGCAGGGCGAGCGCGGCGACGACGAATGCGGCGCGGGAAAGGAGCGGGCGGATGGCGCAGGCGGCCATTCCCCATCGACGTAGCAACGCCCGTGCCGGGCTGCGCGCCACGTAACCTCACGGAAAACCGTGGCGGCCGTGTCCCCGGCGGCACGCCCGCCGTCGCCGCTTTGACTCGGTGCCGGACCTCCTGGCACCTTCGCGCCCGGGCCTTGGTCACGCTCGTCCTCCACTACCGGCGCACCTCGCGCCATGCGCTCAACGTCCTCGCCGGCGCGGTCGAGGTCCATCCGGCCTCGCGCGGCGTCGAGATCCGGGTCGCGGAGGGTCCGGCGGAGGTCGCGCGCCGGTGCACCGCCGCGGCGGCCACGGGGCGCCGCGCCGTGGTGGCGTGGTCCTTCTGCACGGCGAGCGCCGGCGAGGTCGCCGCGGAGCTGGCGGCGGTGCGCCGCGAGGTGCGCGACGGGCGGGCGCTGCACGTCGCGGGAGGGCCGCACCCGAGCGGCGATCCCGCCGGGACCCTGCGCGCCGGGTTCGACCTCGCCGCCGTGGGGGAGGGGGAGGAGACGCTGCCGCGGCTTCTCGGGGCCGTCGCCACCGGCTCCGATCCACGGGCGGTCCCGGGGCTCGCCTGGCTCGACGGGGGAGCCCTCCGCACCGGCGGCCGGGCGCTGCCCGCCGACCTCGACGCGTTCCCGCCGTGTGCGCCCGGCGCCGCCCGCATCGGCCCGGTGGAGATCAGCCGCGGCTGCGCCTGGGGGTGCCGCTTCTGCCAGACGCCGTTCCTCTTCCGGGCGCGCTGGAGACACCGCTCCCTGGACTCGGTGCGGCGCTGGATCGGGTGGTTCGCCGAGGTCCGCGCCCGCGACGTGCGCTTCCTCACTCCGAGCGCGCTCTCCTACGGCGCGTCCGGCGGAGAGGCGAACCTCGACGCGGTCGAGGCGCTCCTCGCCACCGCCCGGCAGGCGCTGGCGCCCGGCATGCGCATGTTCCTCGGCACCTTCCCGTCCGAGCTGCGGCCCGAGCACGTCTCCCCGCGCGCGCTCGCGCTCCTGCGCCGCCACTGCGACAACCGGGCCGTCCTCATCGGCGGCCAGTCGGGCTCGGACCGGATGCTCGCCGCCATGGCGCGCGGTCACGACGCCGAGGCGGTGCTCCGCGCGGCCCGGCTCGCCGTCGAGGCCGGGTTCTCGGCCAGCGTGGACCTCGTCTTCGGGCTGCCGGGGGAGGAGGAGGACGATCGTGAGGCCTCGCGGCGGCTCGCGAAGGCGCTCGCCGCCTCGGGCGCGGTGGTACACGCTCACGCGTTCATGCCGCTCCCCGGGACGCCGTGGGCGCGGGCGCCGGCCGGCTGGATCGACGGGGAGACGCGCCGGTTGCTCGAGCGGCTCGGTTCGGTTGGGCTGGCGCAGGGGCAGTGGCGGCGGCAGGAGGCGATCGCCGCGCGGGCCTGTCCAGGCCCCAAGTGACCGCGGTCAGGACGTGATCTGCATCAAGTTTCGCCTCGCCCACCCGGGAGTACCCTTCCGGCATTCGAAGAATCACGCGAAGTTCCGCGTGCGACGGAGGTCGTCGTGAAGGATTGGATCCGGGCCGCGTGCCTCGTCGCCGCGGCCGCCGCGGCGGTCTCCGCGGGCGGCGGGGAGCCGCCGCGGGCGGAGGCGGCCAGGCCCGCGGCGAGGAAGGCGGAGCAACTCGTGCAGGCGCAGCCGCCGCCGTTCAGCGAGGGCGTCTACCCCTGCTCGCAGTGCCACGACAAGCCGGGCGACCGCACCCGCCGCGCGCTCGGCTACCACGACGAGATCCAGGCCATCTTCGACCACGACGCCGAGCACCGCTGGTGCCTCGACTGCCACGACGTGGCGAACCGGGACGTGCTGCACCTGTCCAACGGCGACCCGGTGCCCTTCACCGAGTCGTACCGGCTCTGCGGCCAGTGCCACGGCGACAAGTTCCGGGACTGGCGGGTGGGCGTCCACGGGAAGCGGGTGGGCGCCTGGAACGGGGCGAAGACCTATTTCCTGTGCGTGAACTGCCACAACCCGCACTCGCCGCGCTTCAAGGGCGTGAAGGAGATCGAGGTGGGTGGGCGCAGCGTCACGCAGCCGACCCTCGAGCTCCTCGCCCCCCTGCCCCGGCCGCAGCGGCCGGAGGAGATGCGCCCGTGACGACGAGGAAGGGACTGCCCATCGTTCACGACGGACGGGCGCAGGAGCAGGCGGACGGGCCCGCCTCCCCTCCAGCCCACAGGTCGAGAGACAGATCCGAGGACAAGCCGGGGCGAGAGGCCCCCCGGTGCGATGACCCGCGCCGGCGCACGTTCCTGAAGACCGCCGCGGCGGGCGCGGCGATGGCGGCGCTCTCGGGCTGCGGGGTCGAGGGCTTCCTCCGCAAGCACCTGAAGGAGCTGTCGAAGGAGGACGTGGCCCGGCTGGTCGCGAAGCTCCAGCGAGAGCAGGAGCGCAGGTTCGCGCGGAAGGTCACCATCGACACGTCGGGCCCGCTCGAGGGCGTGCTCTTCGGCTACGGCCTCGACCTGTCGCGCTGCGTCGGCTGCCGCCGCTGCGTGTACGCGTGCGTGAAGGAGAACAACCAGTCCCGCGCCCACCCGCAGATCCACTGGATCCGCGTGCTGGAGATGGAGAAGGCGCAGGGCGTGGACCTCGCCCACGCCGACGTCTACTACGAGGCCGATCGGGTGCCGCGCGAGGGGCACTTCTACATGCCGGTGCAGTGCCAGCAGTGCCGCAACCCGCCCTGCGTGAAGGCCTGTCCGACGCAGGCCACCTGGAAGGAGAAGGACGGGATCGTGGTCATCGACTACGACTGGTGCATCGGTTGCCGCTGCTGCATGTCGGCGTGCCCCTACGGCGCCCGTCACTTCAACTGGGCGTCCCCCACGCTGGCGGCCGACGAGCTGAACCCGGACCAGCACCTGCTCGGCAACCGGCCGCGCCCCAAGGGCGTGGTGGAGAAGTGCACCTTCTGCATCCAGCGGACCCGGAACGGCCGCTACCCGGCCTGCGTCGAGATCTGCCCCGTGGGGGCGCGCAAGTTCGGCAACCTCCTCGACCCGGAGAGCGAGATCCGCCGGGTGATGGACACCAAGCGGGTGTTCGTCTTCAAGGAGGAGCTGGCCACCCACCCGCAGTTCTACTATTTCTACGCGACCTAGCGAGGGGACCGCATGTCCGGCGTGCTCGACTTCCTCCTGAACTGCGGGCGCCAGGTGACGCGCGGCGGCCGCGCCTACCGGGCCTGGATCGCGCTGCTGCTGGTGGCCATCGCCGTCGGCGTGGCCGGGTACCTGCGCCAGTTCCAGATCGGCCTCATCGCGACCAACATGCGGGACCAGGTCTCCTGGGCCTTCTACGTCGGCAACTTCACCTTCCTGGTGGGCGTCGCCGCCGCCGCGGTGCTGCTCGTCATCCCCGCCTACGTCTACCACTGGGAGCCCATCAAGGAGGTCGTGGTGCTGGGCGAGCTGCTCGCCATCAGCGCCCTCTGCATGTGCCTCTGCTTCATCCTGGTGGACATGGGGCGCCCGGACCGCCTCCTCCACATGGCGCCTTTCCTCGGCACGCCCAACTGGCCGCGCTCGATGCTGGCCTGGGACGCTCTGGTCCTGAACGTCTACCTGATCCTGAACCTCGTCCTGGTGACGTACCTGCTCTACAAGTCCTACCGCGGCGAGCCCTACGACAAGCGCATCTTCCTGCCGCTGGTGCTCCTCTCCATCCCGGTGTCGATCTCCACGCACACCGTGACCGCGTTCCTCTACAACGGCATGGCGGCGCGCCCGTACTGGAACGCCTCGATCCTGGCGCCGCGCTTCCTCGCCTCGGCGTTCTGCTCCGGGCCGGCGGTGATGCTGGTGCTCTTCCAGATCCTGCGGCGCACCGTGGGGCTGCCGATCAAGGAGGAGGCCATCCACAAGATCGCCGAGCTGATGGCCTATGCCATGTTCCTGAACCTGTTCCTGCTCGGCGCGGAGATCTTCAAGGAGTTCTACTCCGCCACCGAGCACCTCCTCTACACGCGATACCTGTGGTTCGGGATCGGCGAGCACCGGGCCCTCGTCCCATGGGCGTGGCTCTCGCTCGCGTGCAGCGTGGTCGCCTTCGTGCTCTTCCTCGTCCCCCGGACGCGGCGCAACATCGTCACCCTCAACGTGGGGTGCGGGCTCATCTGGATCGGCGTCTACATCGAGAAGGGGATGGGGCTCGTCATCCCCGGGATGACGCCCGACACGCTCGGCGAGATCTACGAGTACCGGCCCACCCTGACCGAGTGGTCGATCGCGGCGGGCGTCTTCGGGATCGGCTTCCTCGTCTTCACGGTCCTGGTGAAGATCGCGGTGCCCATCCTCTTCGGCACCTTCCGCACCGCGGCCGCGTCGCCGCCCGCGCCCGCCGGTGAGGCGCCGGCCACCGCGTCTTGAATCTTCCGCACCCGGCGGGCGTCCCGCCGGAAAGGAGGCAACATGAAGCGCATCGCGGTGCTGTTCCTGATGGTCGCCCTCGCCGGAGTCGCCCGGGCGGAGGACGGGAAGTCCCTCTTCGACTCGAAGTGCGCCGCCTGCCACGGGAAGGACGGCAAGGCCAAGAAGATGGGGTCCCCCGACATCTCGGCGCTGAAGGGTAGCCAGGCGGACATCGAGAAGGTGATCACCCAGGGCAAGGGGAAGATGAAGCCGTACAAGGCGAGCCTCACGCCCGAGCAGATCCAGGAGGTCGCGAAGTACGTGAAGGGCGGGCTCAAGTAGACGCGGACAAACTTTCTGGGGGGCGTTTCCGCCCCCCAGACCCCGGTGGCTCCGGGCCAGGCTCATCCGCCTGGCCCTTCGCCTCTGTCAGGACTGGCGTGGGCGTTCCGCCCCCGCAGACCCCCGCTTCGGCCGTCACACCTGGTGTCGGCGCGGCGCAAGGCTCCCCCAGTAGGTTGGACGGTCATGCGCGCCGTCTGGATCACCCGCCACGGCGGGCCCGAGGTGCTCGAGGTCCGCGAGTCGCCCGACCCCGCGCCGGGGGCGGGCGAGGTGCGGATCCGCGTCCGCGCCGCAGGCCTGAACTTCGCCGAGGTGATGGCGCGGCTGGGGCTCTACCCCGACGCGCCCAAGCCGCCCTGCGTGGTGGGCTACGAGGCGGCAGGCGTGGTGGATGCGCTCGGGACGGGGGTGGAGCGCCCGGCGGTGGGCGCGCGGGTCCTCGCGATGATCCGGTTCGGAGGGCACGCCGACACCGTCGTCGCGCCGGCCGCGGCGGTGCTGGAGATCCCCGACGGCAAGTCCTTCGAGGAGGCGGCGGCGCTCCCGGTGAACTACGCCACCGCCTGGCTCATGATCTTCCGGACCGCGTCGGTCCGCGCCGGCGAGCGGGTGCTGGTGCACATGGCGGCGGGCGGCGTCGGGATCGCGGCGCTGCAGCTCCTCCGGACCATCCCGGACACCGTCGCGTTCGGGACGGCGAGCGCCTCGAAGCACGGCGCGCTCCGGGAGGAAGGGTGCGCCCACCCCATCGACTACCGGACCCGCGACTACGCCGAGGAGGTCCGGGCGCTCACCCGCGGCGAGGGCGTGGACGTGGTGCTCGATCCCCTGGGTGGCAAGGACTGGCGGATCGGCTACGACCTGCTCCGCGCCGGCGGGAGGCTCGTGGCGTACGGGTTCGCGAACGCGGCCCGGGGGGAGCGCCGGAGCTTCCTGCACGTCGCGCGGGAGGCCTTCGGCATCCCGCGGTTCAACCCGCTCAAGATGATGGGCCAGAACCGCGGGGTCGCGGGGTTCAACCTCGGGCACTTGTGGAACCGTCCCGACCTGCTCCGCCCCGCCATGGAGGCGCTGGCGGCGCTCTGGCGCGAGGGGCGCATCCGGCCGCGCGTCGACTCGACGTTCCCGCTGGAGCGCGCCGCGGACGCCCACCGGCGGATCCAGGACCGGAAGAACGTGGGGAAGGTGGTGCTGGTGCCGTAGCGGCGCGCGCCTCCTGGCGCGGCGGGGGCGGGGCGCTACCCGCCCCCGGGCGCCGACGCCAGGAACTCCACCGCGCGCCGGTCGGCCCAGTAGCTCGGCCACAGCGGCCAGCCCGAGACGAACGCGACGTGGCCGCCGGCCGGCGTGATCTCCAGCGTCACCGCCGGGTTGGCGCGGGCGGCGTCGACGGGGAGCGACGCGCGCGGGACCATCGGATCGTCCTCGGCGGCGATGGCGAGCAGCGGCCGGCGCACGCCGGCGAGGTAGCGCCCGGAGGACGAGCGCGCCCAGTAGTCCTCGGCCGAGGCGAAGCCGTGGACGGGCGCCGTGACCCCGTCGTCGAAGGCGGCGAAGCTGCGCGCGGAGGCCGCCGCGGCCGCGTCGATGCGCCCCGGGAAGCGGCGCGCCTTCGCCAGCGCCTTGCGCCGGAGGCGCCGCAGGAAGCGGGTGCGGTAGACGCGCATCATGAGCCCGGGGCCGTCGAGCGCGCGGGCGCTGGCGGCGAGGTCGAACGGCACCGAGACGACGGCGCCGGCCCTCACCTCGGGAGGCAGGCGGTCTCCGCGCTCGCCCAGGTACTTCGCGACCACGTTGCCGCCGAGCGAGAAGCCGGCGAGGAGGATGGCGCGGCCCGGTCGCTCGGCGGCGAGGAGGTGGACGACGGCGTCGAGGTCGCCCGTGTCGCCCGAGTGGTACAGGCGCGGGAGCCGGTTCGGCACGCCCGAGCAGCCGCGGAAGTTGAGCGCGGCTGCGGCGAACCCCCGGGCGAGCGCCACGGCGACGAGGCCGCGGACGTAGGGGGTGCGGGAGTGACCCTCCAGGCCGTGGCAGACGAGGACCACGGCGGCGTCGGGCGACGGCCCGGCGTAGCGGTCGAGGTCCACGAAGTCGCCGTCGGGCAGCTCCACGCGCTCGCGGCATGCCCGCGGCCGAGGAAAGACGCGCGCGAAGTTCGCGAAGACGGTCATGGCGTGGCCGCCGGGGAGCCAGCGGGCGGGGGAGTAGGCGGAGGACGGCGGCGGCATCGGGGTCGAGGTCGGGGGCGCGGTCGAGGTCGAGGTCCCTGTCGAGGTCGCGGTCGGGGTCGAGATCGACGTCACGCGGTCATCTGAACTGGGGGTGCGCTCGGATCCGGTCCAGGGCGTCCGCCGGCGCGTCCGGCGGGAGCGCCGCAGACGACCGCTCCAGGCGCGCGAGCCAGCGGCGATCGAGCGGGCGCTCCAGGTCGCGCACCTCGAGCGCCGCGGCGGTGGTCTCCTCCTTGGGTCCGCTCGGATCGCCCGCGCCGACGCAGAACCCGGCGAGGAGGAGCGCCGCCCGGGTGGCGGTCGCCGTCGAGTAGGTGAAGAGCGCGGCACGGGGGGCGCAGCGCGCGCGGAGCGCGGCGAACGCGGCCGCGGTCCACAGGTCCGGGTTGGCCCTCGGCGAGAAGGGATCCCAGAACACCAGGTCGGCGTCCGCCGGCGCCCCGGCGAGCGCGGCGGGGAGCGCGCCGGCAGCGAGCCGCCACCGCGTGCGCGGCGATTCCCATGCGCCACCGGCGGCGATGGCGCGGGCGGCCGCCAGCGCGGCGCCGTGGATGCCGAGGCCTGCCGCGCCCTCCACCGACGTGGCGAGCTGCAGCGCGCCGAGGTCGCGCTCGAAGCTGACGACCTCGAGCCGGCGGGCGCCGGCCGGGGCTTCCTCGGACGCACGCCATGCCGCGAGGGCGTTCGAGCCGGCGCCCAGCCCCACGTCGTAGAGGACCAGCGGCGCGCCTCCTGCGGCGAGCCGGTCGCGAAGCCGCGACTGCGCCACGTACAGCCGCTCGGACTCGATCGCCGGGCCGATCACGGGGTGCATCACCTCGCCGCTGGCGCGGTCGAGGACCGCGGGGGCGCCCAGGCGGGTGAGGACGAGGTCGTGTGCCTCCGCGGAGACGAGCACGGTCAATGGTGATCGACTCGCGGTCGCAGTCGCAGTCGCGCTCGCGGTCGACGTCGCAGCCGCGGCGCCGGCCTTCGCCCTCCGTCCGGGGGGGCGCCGCGCCGCGTCGTGCTCGTGCCGGTCGATGGCCTCGAGCTTCGTCCTCGCGAACGCGGCATAGGTCCCAGCCTCGATCGCCGCGCGCGCGCCGCGCATGAGGTCCAGGTAGTGGTGCAGGTTGTGGATCGAGAGGAGCCGCGGCCCGAGCGGCTCGCGGCACTTCACGAGATGGTGGAGGTAGCCCCGGCTATGGGTCCGGCACGTCGAGCACCCGCACGCCGGGTCGAGCGGCTGGTCGGACAGGCGATGGTCGCCGCGGGTGAGCCGCACGCGCCCGGCGGAGGTGAAGGCGGTCCCCTGCCAGGCCATGGTGGTGGGCAGGACGCAGTCGAACATGTCCACCCCGTGGCCGATCGCCTCCAGGATGTCGGGCGGCGTGCCCACGCCCATGAGGTAGCGCGGCCGGTCCGCGGGGAGGCGCTCCGCCGTCGCGCCGATCACGTCGAACCGCTCGGCGCGCGTGTCTCCCACCGCGACGCCGCCGATCGCGAACCCGTCGAACGGGTGCTGGGTGAGGAACGCCGCCGACTCGGCGCGCAGGACCGGGTCGAGACCGCCCTGCACGATGGCGAAGAGCGCCTGCTCCGGGTCGCGCCGCGCCGCGAGGCTGCGCAGCGCCCAGCGGTGCGTCCGCGCCATCGCCTCGCGCAGGGCGGCGGCGGGCGAGGCGGAGGGGAGGCACACGTCGAGCACCATCATCACGTCGGAGCCGATCGCGGTCTGGATCTCGATCGATCGCTCCGGCGAGAGGAGGTGGTGCCGGCCGTCGACGTAGCTCTGGAAGCGCGCTCCCTCCTCGGAGACGGTCCGCTCGCCGGGCAGCGAGAAGATCTGGAAGCCGCCCGAGTCGGTGAGCACCGGGCCGCTCCACTTCATGAAGCGGTGGATCCCGCCCGCGCGCTCGAACGCCTCCGGGCCGGGGCGCAGGAGCAGGTGGTAGGTGTTGGCGAGGATGATCTCCGCCCCGAGCGCGGCCACGTCCTCGGGGCCGAGGCCGGTGACGCTGGCGCGGGTGCCCACCGGCATGAAGGCCGGCGTCTCGACGCGCCCGTGGGTCGTGGTGAACGCGCCCCGGCGGGCGCGGGAGTGGCCGTCACCGGGCCCCGGCTGGAACGCGAACGGCATGTGGCGATCCCCTATAGCACGCGCCGCCCGCCCGGGCGGCGGGGCGCCCGGCGCGCGAGGAGGATGGCCCGCCGCCGCCCGCCCCCCGGTCCCTCCGTCGCCCAGGCCTCCTCCGTCTCGAGCCCGGCACGCTCCAGGCGCGCCCGGAAGAGCGGGTCGGCCCCCGCCGACCAGACCGCGAGCACCCCGCCCTCGCGCAGCGCATCGCGGCTCGCGGCCGCGCCGCCGGCGCCGTAGAGCCCCGCGTTCTCCGGCCGCACCACGGCCTCCGGGCCGTTGTCCACGTCGAGGAGGATCGCGTCGTACGCGCCACGCGCCTCGGCGATGCGCCGGCGGACGTCGTCGATCACCACCCGCACACGCGGGTCGTCGAGCGGGCGCCCGGCGAGCGGTGCGAGCGGCCCGCGGTTCCACTCGACCACCGCCGGGACCACCTCCACCACGATGGCGCGCGCGCCCGCCGGCAGCCGGTCGAGCACGGCGCGGAGCGTGAACCCCATGCCGAGGCCCCCGATCAACACCTTCTCGCGCCGGCGCGCCCGCCGCAGCGCGATCGCCGCCAGCGCCTCCTCGGAGGCGTGGGCGCGGCTCGACATGAGCGCCCGGCCGCCCGCGCGGATGGCCCACTCGCCGCCCCGGCGCGCCAGGATCAGCTCGGCGCCGTCCGGCGCCCGGGTGCGGTCCACGGTCTCCCAGGGGATCACGGCGCCCTCCCTCAGGCCGCCGCGAGGCGCGACCCGGTCCAGCGGCGAACCCGATCGACGCCCGCGGCGTGCAGCGCGGAGAGCCTCGCCGCCGCCTCCCCCTCGCCGAGGGCGGCGAGCGCGGCCGCGATGGCCTCCAGCGTGGACATGCCGCCGGCAGGCGCGCGGCGGATGCGCGTCACCGGAGGCGGCGTGGCGAGCGCCAGGCGCGGGAGAGCGCGCAGCGCCGGGACGCGCTGCACCATGCGCCGCGCCTGCTGCCAGGTTCCGTCCGGCACGACGAGCGCAAGCGGGCGCGGCAGCGGCACCTGCGGGGCCCGGGGCGTGGGGAAGAGCAGGGCCGCTCGGGGCACCGCCAGGACGCCGAGGTCGGGCGGCGCGCCCGGCAGGCCGTAGTCGACGATCTGCGCGCCCAGGGCGAGGGCAGCCCAGCGCGCCGTCGAGGTGACGCGCGGGATCTCGCTCGCGTGGCGCAGCACGATCACCCGCACGGCCGACGTCAGCCGCGGGATCTCGGGACAGAGGCAGAGCGCGGCGGGGAAGAGGCAGCGCGGGCAGGGTGGCTGGGCGGTCACCGATGGGCGTCCCTCGACCTCGCCTGCCCGGAGCGCAAGGCCTGCGCGGCAGGCCCGGGTCGAAGGGCTCGGGACGAGCGGGACCGATCTAGCACGGCCGGGGCCGTCTTGCTCGGCGAGTGGTGCCCGGCGATCGGGCCGGTTAACGAACGCCCATGCCGAGCGTCCTCGTCCGGCTCTACACCGACTACGGTTGACCGTTCTGCTTCGTCGCGGAGCGGAGCAGCCTGGTCAGGCTGCAGGAGGACTGGGACGTGGCCGTGGAGTGGAACGGCTACGAGCTGCACCCGGAGACGCCGCCGGGCGGGGTGCCGCTCGGCCGCCTCCTCCCGAACGCCGACGCCATGCTCCGCTACGTCCGGGCGTTCGCCGAGGGCTTCGGGATCTCGGATCTCGTTCTCCCCGCCCGCGTCCCGTCGACGCGCCGGATCCTGGCCGCCTCCGAGCGCGCCCGCGACGCGGGGCGGCTGGAGGCGTTCCGGGCCGCCGCGTTCGACGCCCACTGGCGGCGTGGGCTCGACATCGAGTCGGACTCGACCCTCGCCACGGTGGCACGGGAGGCGGCGGTGGATCCCGATGCCGCGATCGCCGCGGCCTCGGACGCGTCGTTCCTGGCGCGCGTCGACGCGGCGCGCGCCCGGGCGCTCGCCGCGGGCGTCACCGGGATCCCCACCCTCGACGTGGGAACCGTGAGGGTCGTCGGGTGCCAGCCGTACGAGGCCCTGGCGGCGGCGGCGAAGAAGGTGGGAGCCTGCCGGGTGAGGCACTAGGCAGACACCCGGCCCAGGTCGCGGGGAGGGGCCCCAGCCGCAGGCTGGG
>DATIWK010000190.1:0-14273 GCA_035519395.1 Anaeromyxobacteraceae bacterium | reverse complement strand
GCCCTACTACGCGGCCCTCATGGACCCGGACGACCCCGCCTGCCCCATCCGGCTCCAGTCGGTGCCGACCATGGGCGAGCTGCAGATCGCGGCCGCCGACCTCGAGGATCCGCTCGCCGAGGAGCGGGACATGCCGGTGCCGGGCATCACCCACCGCTACCCGGACCGGGTCCTCTTCTACACGACGCACAACTGCCCGGTGTACTGCCGGCACTGCACGCGCAAGCGCAAGGTGTCGGACCCGACCAGCGCCGCGGCCAAGGCGCAGGTGGAGGCGGGGCTCGCCTACATCGCGAAGCACCCCGAGATCCGCGACGTGGTGATCTCGGGCGGCGACCCGCTCTCGCTGTCCGACGACCGGCTCGACTACATCCTCGGGCGGCTGCGGGCCATCCCGCACGTCGAGATCTTCCGGCTCGGCACGCGCAACCTCGTCACCCTGCCGCAGCGGGTGACCGAGGACTTCGCCCGGATGCTGCGCGCCCACCACCCCGTCTTCGTCAACACGCACTTCAACCACCCCAAGGAATGCACCGCCGAGGCGTTCGAGGCGGCGCGCCGCCTCGCCGACGCGGGGTGCGTCATCGGCAACCAGATGGTGCTGCTCAAGGGCGTGAACGACGACCCCGCCGTGGTGAAGGAGCTGAACCACAAGCTCCTGCTCATGCGCATCCGGCCCTACTACATCTACCAGTGCGACCTCGCCCGCGGGATCAGCCACTTCCGCACGCCCGTCGAGGCCGGGATCCGGATCATCGAGCACCTGCGCGGCCACACCTCCGGCCTCGCCGTCCCGCAGTTCGTGGTGGACGCCCCGCAAGGCGGCGGGAAGATCCCGGTGAACCCGGACTACGTCGTGAGACACGAGGGCAAGCGCTGGGTGCTGCGGAACTACGCGGGCAAGGAGTACGAGTACTTCGAGCCCTAGCCCACCACCGCGATCGCGTCGATCTCGACGCGCGCGCCGCGCGGGAGCGCCGCGACCTGCACCGTGGAGCGCGCGGGCTTGGTCCCCGGGAAGTACCGGCCGTACACCTCGTTCACCCTGGCGAAGTCGGCGAGGTCGGCGAGGAAGACGGACGTCTTCACCACGTCCTCGAGGGAGGCGCCCGCGCCGGCGAGCACCGCCTTCAGGTTCTCCATCACGCGGCGGGTCTGTTCCTCGATGGGGCCGGGGACGAGCTCGCCGGTCGCCGGGTCGAGCGGGATCTGGCCGGAGAGGTAGACGGTCCTCCCGGCCGGGCCGGGAGCGACCGCGATCGCCTGCGAGTAAGGCCCGATCGCCTTGGGGGCATTCGGGGTTGACACCGGGGTCTTGCTCATGCGCCGCCCTCCTGCACGCGCTGCACCGAGTGGACGCCGTCGATCCCCTCGATGCTGCGGATGATGGCCTTGAGCTGCTTCAGGTCGCCGATGGTGACCTCGCAGTCGATGACGGCGCGGTCGTCGTTGGTGCGCACCGTCGCCTGCGAGATGTTGACGCCGGCCTCGCCGAACCGCTGCGAGATCTGCGCCAGCAGCCCGGGCCGGTCCGCCGAGACCACGCGGAGCGAGACCGGCCGCTTGAAGTCGCCCTTCACGTCCCAGGAGACGTCCACCCGCCGCTCCCGGTCGAGGCCCAGGATCTTGTCGCACCCGGCGGTGTGGACGGTGACGCCGCGGCCGCGGGTGATGAAGCCGACGATGGGATCCCCTGGGAGCGGGTTGCAGCACTTGCCGTAGCGGACCAGCACGTCCTCGATGCCGCTGATGCGCACGCCGCCGCCCTGCGCCGGCCGGCCCGCCACCTTGCGGAACAGGTCCGAGAGGCGGCTGGGCACCTGCGGCTCGGGGGGCTGGGCCTGCGCCAGCTTCTCCTCCGGGACGATGTTCTTGAGGAGGTCGAGGGGCGTGACCTTGCCGTAGCCGATGGCGGCGATGGCGTCGTCGCCGATCCGGTAGCCGAGGACGTTGGCGGCCTTCTCCAGCTCGCCGCCCTTCTGCAGCTTGGTGAGGGTGAGGCCGAAGCGGCGCGCCTCGCGGTCGAAGATCTCGCGGCCGATCTCGATGGAGCGCTGGTGCTCGGCCTGGCGGATGAACTGGCGGATCCGCGCCTGGGCGCGGCTGGTCCGCACGAAGGTGAGCCAGTCCTTCGACGGGTGCGAGTGCGTCGAGGTGAGGATCTCGACCGTGTCGCCGTTCTTGAGCTTGTAGCGGAGCGGGACGAGCTTCCCGTTCACCTTGGCGCCGACGGTGTGCGCGCCGACCTCGGAGTGGACCGAATAGGCGAAGTCCACGGGCGTCGCGCCGCGCGGCAGGCTCTTCACGTCGCCCTTGGGCGTGAAGACGAAGACCTCGTCGGAGAAGAGGTCGACCTTCACCGTCTCCAGGAACTCGCGCGGGTCGGAGACGTCCTGCTGGAACTCCACCAGCTGCCGCAGCCAGCTGAACTCCTTCACGTCCTTGGCGGACATCTCCCCGCCGCCCTTGCCGTCGCGCCCCTTCTCCTTGTACGCCCAGTGGGCGGCGACGCCCTCCTCCGCGATGCGGTGCATCTCCTCTGTCCGGATCTGCACCTCGATCCGCTCGCCCTTCGGCCCCACCACCGTGGTGTGGAGCGACTGGTACAGGTTCGGCTTGGGGATGGCGATGTAGTCCTTGAAGCGGCCGGGCACCGGCTTCCACAGCGAGTGGATGGTGCCGAGCGACTCGTAGCACTGCGCCACGGTCTTCACGATGACGCGGAAGGCGATGACGTCCTGGATCTGGTCGAAGTCCACGTCGAGCTGGCGCATCTTGCGCCACACCGAGTAGACGTGCTTGACGCGCCCGGAGACGTCGGCCTCGACGTTCGCCTCGGCCAGGCGGGTGCGGATGATCTCCACCACCTCCGCCACGAACTTCTCCTTCTCGCGGGCGCGCACCGCCACCTTCTCGGAGAGGTCGGCCCAGTCCTGCGGCTTGAGGTACCTGAAGGAGAGGTCCTCCAGCTCGGTCTTGATCCACTGGATCCCGAGCCGGTTGGCGAGCGGGGCGTAGATGTCGATGGTCTCGCGCGCGATGCGCTCCTGCGACTCGGCCTTCATCGCGTCGAGCGTCCGCATGTTGTGGGTGCGGTCGGCGAGCTTGACGAGCAGGACGCGGATGTCCTTCGCCATCGCCACCACCATCTTGCGGAAGTTCTCCGCCTGCTTCTCCTCCTGCGTGTTGGCGGCCGAGAACTGGGAGAGCTTGGTGACGCCGTCCACCAGCTCGGAGATCTCGCGGCCGAACAGCTCCGCGATCTCGTCCTTGGTGGCCAGGGTGTCCTCGATGGTGTCGTGGAGAAGCCCGGTCACGACCGAGGACTCGTCCAGCTTCAGCTCCGCGAGGATGCCCGCCACCTCGAGCGGGTGGACGAGGTACGGCTCGCCCGACTTCCGGATCTGCCCCTGGTGGACCTTCGCCGAGTAGACGTAGGCCTTCTTGATGAGGTCGAGGTCGGGATCGGGGTGGTAGGACGCGACCCGATCCAGGATGTCGTTGAGGCGGAGCAAGTCCGATCCGACAGGGTAACGGCTCGCCGCTCGGCGCGGCAAGCAGCCTGGATCGATAACGCATCGCGGTAACGGGCGCCAGATTCGGCCCGCGGTCCGGCGCTGCCGGGAGGGCCTGCCCGGACCTCGCGCAGGCCCCGCCCGCGCCACGCCCGGGATCGAGCGGGTTCCGGACGCGCCAGTTGAGCGCCGAGGCAGGCGCGGGGTAGAACCGCGGAGGGGAGAGCGCGTGTTCACCTGCAAGAGCTGCGGCGGCCCCGTCGACATGGCCTCGAGCGCGTGCGCCGCCTGCGGCGCACCGGTCGAGCTGGGGCGGCTGACCGGGATCCTCGGGATCGTCTGCCGCAGCTGCGACGCCTACAACGAGCCGCGGGCCAGGGTGTGCTCCGCGTGCGGCAAGCCGCTCGGCTCGGCCACCGGAGCCTCGAGCTCGCCGGCGGAGCCGGCCGGGCCCGGGGCGGAGGAGGCCGCGCCCACGCCGCCGGCCGGCCTCCCCGTGCCCGCCGCCGCGCCGCGGGCTCCGGACATCACGCCGTCGGCCGGGACGCCCGTCCTCCGCGCCTTCGGAAAGGGCGGCGGCCCGGCGACGCGGTTCGTCCCGCTCGTCCCGAAGGCCTCGACCGACGCGCCCGCGGGCACGCCCATCCCGCTCGTCACCCACTGCCCGCGGTGCGGCGAGGCGGCCGGCGCCGGGCAGTTCTGCGCGCGCTGCGGACAGCCGCTCGGCCAGCGCGGCACCCAGGTCATGGCGCGGCCGCCGGCGGGTGGCCGCACCGCCACCGCCCCGTTCGGCGCGCTGGCGCCGGGCCGCGCCAAGCTGGTGCTCGAGCGCGGCGAGGGGTTCGACGGCGCCACCTTCCGCCTCAACGCCGAGTCGGTCCAGGCGGGGCGGTCCCAGGGCGCGGTGCTCTTCCCCGCCGACCCCTGCCTGGCGCCGCACCACGCCACGTTCAGCTATCGCAACGGGGCCCTGCACGTGCGCGACGAGGGAGCGCCCGGCGGCGTGTTCCTGCGCCTGCGGGGCCTGTCGGTGCCGCTCAAGCCGGGCGACCTCTTCGTCATCGGCGACCAGCTCCTGCGCCACGCGGGGACCGTGCCGCCCCCCGCCGCGCCGCCGCCGGACGGGACGCGGCGCCTGGGCGCCCCCCGTCCCCCGGGCACCGCGATCGTGGTGGAGGAGTGGCTGGAGGGCGGCGTCGCCGGGCGCGTGTTCGTGCGCGGCGGCCCCTCGGTGACGCTGGGCCGCGCCGGGTGCGCCATCAACCTGGGTGACGACCCCTTCCTCTCGCAGGCCCACGCCGAGATCCTGGTCGAGGGCGAGGGCATGGCGCGGCTCCGCGACCTCGGCTCGTCGAACGGCACCTTCATCCGGTTGCCGCCCCGCGCCGAGCGGGAGCTGCGCGACGGCGACTGCGTGCGGATGGGGCGCGAGGTGCTGCGGGTCTCCGTGGCGCAGTGATCGCCTCCGGGAGGTCGACCATGGCCGTGGTGTTCCTGACGATCACGCCGCTCGGCACCGGTACCCCGAGCGTCTCGCGGTACGTCGCGGGGGTGGAGCGGATCCTCCGCGCCACGGCGCTCAAGCACCAGCTCACCGCCATGGGCACGATCATCGAGGGGGACCTCGACGAGATCCTGGCGGTGGTCCGCCGGATGCACGAGCACCCGTTCACCGAGGGCGCCGTGCGCGTCTCCACGCTCGTCAAGATCGACGACCGGCGGGACAAGGAGCACTCCATCGAGGGGAAGATGCGCTCGGTGGAGTCGAAGCTGGGGAAGTAGCCGATGCTCGCCCGCCGCCGCGCGGCGACCCCGAGGGCGGATCGGGCTCCCTCCTCGCGGCGCCCCTCCGCCGGGCTCCTCGCCCTCACCGGGCTGCTCGCGGCCTGCTCCGGCGCGGGAGGCGCGCGCCGCCCGTCCGGCGCCGCCGCGCAGGCCCAGGCCGCGCGATCCGACGCGCTCTACCGTGCGGCGCTCCTCTACCAGGGATGCGACGGAGGCGAGGCCACGGCCTGCTTCACCCTCGGTTCCATGTACCTGAGGGGCCAGGCCGTCCTGAAGGACACCGCGCGGGCGGCCTCGCTCCTGCGCCTGGCGTGCGACAGGGGACACGCCCAGGCGTGCGGGGCCCTGGGACGCCTCCACGCCACCGGCGACGGGGTCCCCCTGGACGCAGGCCGCGCCGACCTGCTCCTCCAGATGGCGTGCGACGGCGGGTACGCGCAGGCTTGCCGCACGCCGGGTTCGCCCGACGCGACGACCGGCGCGCCCTAGCGGGCGCGAGCGGGCGGCGGCGGAGTCACTTCTTGTTCATCTCGTCGGCGAAGGTCTTCACGGCGAGCCGGATCCCTGCCAGCGCCCGGCGGAAGAACGAGGAGAAGTCGGCCGGCTCCTTGACGAAGCACTCGAACGACGCGATGGCGGTGGCCTTGCCGATGAAGACCTTGGCGACCTTCGTCCCCATGCTGGCCTGGTTGGCGGCCGCCAGCGCCTTGCGGCGGTCCTCCTCGCCCTCCACCTTCCAGAAGCCCGGGAACACCAGCGCGAAGAAGTTGCGGTCCTTCGGGTCGATGAGGATGAGGTACCTGCCGCCCTCGTACTTGAACTCGACGTTGCCGTCCGAGTTGACGTCGGGGACGTAGCCCTCCTGCTTCAGGAACTCGATGTAGACCTTCTGAAGCTCCTCGCGCGACGCGGGCGTCGCCGTCTGCGCGCGGACGGTGCCGGCGCAGCTGGTGAGCAGCAGGCCGACCGCGAGGAGCCGGGCGTTTCGGTGCATGTGGTGTTCCCTCCGATCTTGCTGGGGGGCCGCGGGCCCCCGAGACCCCTGGTCGCTCCGGGATGATGTCATGTCACTGCAACGTGGCGAGGATCGCCCTCACCCGCGCGGCGTCGGCGGGCCCCGTCGCGAGGTAACGCCGGTACCGCTCGGCCGCGCGCCGGGCGTCGCCCTTCAGCTGGTAGCAGAGGCCGAGCTTCTTGTGCACGTCGGCCAGGCCCGGATCGGCGGCCTCGGCAGCGAGGTAGAGCTGGATCGCGCCGTCCACGTCCTGCTCGGCCCGGCGCGATTCTGCCCGCTTGAAGAGCGCGAGGGCGCGGGTGCGGTCGGGAGGGGCGGACCCCTCTCCCCGCATGGCCGTCGCCGCGACATCTCCCCTCTCGACCGCCTCGCGGGGGAGAGGGGAAACGGGTCCCTCGTGGATCGCGTGGGGTGAGGGGGTCGGGGGCGAGCTCGGGGTCGCGGTCGCGGTGGGCGTCTGCGCCTGCTGCGCCCGGAACGCCTCGTTGCGGGCGGCGGCGGACCTGCGCGCCAGGATCGCGATGCTTCCGCCACCGGCGACCGCGACGACCATCGCGGCCACGAAGAACCAGAACGGCCGCCGCGAGCGGCGTGGCGGCTCCACGACGGTGATCTCCACCGAGGTGGAGGCGGACGGGCGGGGCGCGGCCGGGGCTGCCGCGCAGGCGAGGAGCGCCTCGCGCATCTCCTCGGCGGTCTGGAACCGGCGCGCCGGGTCCTTCTCGAGGGCCCGCGCCACCAGCGCGTCGAGCGCCGCCGAGATGGCGAGGTCGGGCCTCCGCTGGCGCGGCGGCACCGGCACCTCGGCGAGGTGCTTCGTCAGGAAGCCGACCGGCGTGTCGGACTGGAAGGGCAGGTCACCGGTCGCCAGCTGGTAGAGGATGACGCCCACCGAGTAGAGGTCGCTGCGCGCGTCGAGGTCGGCGCCCCGCGCCTGCTCGGGGCTCATGTACTCCGGCGTCCCGCAGACCAGGCCGGCCTGGGTGAGCCTCGGTTCGGCGCCGCCCGGGGACTGGAGCCGGGCGATGCCGAAGTCGAGCACCTTCACGAAGTCCTGCTCCCCGCGGCGCGGCTCGACCATCACGTTCTCGGGCTTGAGGTCGCGGTGCACCACGCCGTGTGCGTGCGCCTCGCCGAGCGCGGACAGGATCTGTGCACCGATCCGCAGGATCCGCGGCTCGCCCAGCGGGAACTCCTCGGCGATCACCCGCGCCAGGTCCTTCCCCGAGAGGAGCTCCATCGCCATGAAGAGCGACCCGTCCTCGGCGGCGCCGAAGTCGAGGACCGCGATCGAGTTCGGGTGGTCGAGCCGGGAGGCGGCGCGCGCCTCGCGCTGGAAGCGCTGGACGATCTGCGGATCGTGGGAGTAGGCGCGGTGGAGCCGCTTCAGCGCCACCGGCCGGTCCAGGGCGAGGTGGCGTGCGCGGTAGAGGCGTCCCATCCCGCCCTGTCCCACCAGCGCCTCGACGCGGAACTTCCCCGCGACGGTCTTCCCCAGCCACTCGTCCTCCGGCTCTCCCGCCGGCGCCGCGGCCGCGCCGCAGGACGTGCAGAACCGCGCGTCCTCGGGGACCTCGCTGCGGCACTCCGGGCAGGGACGCATGACGCATTCTACATCGCTGCGCCGCGGCCGCCGCCCCGCCGGGCGGTTTGACCGCGCCCGCGGCGCGGGTTTCAATGCCCGCCATGGGCAGGTTCCCCAAGTGCCCGCGCTGCGGCCGCGAGAACGACCCGAGCTTCTCCTTCTGCCTCGACTGCGGGCAGGCGCTGAAGCCGCTCACGCCCGCGCCGGCGGCGGGGCGGGTCTGCGGGGGCTGCGGGACGGCGCTTCACCCGGGGTTCCGGTTCTGCGGCAACTGCGGCCGGCCAGTGGCGGCCCCGGCCCCGACCGAACGGCCTTTGCCTCCCGGAAGCGAGGTCGGAGCGCAGGGCGAGGCGGACGAGCCTCGCCCGGAGCGACCGGGGGGGGCGTCCACCGCCGCGCCTCCGCCCACCGGCCTGCGCCTCACCGCGATGCGCCACGACGGGGTGCCCGGCGCCGTCTTCCCGCTCGACCACCCCGAGGTGATCTGCGGCCGCACCTCCGGCGAGATCCGGCTCGGCGACGACGCGACCGTCTCCCCGCGCCACGTCCGCTTCGTGGTGCGGGACGGTGCGGTCCGCGCCGAGGACCTGGGCAGCGTGAACGGCACGTTCGTCCGCCTCCGGGCGCCGCGCACGCTCACCGTCGGCGAGGAGCTGCGGGTCGGGCGGCAGCTCCTGCGCCTCGAGCCCCTGCCTCGCCCCGCGCATCCGGACGACCGCGGCGTCCGGCCATGGGGCGCGAAGGACCTCGGGTGCCGCTACCGGCTCACGCAGCTCCTCGAGGGCGGCGGGCTCGGCGAGATCTTCCCGCTCCGGCCCGGGGAGAACCTGGTGGGCCGCGAGGCCGGCGAGGTGACCTTCCCTTCCGACCGCTACGTCTCGGCCAGGCACGCCCGCATCGACGTCTCCGGGGCGGAGGTGTTGCTCACCGACCTGGGCTCGTCCAACGGGACGTTCGTCAAGGCGATCGGCGCCGTGGACCTGGCGCCCGGCGACCAGCTCCTCGTCGGCAGCCAGCTCCTCCGGCTGGACGGCTAGTCCGGAGCTGCCGCGGCGGGAAGGCGTGCGGCTAGCCGAACGACTTCTCCTTCTGCTCCTGCTCTTCCTTGCAGCGGATGCAGAGGGTCGTCACCGGTCGCGCCTCCAGCCGCTTGGCCGAGATCTCCTCCTCGCAGCGTTCGCAGATGCCGAAGGTGCCGTTCTCGATGCGGGCGAGGGCCTTGTCGATCTTGGCGAGGAGGAACTTCTCGCGGTCGCGCAGCCGGAAGATCATCGACTGCGTGTACTCGCTGGAGGCGAGGTCGATCTCGTCGGGGAGGTCGTCGGTGTCGAAGCTCGACTCCTCGGTCAACGTCTTCTTCGCGGAGACGAGCAGCTGCCGCTTCGACTCCTCCAGCATCGTCTTGAACCGCTTCAGGTCCTTCTTGTTCAAGCGACTCTCCTCGCGCGGTCCCCCGCGGGGCGTGAAAAGGTTTGAGAAGCTAAACGTCCGGGTCCCGCGTGTCAAGCCGACGGGGCGGCGGCCCCGCTGCGGGCCTGACGCGCGCTCGCGAGCTTGCGATCCCACCGGGGCTGCCCCATGCTCGCGCCATGGCGGAGGTGAAGATCGACCGCGAGTTCCTGCGCGCCGCGCTCGCCCTGACCGCGCGCGGAGAGGTGGACCGCCTTCTCCTCGTCTCCGACCATCCGCTCTCGCCGAACGAGATCCGCGGCCGCCCCATCAAGCGGAAGCTCGTCTACGCGGTGACGAGCGAGGGGCTCGCCAACCAGCTCAAGTCGAAGAAGTACACCGCGGTGCTCATCCCGCCCTATGAGTACACCCGGGTCGAGAAGATCAAGGTGGCGGTGGTCGCGGCGCAGTCGGCCGGGCTCCTCGAGGACGGCGACGTGGTGCTCGCGCTCTCCGGGCCGGGGCAGGACCCCGCGGTGGACACGCTGGTCAAGGTGGACATCGGCTCCGAGGATCCCGAGGAGAAGATCCGCGTCGACACGCTCGGGCTCCCTGCGGAGTTCAGCTCGCAGGTGGTGGAGGCGCTCATCCACACCGGCATGGAGATCGGAGCGGAGGGCTACGAGGGCCATCCGGTCGGCACCATCATGGTGGTCGGCGACTCGACCGCGGTGATGGAGAAGAGCCGCCAGCTCATCCTCAACCCGTTCCAGGGGATCAGCGAGGCGGAGCGGAACGTGCTCGACCCGCCCATCCGCGACGCGGTGAAGACCTTCGCGGCGCTCGACGGCGCGTTCATCATCCGCGAGGACGGCGTGGTGCTGGCCGCCGGGCGCTACCTCCTCACCATGTCGCGCGAGGTGAAGCTCCCCATGGGCCTCGGCGCGCGCCACAGCGCCGCCGCGTCGATGACCGACGACTCGAACGCCATCGCCATCACCGTCTCGCAGACCACCGGCACGGTGCGCGTGTTCAAGAAGGGCGAGATCGTGCTCGAGCTGCGGCAGAAGGTCCGGCGGGTGTGAGCCTGCCCGAGCCGTCGCCGGCCCGGTCCCCGGTCCCGTCCGGCCGCGGCGCCGCGCTGCTCATCGCGGCCGTGACGCTCTTCCACGTCGCCTACGCCGGCGCCTTCCCGCTCGCGCCCCAGGATGCCTACTACTGGCAGTGGGCGCGGCACCTCGACTGGAGCTACTTCGACCACCCGCCCCTCGTGGCCTGGACCATCCGGCTCTTCACCGAGGCGTTCGGGACCTCGGAGCGCACCGTGCGGCTCGCGGCGGCGTTCCACTCCGTGATCTTCTCCGCCTTCCTCTTCCTCGCGGCGCGGCGGCTCTTCGGCGCGCGCGCCGCCCTCGCCGCGCTGGCCGCCGGGTTCGCGCTCCTGCTCTTCTCCATCGGGCAGACCATCGCCACGCCCGACGCCCCGCTCCTCTCGGGCTGGGCGATGGCGCTCTACTTCACGATCCGCGCGCTCGACGAGGAGCGGCCGGTCTGGCTCCTGGCCACCGGCGCCGCCGTCGGCTGGGCGATGCTCGGGAAGTACACCGGCGCGCTCCTGCTCCCCCAGATCCTCGCCCTGCTGCTCTGGGACGCGCGCGGGCGCCGGATGCTCCGGACGCCGTGGCCGTGGCTCGCCGCTGCCCTCGCCCTCGCCCTCTTCTCCCCCGTGGTCGCCTGGAACCTGCATCGCAAGCTGGCCAGCTTCGCGTTCCAGACCGAGGGGCGCGTGGAGGGGTTCCGGCTCCGTCCGGTGCTGGTGGGGCGCTTCCTCGGGCTGCAGGCGCTCGCGGTCTCGCCGATCCTGCTCGTCCTCTTCGTGGACGCGGTGGTGACCGGCTGGCGACGCCGGGCCGACCCCGCCTGGAGGACGGTCCTCCTCTTCTCGGGACCGCTGCTCGCGCTCGCCACGGCCCTCTCGCCCGTCCACTGGGTGAAGATGAACTGGCTCGCGCCGGTGTGGCCGACCGCGATGGCGGGGGCCGCGGCGCTGGCGCTGGAGCGTCCGCGGGGCGTGCGGTGGTGGCTCGCCGCCGCGGGCGTTCCGGTGGCGCTGCTCCTCACCCTCGGGCTGCACCTGTGGCCGCTCGTCGACTGGCTCCCGCTCCCCGCGAAGGAGGAGCTGTCCGCCGGGTGGCGCGAGCTCGCCGCGCGCGTCGAGGCGGAGCGGGCTGCGCTACCGGCCGGCGCCCCCGTCGTCGGCTGCAGCTACAAGGTGGCGAGCGAGCTGGCCTTCTACCTGCCCGGCCGGCCCGAGACCGAGGGCGCCGGCGCGCTGGGCGAGCCCGGGCTGCAGTACGACGAGTGGCTCGACTGGGCCCGCGTCGCGGGCCGCACCGCCATCGTCGTGGTCGACGATCGCGAATCGAACGGGTGCGCCCGGCGCGAGGCGCTCTGCCGGCCCCTCGTCCCGCTCGAGTCGCTCACCGTGGCGAAGGGCAGCCAGAAGGTCACGACCTTCCGGCTGTGGCGGTGCGGGCTGCCTCCGGAGCGGCCGCTTCCCGCCGGGAAGGCGCGGCCTTGAGAGACCGACGCCGCCGCGGTGCTGCACGGCCGGCGAGGCACACGCCTCGCAGCGGGCACTCCTCGCACCGCTCCGGCGCACGCCGCGCCGGCCTGCCCTCGGATCCGTCCTCCGGCCTGCGGGCTGGCTTGCCCTCGGATCTGTCTCGCGACCTGCGGGCTGGACGGGGAGCGGGGCAGGCGCCGCTCATGCCCAGGTGGCAGAGCGCGAAGTCGTAGCGGACCGGGTCCGCCGGGTCGAGCCGGCGCAGGCCGGCCGTGATCTCCTCGGCGGTGCGCCACGTCGCGTCGCGACGGGCGGTGAGCCCCAGGCAGCGCGCGATGCGGAGGACGTGCGTGTCGAGCGGGACGACCAGCGCCGACGCCGGGACGCCGCGCCACGCGCCGAGATCGACCTCGTCCGGGCCGCGCACCATCCAGCGCAGGTAGAGGTTCCAGCGCTTGCAGGCGCCGGGTCCCGCCGGATCCGGGAGCAGGTGCAAAAGGCCGCGCGGTCCGCGGTGGGCGAGGAGCCGCCCCACCGGCGGCGCCCCGCGCAGCTCGCCCGCGAACCGCGCCAGCGCCGGACGCAGCGCGCCGGGGGCGCCGCCCTCCGCGTGGAACAGCGCCGCGAACCGCGCGCCGAGCGAGCCGTGCCGCCGCCGGACGTCGCCGACGGCGGCGACCAGCGCGGCCACGTCGGCGGGGCGGTTGAACCGGTAGAGGAACCCCTCGAAGGCAGCGGCGCCGGGCGCACGCGCGAACGCGTCGGCGAACCCCGCCGGCGACGGCCCCATCCGCGTCAGGACGCGCTCCAGCACGGGCTTGAAGACGTCGGCGCGGCCGTACGCGAGGGAAGCCGCCACCAGCCCGACCACCTCCTGGTCGCCGGGGTCCCGGTACCGGCGCGGGAACTCGACGGGATCGAAGCCGATCCGCCGGGCCCGGTCGGTCCCCGCGTCGAGCGCGTCGAGGCGCGGCCTCAGGACCGCCGCTCGGGCGGCGGAGAGCGTGCGGGGGGGCCGGCGCATCCCGCCGTGGGTGTAACGGCGGCGTCGCCGATGCGCTGCCCTGCGGCGTCGTGGGCGGCCCGCCCCGCGCCTTCGCCTCGATGTGGTCGAACTGGAGCCGGTGGCTCGGTGTTCGGGATCGCGGGAGCCGCGAGTTCAACCGGATGAACCGAATCCTGGGCCATTTCACCCAAAGTCGGACGCACACCTTGCACGTTCGGCCCGTCCGGGACGGCGGCGCGGACAGTGGTCACCACCGTACGCTGCGGAACGACGTCGGCCGGCCGGATCTCGGCGGCGACCCCGCTCCTCGAGCTGCTCGATGACGTGGACGGACGGCGCCGGTCGCTCGCGCGGTTCCGCGCCCTCACCGCTTCCCCGCCGCAGCTTCCGCTCCCGACCCGTGCCATCGGGCCAGCACCTCCGCCTCGCGCTGCGGCGAGAGCCCGGCGCGGAGCTTCGCCCGGCGCTCCTCGGGCTGCCCCTTCCACCACGCCAGCGTGTCGCGCGCGGTGTCGGCGACGGTCCTGAACGACAGCCCCTTCGCGAGGGCGCGGGCGATGGAGACCTGCGCGAGCCCGCTCTCCGCGGCCGGGACCACCGCCGGCATGTCGCTCCAGGGCGCGACCTTCTCGCCGTCGAGGAACTTCCAGGGCACCCAGGTCAGCCGCGCCGTCGAGCCGGTGCCGGTCCGGCACGCCTCGAGCATCTCCCTCACGGTCGTGGCGCGCGCCGGCCCCACCGCGTTGTACGTCCCGGTGTCGGCTCGCTCCGTCAGGGACACGAGGAAGGCGGCGAGGTCGCGTACGTCGATCACCTGGACCGGGTCGCCGCCCTCGCCGGGCGCGAGCACCTCGCCACCTCGGTCGAGGCGCACCGGCCAGTAGGTGAACCGGTCGGTCGGATCGCCCGGGCCGACGATCAGCCCCGGCCGCACCACCGCGGCGCGCCCCGGCAGCGCCTGCTCGACGGCGCGCTCGCACAGGACCTTGAGCGCGCCGTAGTGCTTCGGCACGTCCTCGCTCCCCGGCTCCGGCAGCGCCTGGAGCTTCGCCGTCTCGTCGGAGCCCGCCGGCACGTCCTCCTCGTACACCGAGATGGTGGAGACGAAGAGGTAGCGGGCCACCGCCGGCGCGAGCAGGTCGGCGGACATCTTCACGATCCGCGGGACGTAGCCGGACGTGTCGATCGCCGCGTCCCAGCTCCGGCCGCGCAGGGCGTCGAGCTTCCCGTCGCGGTCGCCGTGGAGCTGCTCGAGGTCGGGGAAGAGCCCCGGGTGCGTCTTGCCGCGGTTGAAGAGCGTGAGGACGTGGCCGCGCGCCCGCGCGACCTCGACGATGGCCGGACCGAGGAAGCCGGTGCCGCCCAGGATCAGGATGCGCTTCCGTGCCGGAGCGGGGGCACCGCCGCTCCCG
>DATIWK010000189.1:0-16268 GCA_035519395.1 Anaeromyxobacteraceae bacterium | reverse complement strand
GTCGAGCCGGGCGGGGTCGTCGAGCAGGAGGTGCACGCGTTCGGAGAGGGTCGCCCGGGCGCGCAGCTCGCGGCGGCGCTCCTCCCGGATGCGCTCCGCGTCCCCGGCGGCGCCGAGCCGGGCGAGGGCGGCGTCGAGCCCGGGCGCGTCGAGGCCGAGCGCACCCGCGGCCCGCGGGCGCACGCCGCCCGCCGCGCGCAGCGCGTGGAGGAGCTCGTCGCGCTCCCGCCGCTCGAACGCGCGGGCGAGCCCGTGGTGCTCCATGAGCGCCGAGACGTCCTCCTCGCCGGGCGGGCCGCCGTCCGGCCTGCGCCAGGCGGCGGCGAGATCGGAGGCGATCCGGGCGCGGCGGCCGCCGTGCCTTCGCACCAGCCGCTCCAGGACGGCGCGGGCCTCGGGCCGGCGCAGCTCCTCGATCGACGGCAGGGCAGGGGGCGGGGGAGGCGGCTCCGGGGCGCGATCGCGCGCGCGCCGGACCACCACCACCTGCGGCGTGCGGGAACCGCGTGCCGCCGCCGCGCGGCGCTGCCGCGGCGAGGGTGCGGCGCCGTCCGCGGCCGGGCGGTCCCGTGCGGCCCCCTCGCGCGCGTACCGTCCCGCGCGCTCGCGCTCCGCCGCCACGTCCGGCGGCGCGCCGCGCGCGATGTCGGCGAGGGCGTGGGGCCCGAGAGGGCGCGCGGGGGGCGGATCGGCGAGGAGCGCCTTGACCGCCAGCAGCTCGTCCCACCCGAGCGGCGCGATGGCGGCGCGGATCTCGGCGGCGAGGGCCTGCCGGCCCGCCTCCGCACACCAGGTGCGGACGCGCTCCAGGACCTCGGGGTCGATCTCCGCCATGGCGAGGCGGAACGTGCGCGGAGCGGGCCCGGGAGTCAAGGGCGGCGTGCCGGGCGCGGGCGCGCCGTGCGCCCGCGCCCGCGGCCCGGTTGCCGGCGCGGCGGTGGCGTGGTTAAACCGGCCGCATGGTCGAGGGGACGACGAAGGCGGCGGCGGCCCTGCCGCGGTTCGTGCGCGCGCTGCGCTGGATCCTGTTCTCGCTGCTCATCGTCTCGGCCGCCGCCGTGCTGCTGGTGGTCCCGGCGCTGGAGCGCGGGGCGCGGCGTCCGCCCGCGATCGCCAGCGCGGCCGCCGCGGCGCTCCTCGCGATCTTCGTGGTGGGCTACGGCGCCTACCGGTTCGCGCTGGTGCGCGCCGGCCGCTACAGCGCCGGGAAGACGTTCGTCCAGCTGGGGCTGATGCTGGCGATCCTGGGGATCGTCTTCGGGCTGTCCATGGAGGGGCTGCGCGAAGACGCGGCCGCCGCGCAGCCGGTGGACCTGCGCGGGCCGCTCGCGTCGTCCGACCCCGTGGCGCGCGCCCTCGCCGCCGAGGTGGCGCGCCACCGGGACCCGGGCGAGGCGATCGGGTACGTGCCGCGGCTGGTCGAGCTGCTGGGCGACCCCTCCCCCGAGGTCCGCCGCCAGGCGCGGGCGTCCCTCACCGCGCTCGCGGGCGCCGACGCGGGCGGCACCGGGCCCGACGCGGCGCGCCGCTGGCGCGAGTACTGGCGCGGGCGCGGCGTCCCGGCCCCCTAGGCGTCCCTTCCGCGCGCGAGGGGCTTGCCCTCCGGCGCGGGACCTGATAGTGAGAATCGTTATCAACATGGAAGACAGGGGCCGGAACCGGGGCGGGGCGCGGCGGGCGGGGGAATCCCCGGCGGCGGCCCTCGGCGCGTACATCGAGCGCAAGGGGCTCAAGCACTCCCGGCAGCGGGACCGGATCGCGCAGACCTTCTTCGCGATGCGCGGCCACGTCTCCATCGAGGAGCTGGCCGGCCGGGTGCGCCAGCGCGATCCGCACGTGAGCCTGGCCACCGTCTACCGCACCATGAAGCTGCTCTCCGAGTGCGGCCTGGCGGCGCCGCGGCAGTTCGGGGACGGGCAGACCCGCTACGAGGCCGCCGCCGGCAGGCAGCACCACGACCACCTCATCTGCACCGCCTGCGGCGAGATCGTCGAGTTCGCCGACGACCGGATCGAGGAGCTGCAGGCGCTGGTGGCGCGGCGGCACGGGTTCGAGGTGGAGCGCCACAAGCTGGAGCTGTACGGGCGCTGCGAGCGCTGCGCCCAGCGCGGCCGCGGGTCGCGCGCCGCGGAGGCGACGCCGTGACCCCTGCGCAGGCCGCCGCCCGCCACGAGGGAGACCTCGATCGCAAGCAGGTGGTCGCCGCGCAGCGCGCGGTCATCCTGGTGGGCAACCCCAACGTCGGGAAGAGCGTCCTCTTCGGCGCGCTCACCGGCAAGTACGTCACGGTCTCGAACTACCCCGGCACCACCGTGGAGGTCACCCGCGGCTCGGCCACCATCGAGGGGTGCCCCTGGCACGTGATGGACACGCCGGGGACGAACAACCTGCTCCCCATGTCCGAGGACGAGCAGGTCACCCGCGACATCCTGCTCAAGGAGCGGGGGTACGTGGCCCTGCAGGTCTGCGACGCGAAGAACCTGCGGCGCGGGCTGCTCCTGTCGGTGCAGCTCGCCGAGGCCGGGGTCCCGTTCGTGCTGGCGCTCAACATGGCGGACGAGGCCGCCAGCCGGGGCATCCGCATCGACGTCGAGAAGCTGTCGCGCGCGCTGGGCGTGGACGTGGTGTCCACCGTGGCGGTGCAGCGGCAGGGGCTCCCCGCGCTCCAGGCGCGGCTGGGCGAGGCGCGCGCCTCGTCGTTCCGGCCGCGCTACGACGAGGCCATCGAGGCGGCCATCGCCGAGGTCGCGCCGCTCATGCCCGCGGGGGGCGGCATCGGATCGCGCGCGCTCGCGCTCATGGCCCTGGTCGGCGACGAGTCGCTCCGCGCCCACCTCGCCGCCCACCTCTCCATCCCGGACCTGGCGCGGGTGGACGAGGTGCGGCGCCGGCTCGCGGCGCGGTACCCGGAGTCGCTGCGCTTCGTCGTCGCGCGGCAGCGGCTCGCCGCAGTGGACCGGCTGGACGAGGCGGTCCTCACCGTGGGGACGCGGTCGGCGGCGAGCTCGTTCGCGCGCCGCCTGGGCGGGTGGTCCACCGACCGGCTCTGGGGCATCCCGATCTTCGCGCTGGTGCTCTTCGCCGCCTACGAGTTCGTCGGCGTCTTCGGCGCCAAGACCGCGGTGGACTTCCTCGAGAACGCGGTCTTCAAGGACCACCTCGTCCCGTGGCTCGACGCGGCCACGCGCTTCGCGGTGCCGGCCGGCCGCGTGCAGGAGTTCCTGGTCGGGCCGCCGGGCGTGCCGTACCTCGACCACGGCGGCCTGCTCGTCGGCCGGTACGGGCTCTTCTCGATGGGGCTCTCCTACGGCGTCGCGATCGTCCTCCCCATCGTCACCACGTTCTTCATCGCCTTCAGCGTGCTGGAGGACTCGGGGTACCTGCCGCGGCTGGCGGTGATGGTGAACAAGGCCTTCAAGCGGATGGGGCTCAACGGCAAGGCCGTGCTCCCCATGGTGCTCGGCCTGGGCTGCGACACCATGGCCACCATGACCGCGCGCATCATGGAGACGCGGAAGGAGCGGGTGATCGTCACCCTGCTCCTGGCGCTGGCGGTGCCGTGCTCGGCCCAGATCGCCGTGATCCTGGCGATGGTGGCCGGGCTCTCCCTCGCCGCGATGCTCTGGTTCTTCCTGCCGCTGCTGGCGGTGCTCTTCCTGGTGGGCTGGCTCGCCGCCAAGGTGCTGCCCGGCCGCGGCTCCGACTTCCTGCTGGAGCTCCCGCCGCTGCGCGTGCCCCAGGCCAGCAACATCGCGGTGAAGACGCTGGCCCGCATCGAGTGGTACCTGCGCGAGGCGCTGCCGCTGTTCGTGCTCGGCACGCTCATCCTCTGGGTGCTGGATCGGTTCGGCGGGCTCGCCGTGCTGGAGCGGGTCACCGCGCCGGTGGTGGTGGGCCTGCTGCAGCTCCCCAGGGAGGCGTCGGCCGCGTTCATCCTCGGCTTCCTGCGCCGGGACTACGCCGCGGCCGGGCTCTTCAGGCACTTCGAGCCCTTCATGCAGGCCGGCACCATGACGAAGCCGATGGAGATCCAGGTGGTCGTCGCCCTGGTCACCATCACCCTCTTCATCCCCTGCATCGCCAACTTCTTCATGATCCTGAAGGAGCGCGGCTGGAGGACCGGCGTCGGGATCCTCGCCTTCATCCTCCCCTTCTCCTTCGGCGTGGGCGCGCTCCTGAACGTGCTCATGCGCCGGTTCTACTGAGAGGCGCCCCGTGCCCGCGGCCCGAACCGAACGCTGCCCGCTCTGCGCGCTCGAGTTCGACGCCAGCGGGCAGGGCTGCCGCCCGAGCTGTCCGATGTCGAGCGGCTGCCGGGTGGTGTGCTGCCCCTCCTGCGGCTACAGCTTCCCCCAGGAGACCGGGCTCGCCGGCGGCCTGCGGCGCCTCATCGATCGCTTCCACAAGGGGAGGGCCGAGCACCCGTGACCGTCGAGCCGCGCAAGCTGGAGGAGATCCTCGAGTCCGTGTTCACCGAGCGCGAGGCAGGCCGCGACGAGGCGGCCGGCATCCTCGCGCACGCCCCGGCCCAGCACGCCCCGGACGCGCGCGCCGAGGACCTGCGCGAGCTGGAGGGGGCGGGGATGTTGCGCCTCGACGGCGGGCACGTGGCGCTCACCGAGAGCGGGGAGCGGCGCGCCCGGGACGTGGTGCGCCGCCACCGGCTCACCGAGCGGCTCTTCAAGGACCTCCTGGCGGTGTCGGAGGGGACGATGGAGAGCCAGGCCTGCGAGTTCGAGCACATCCTCTCGCCCGAGGCGACCGACTCGGTCTGCACGCTCCTCGGCCACCCGCCCACCTGCCCGCACGGCAAGCCCATCCCGCCCGGCCCGTGCTGCGGCACCTTCCAGAAGACGCTGCGGCCCCTGGTCACCGGGCTGCAGAGCTTCGACCTGGGCGCCACCGGCCGCATCGTCTTCATCGCGCCCCGGTTCCACGACCGCATGGACCGCCTCGCCGCCCTGGGCGTCATCCCCGGCAGCGAGATCCGCCTGCACCAGCGCTCCCCCTCGTACGTCATCGAGGTGGGCGAGACCACCATCGCGCTCGATCCCGAGATCGCGCGCGAGATCTACGTGAAGCCCGTCGAGGCGCGCTAGCGCCGCGGCGATCGCCGTTCACCCGGGGGCGACATCAGGAGACGGGTCTCGCCGGCCCGCGAGACGAGAATGAGAATCAACATCAGAGACCGCGCGGCGGGCGCCGCGCGGCGCAGACGGCTCCTCCTACTCCTCCTCGCGGCGGTCCCGGCGCTCGACGGCCGCGCCTCGGAGGAGCCAGCCGCCCCCCCGCAACAGGGCCAGCCGGCGCCGGAGCCGGGCCCGGCGCAGCCCGAGACGGCGCTGCCCCGCGAGACCGCCATCGAGAACCCGCTCGGCAGCGCGCCCGCCGTCGCGGGCAGCGCGTTCGGCGGCTACGGCGAGCTCACCCTGAACGCCCCGAGCAACGCGCCGGCCGTCATCGATCTCCGGCGGTTCGTCCTCTTCTTCGGCCACGACTTCACGGACCGGATCCGGTTCTACTCGGAGGTCGAGGTGGAGCACGCCGTCAGCTCCGCCGACGATCGAGGCGAGGTCGAGATCGAGCAGGCCTTCCTCGACGGCCTTCTCGAGAAGCGCCTCAACCTGCGCGGCGGCCTCGTCATCATGCCGGTCGGGATCGTGAACGTGTACCACGAGCCGCCGAGCTTCAACGGCGTGGACCGCCCGGACGTCGACACGTTCGTCATCCCCAGCACCTGGCGCGAGCCGGCGCTCGGGATCTTCGGCGAGCTCGCGGAGGGGCTCCGCTACCAGCTCTACCTCGTGAACGGGTTCAACGCGAACGGCTTCACGGCGGAGTTCGCGATCCGCGAGGGTCACCAGGAGGCCCAGCTCGCGCAGGCCGGCGACTACGGGGCGGTCCTCCGGGTCGACTGGGAGCCCGTGCTGGGCACCGTCATGGGCGTGTCCGGCTATGCGGCGTCGTCGCGCAACACGCCCGCCGCGGACTCCGGAGCGCCGCCGTCCGCCATCGGACGGATCCCGCTCGCGCTCGTCGAGGCCGACGTGCGCACGCGCTGGCATGGCTTCTCGGCGCGGGCCGAGGTGGCGGTGCTCTTCATCGGGAAGGCGGCGGCGCTGACCGCCGAGCTCGATCCCGCCGCCGGCCCCATCTCCTCGCAGTCGCGGGGCGCCTACGCCGAGGTGGCCTACGATCTCCTGCGCCTCGTCGCGCCCTCCACGGCCCAGACGCTCACCGCGTTCGCCCGCTTCGACTACGCCGACACCCAGGCCGCGGTGCCGGCCGGCCTCCAGCCGCGGCTCGAGTTCCGCCGGTACTCCGAGGTGGCCGGGCTGGTCTACCGCCCCATCCCGCAGATCGCCCTCAAGGCGGATTTCCGCCTCCGGCAGTACGGCGCGGGCCCGGACACGCACGAGGCCGCCTCCGCCGTGACGTGGCTCTTCTGACCGGGGGGCTCGCGATGCAGGTGTTCTCGAGGCGGGGGTACCAGCTCCGGACCGCGTCGTTCGAGACGCGGCTCGCCTACACGGGGTTCCTGACGCTCGTCATCCCGGGCGTCGCGTCGCTGCTGGCCCTCTCCCTGGGGCGGGTGGGGATCTCGCCGCGCGCCGTGGCGGCGTACTACCGCGGCGGCGAGAGCGAGATGACCTTCCCGAAGCAGCTCTGGCAGCTCGTGGAGGTGAGCCACTTCCACCTCTTCACGATCCCGGTGGTGCTGCTCATCCTGTCCCACCTGCTCATCGCGACCCCGCTCTCGTCGAGGGCGCGCGCCGGGCTCACCGGCGCGATGTTCGGCGGCGCCGCGCTCGAGATGGCCGGGCCGTGGGCGGTCCGCTACCTGGCCGCGGGATTTGCCTGGGTGCTCGTGGGGAGCTGGCTCCTCCTCGCCGGGGCGGTCCTGGCGAGCGTGGCCGTCTCGCTCGCAGCCATGTGGGGACCGGAGCGGTGGTGGAGCGTGTGGCTCGCCGCGTCGCAGCTGGGGAACGGGGCGCGGGAGGAGGAGAAGGCGTGACGCTCGCGCGCGCGGTGCTCCTCGCCGCGCTCCTGCCGGCGCTGGCGCAGGCCGACCAGGTCTACCTCCGCGAGGCCGAGGCGCCGCGCGCCGTCTTCGGCGTGGGCGTCACCGCCGAGCACCGGTCGCTCGACCTCACGGGGCCCGAGCTCGACGCGCTGAGCCGGCTCGTCGGGCGCCGGGTGGACGCGCGGAGCTATCCGTACCTCGAGGTCTCCGGCGACGCGGCGCAGGGGGCGCGACCGCTCCTCGGCTGGATCTTCCTGCTCGACGTCATCGGGCAGAGCCTCCCCATCAGCTTCGCGGTGGGCGTGCGCAAGGACGGCGCGCTGCAGGACCTCGAGGTGATGGCTTACCGGGAGCCGCACGGCGACGAGATCCGGGAGCGGCGCTTCCGCGCCCAGTTTCCGGGGAAGACCCTCCGGGAGCCGCTCGCGGTGGGCAAGGACGTGGACGCCATCACCGGCGCGACCATCTCCTCCTACTCCGCGGCATACGCGGCGCGGAAGGCCCTGGCCCTCGCCGAGATCCTGCGCCGCCGCGGTGGCGGGGCGGCGCCGTGAGCGCCGCGGCCGCGGCCCTGCTCGCCGTCGTCGCGCTCGGCGCGCCTCGCGCCGCGCCGGTGCCGTGCGAGGAGGTCGAGCTCCGGCGCGCGAAGCCGATGATGGCCACGATCGTCTCGGTGACGGCGCGCGGCTGCGCCGGCGCGGACCTCGAGGCGCCCGTGCAGGCGGCGTTCGCCGAGATGGCGCGGCTCGCCGCGATGCTGTCGGAGTGGGAGCCGGCGAGCGCCGTCTCGGCGGTGAACGCCGCCGCGGGCGTGGCGCCCGTCCGCGTGCCGCCGGAGCTGTTCCACCTGCTCGAGGCGGCGAGGCGCACCGCGGCGCGGACCTCCGGCGCGTTCGATCCGACCTGGGCGGCGCTCGCGGACCTGTGGCGGTTCGACGGCGCGCCGCCGCGCCTGCCCCGCCCCGAGGAGGTCGCGTCCCATCGAGCGCTGGTGGGGTGGCGCCACCTCCTCCTCGACCCGGTGCGCGGGACCGCGTACCTCGACCGCCGCGGGATGCGCCTCGGCCTGGGTGGGATCGCGAAGGGCTACATCGCCGAGGCGGCCGCCGACGCGCTCGTCGCGCGCGGCGTCCGGAACTTGCTCGTGGCGGCGAGCGGGGACGTGGCCGCCCGCGGCCGGAGGGGTGGGCGCCCCTGGTCGGTCGCGGTGCGCGACCCTCGCGACCCGTCCGGCCGTCGCGCCGTCGTGGAACTCTCGGACGAGTCCATCTCGACGAGCGGCGACTACGAGCGGTTCTTCGTGGTCGGCGGGCGCCGCTACCACCACATCCTCGATCCCCGGACCGGGTGGCCCGCTTCCGGCACGGCGAGCGTCACGGTGGTCGCGCGGCACGGCGCGGATGCCGACGCGCTCGCGACGGGGCTCTTCGTCCTGGGCACCGAGCGCGGCGCCCGAGCGACCGACGCCGAGGCCGGAGAGGCGGTGCTCTTCGTGGCCGCGGATGGGTCGGCGCGCGCGTTCGGCCCCCCGGCGCGGTTCCGCGGCGTGTCGCCCTAGCGGCAGGCCCGCCACCAGCCCCTGCGCCCGCCGCGGATCCGGGTGGCCGGAGCGCCCGCGATACCGCATGGGTCGGATGCGACCGCTTGACGCAGCCGCAGCGTAACGCTAGATAGAGTTCACCAGTTGAATCTGGATTCATTTTCGTGAACGAGCACTCATCACACCACGGAAACCACGGAAGCCGCGGTCGGCTCCGCGAGCGATTCCGCGAGGCCACCGCCGAGGCCATCCTGGAGGCGGCCGAGCGGGTCTTCGCCGAGGAGGGGCTCGGCGCGGCCCGCATGGAGCGGATCGCCGCCGAGGCGGGCGTCGCGGTGGGCACGCTCTACAACCACTTCCGGGACAAGCACGCCCTCCTCGACGCGCTGGTCCGAACGCGGCGGCAGGGGCTCGTGGACCGCATGGACGCGGCGCTCCTCGGCGCGAGCGCGCTCCCGGTCGAGGAGCAGCTGCGCCGGTTCCTCACGGCGCTCTTCGAGCACCTGGCAGTCCACGGGCGCCTGCTCACGGCGCTGGTCCAGGGCGGCGAGGGGCCGGCGCGCCCAGGCCCTGGGTCAGGCGTCCTGCAGGCGCTGCAGGAGCGGGTGGCCGGGCTCGTGGCCCGCGGCGCCGCGGCCGGTGTCCTCCGCCGCGGCGAGGACGAGGTCCTGGCAGCCGCGTTCCTCGGCATGGCGCGCGGGGTGTTCCTGGCGGAGCTGGGCCGCGACGCCGGATCGCGCACCGCGCCCGCCGAGCGCGCCGCCCGGCTCGTCGACCTCTTCCTGCGCGGGGCCGGACCATGAGCACCGCCGCGACGCTCCCGCTTTCCGCCGCCGCCGCGGCGCGCCCCGCCACCAACAAGTGGCTGGTCACCGTTTCGGTCACCTTCGGCACGCTCATGGGGGCCATCGACGCCTCCATCGTCAACGTGGCGCTGCCGCAGATCCGCGGGGCGGTCGGCGCGACGGTGCAGGAGATCACCTGGATCACCACCGGCTTCGTCATCGCCACGGTGATCGTGATGCCGCTCACCGCCTTCCTGGGCCGCCTCTTCGGCCAGAAGCGCGTCTACATGGCGAGCCTGGCGCTCTTCGTCGCCGGCTCGGCGCTCTGCGGCGTCGCCGCGACGCTCCCCCAGATCGTGATCTTCCGCGCCGTCCAGGGCTTCGGGGCCGGCGCGCTCCAGCCGACCGAGCAGGCCATCCTCCGCCAGACGTTCCCGCCCAAGGAGCAGGGGATGGCGATGGCGCTCTTCGCCATGGCCGTCATGGTGGGGCCGGCCATCGGGCCGACGCTGGGCGGCTACATCGTGGACAACTACCACTGGTCGTGGATCTTCTTCATCAACCTGCCGGTGGGGCTGCTCGGCCTGTTCATGGTCTGGCGGTTCGTCCACGAGCCGGACGACATCCGGATCGCGAACCAGGCCGCGGCGGCCCACCAGCGCCGGAACATGGACTGGGCCGGCATCGCCCTCATGTCGGTGGGCCTGGCCGCGCTCCAGTTCTTCCTGGAGGAGGGGCAGCAGAACGACTGGTTCCAGTCGCGGGCGATCGCCGGCTGCGCGCTGGTGGCGGTGCTGGCCCTGGTCGCCTTCGTGTGGCGCGAGCTGACGGCGCCGGTGCCGGCGGTCAACCTCCGCATGTTCAAGGACCCGGTCTTCACCTCCGGGACGCTCGTCGGCGCGGTGATGTTCGCCATCCTGATGTCGTCCATGTTCCTGCTGCCCCTCTTCATGCAGGAGCTGCTGGGCTTCACCGCCATGCAGTCCGGCCTGGCGCTGATGCCGCGCGTGCTGGTGATGATGGCCGTGACGCCGCTGGTGGGCCGGCTCTACTCGCGCGTCTCGCCCAGGCTCCTCGTCGCCGTCGGCATCGTGCTCATCGCCTGGGGCTCGTTCGACCTCGGCCGCATCACGCTGGCGACCGGCCGGGCCGGGATCGTGAACCCCATCATGCTGCAGGGGGTCGGGTTCAGCTTCCTGTTCGTGCCGCTCACCACCGCCGCGCTCTCCAACGTGCCGCGCGCCCGCCTCGCGGACGCGACCGGCCTCAACTCACTCCTGCGCCAGGTGGGCGCCTCCATGGGGCTCGCCGTCTTCGCGACGCTCCTCGACCGCTACGGCCAGGTGGCCCGCGCCGGGATCGTGCCGCACCTGGCCGCCGATCGGCCGGAGGTGCAGGCGCGCCTCGCCCAGCTCGCGGCCGGGTTCCGGGGGCGCGGCTTCGACGCGGTGGGCGCGCGCGACGCGGCGCTGCGTGCCCTCGACGGCATCGTCACGCGGCAGGCGATGGTGATCTCGTTCGAGAAGGTGCTGATGCTCACCGGCTTCCTCTTCCTCGCCGTCCTGCCGCTCCTCTACTTCCTCAAGGTGAACCGACAGGGGCCGAAGGAGAAGGTCCACGTCGAGATGGAGATGTGACCATGCCTCCTCGCTCGGAACCGAAGCTCCAGGATCCCCGGCCCGCGGCCGATCCGGTCGCGGCGGAGCACGCGCCGCCCGCCAACGAGCCCTCCCGGCCGTCGCGCCGGCGCCGCCTGATCCAGGCCGCGGCGGCGGCGGCGGCGGTCGGTGCCCTCGCCCTCGGCGTCCACGCCTTCCTCACCCGTGGCGACGAGGGCACCGACGACGCGCAGGTCGAGGCCGACGTGACGCCGCTCGCCGCGCGGGTGGGCGGTCCCATCGCCCAGGTGCTGGTGCCGGACGACGCCCCCGTGAAGGCCGGACAGCCGATCGCGCTCGTCGACGACGCCGATTACCAGGCCAGCGCGCGCCGGGCCGAGGCCGAGGCCGAGACGGCCAGGGCCCAGGCCGCCGCCGCGGACGCGCAGGTGCAGGTCGTGGCAGCGTCGGCCCGGGGCGGGTTCAGCGGCGCGCAGGCGACGGTGGAGGCCTCCAACGCGGCCGCGATCGGCGCCGCCGCCGGGGTCGACGCGGCCCGGGCGTCGCTCCAGCGCGCCCAGGCCGAGGCGGCGCGCGCCGCGTCCGACTTCGAGCGGGCCCGGCAGCTCGTCCAGGCGCAGGCGATCTCGCAGCAGCAGTTCGACGCGGCCCAGGCGGGGAACGACACGGCGCAGGCCGGGCTCGCGGCGGCGAGGGCCCAGCTCTCGGCGGCGGAGGAGGCCCGCAGGAGCGCGGAGGGCCGCGCGGCGGAGGCAGTCGGGCGCCTCGGCGCCAGCCGGCCGGTGGCGGCGCAGATCGCGGCGGCCGAGGCCGGCGCGGCGCTCGCCCACGCCCGCGTGAAGAGCGCCGAGGCGGCGCTCGACCTCGCGCGGCTGCAGCTCTCCTACACGGTCGTCCGCGCGCCGTCGGACGGCACGGTCTCGCGCCTCCAGGCGCGGGTCGGGCAGATCGTGCAGCCAGGGCAGGTGCTCGCCGAGCTGGTGCCGGACCGGACCTACCTGGTCGCGAACTTCAAGGAGACGCAGATCGGCGGGATCCGGGTCGGCGACGCGGCGGACGTCACCGTCGACGCCTACCCCGGGAAGACCCTGCGCGGGGTGGTGGAGAGCATCTCGGGCGGCACCGGCGCGCGGTTCGCGCTGCTCCCGCCCGACAACGCCTCCGGGAACTTCGTGAAGGTGGTCGAGCGCGTGCCGGTGCGGATCGCGTGGAAGGACGCGCCGAGCGACCTGCCGCTGCGCGCGGGGCTGTCCGCGTACGCGACCGTGCACACACGGTGAACCGAGCGCAGGACGTTCGCCGCGGAGGCCCGTCCCGGGCCGGAGCGGGGTGGGGATCTCGGTCGCGGAGCGCCGCGGGCACGCCGGTCGTCCGGTTGCGGCCGCGCCTGGCCAGGAGCAACACCATCCGGTATCGTCCGATTTCTGGACGCGGCCCGCCCGCCTGCTACGGTCGCGCGGGGACTTCTCGTGGCCGTGCGCCGTCGCGTCCGATGGGGGTGGATGTACGCGGGAGCGCTCGCGCTCCTCGCGGGCGCGGCAGCCCTCGATCCCGAGGGGCTCCGCAAGCACGTCCGGTTGCAGGAGGACGTGCGGCGGATCGCCGAGGACAACCGGCGGCTGGCGTTCGAGAACGCGCGGCTGGCGCGAGAGGCGGAGGCGCTGCGGCAGGATCCGGCGGCCCTGGAGCGCGCGGCGCGCGAGGAGCTGCGCCTGGTCCGGCCGGGCGAGGTGGTCTACCGCGTCGAGGACGGTCCCGGAGCCGCCCCGTGACGCCACTCCTGCCGCCCCGCGCCGCGGTGGGAGCCCCCCGGACGGTCCGGGACCGGCTGGCGCGCCAGCGGCGGCGTCCGCTGCTGGTCCGCCTCTACGCCGCCCTGTTCAGCGAGCTGGGGATCGCCGGGCCGCCCGCCCGCCGCCGCGGACTCCGGCTCGTCGCGCGGAGCCTCCCGGCGGCGGTGGCCGCCGCGATCGGCGCCCTGGTGGTCCTGCGCGCCTTCGAGGCGGAGGCGCTCGGCTGGCGCCAGGGGGCCGCGCTCGCCGTGCTGGCGGGGGCGATGGCGGCGGTGCTGGGGCGCCGCGTCTCCCGCGCCGCGGCGGGACGCCCGGCCGCGCGCCGCGAGCAGCTCGAGCTCGGCGCGCTCTTCGTCCTCGCCGCCTACGCGGTGGTCCAGGCGGCGGGCGCGGGCGCCCCCGAGTCGCCGCTGCAGGCGGTCGTCTACCTGGTGATGGCCTTCCTGGTCGCCTTCCTGGAGCGGGCGGTGGGGCTCGCCCTGGTGGCCCTGGCGGTCGGGCTCGAGTTCGCCCAGTGGCGGACGCGCGGCGCCCGGCCCCTCGACCTGCCCGGCCCCCTGGCGCACGCGGGGTTCATCGCGCTGTTCGCCCTGCTCTACCACGCGGTGCTGGCGGCCCGCATCGCGGCGGCACGGCGCGCGGAGGAGAGCGCGGTGGCGAGACGCCTCCGCGAGATCGAGCAGCGCGCCCGGGAGTTCAGGCTCCTCTCGCCCGGCGCGGCCGACGCCGGTGACGCCGGCCACGAGCGCCGCTGGACCGAGGCGGCGGTGATCGAGATCGAGGCGGCGGTGCGCGGCGCGCTGGAGATCGCCGAGGTGGCGCTCCGCAGCCACACCTGCGGGGTCTTCCTCCTCAGCGACGACGACGCCCGCCTGGTGCTGCGCGACTGCCGCTCGCGAAGCGACGCGGTGGTCCGCGAGCCGCTGCCGGCGGGCGAGGGCGCCCTGGGGGGCGCGGTTCGCCGGCGCGCGCCGGTGCGCCTCCACGGCGACCTCAAGGCGGTGAGCTACTACGCCGACGGGCTGCGGCCCGGGGCGCTCCTCGCCGTGCCGCTGCTGGACCGGCGCGGCGGCCACGTCCGCGGGGTGGTGGTGGCGGATCGCCTCGAGCCGGTGCCGTTCACCGACGAGGACGAGCGGCTCCTCGCCACCATCTCCGCCGAGATCCTGCGCGCCGTCGCCTCCGAGCGGCTCATGGCGGACATGAAGCGGACGCGCGACGAGAAGGACCGGTTCTACGCGGCCATCGAGCGGCTCAACCGGACCACCAAGCCGCGGGAGGTCTTCGACGCGACGCTGGAGGTGGCCCGGGACATGGCGCCGGTGGAGTTCGGCGCCGTGACCCTGGTGGAGGCGGTGGACGGCAAGCGCACCCACCGCGTGGCCCGCGCGGCAGGTGCGGAGGACGCCAGGGGCCCGGCGCAGCTGGAGGGGCTGGAGTTTCCGGACAACGCCGGGCTGGTCTCCTCGGTGGTGCGCCTCGGCTCCAGCCTGCCGGGAAAGGAGGTCGATCTCGCCCGGACCATGGTGTTCGATCCCGCCACCCGGCTCCGGGGGATCGCCTCCATCAAGGTGGTGCCGCTCAAGAGCGGCGAGGACGTGCTCGGCACGCTGGTGCTCGGCGCCCGCCGCCCGGGCGCCTTCGCGGGCGACGCCGTCCGGCGCCTGGAGGTCGTGGCGATGCAGGCGGCGGAGTCGCTCCAGCGGTCGCGCCTCTTCGAGCAGACCGAGCGCCTCGCCACCACCGACGGCCTCACCGGCCTGCTCAACCACCGCACCTTCCAGGCGCGCCTCGACGAGCACCTGGCGCAGGCGCAGCGCTACGGCAAGAAGGTGTCGCTCATCCTCTGCGACATCGACCACTTCAAGTCCGTGAACGACACCCATGGCCACCCGGTCGGCGACCAGGTGCTGCGCGGCGTGGCGCGGGCGCTCACCCAGTCGGCGCGGCAGACGGACGTGGTGGCGCGCCACGGCGGCGAGGAGTTCGCGGTGGTCATGCCCGAGACGGAGACCCCCGGGGCCCTCGTCATCGCCGAGCGCATCCGGGAGCGGATCGCGAAGACCACGTTCGAGACGGAGCAGGGGCCGCTCCGGGTGACGATGTCGCTGGGGGTGGCCACCTTCCCCGAGGACGGCGCGCGCAAGGCGGAGCTGGTCGAGCGGGCCGACGGCTGCCTCTACCACGCGAAGCGGCACGGGCGCGACCGGAGCGTCTCGGCCGCTTCCCTCAAGGCTCCGCGACGGGCCGCCGGGTGAGCGGCGGGGGGCCCCGGGCCGGCGCGCCGGCGGCGGTCTCGGGTGGCCCCCTTCCCGGCGTGCCTGTTACACTCGCATCGAGCCGCCGCGGCAGGCGGCCCTCGCCCGGAGCGCCCCCGACTTGAAGAAGAACTTCGTCCTCGACACCAACGTCCTCCTCCACGATCCGCGAAGCATCTTCGGGTTCGACGACAACGACGTCGTCATCCCGATCTACGTCATCGAGGAGATCGACAACTTCAAGCGCGACCTGTCGTCGCTCGGGCGCAACGCCCGCCAGGTCGCGCGCTACCTCGACGAGTTCCGGGTCGCGGGCAAGCTGCGGGAGGGCGTCCCCATCGGCGACGGCAAGGGGAACATCCGCGTCCTCATCGCGGAGCGGAAGCTCTCGCCGAACCTGGCGGAAGGCCACTCCACCGACGACAAGATCCTGGCCGTCGCCCTGGAGCTGCGCGATCACGAGAAGGTGCCGACGGTCTTCGTCACCAAGGACACGAACCTCCGCATCCGCGCCGACGCCCTGGGGCTGCACGCCGAGGACTACGACGTGGAGGGGGTGGCGCTCGACGAGCTGTGGAGCGGCGTGGCCGAGCTGGACGTCGCCCCGGAGGCGGTGAACGACTTCTACGCGAACGGCCTGGTGCCGTTCCCCGCCGGCGAGGAGCCGCCTCCGCCCAACGAGTTCGTGGTGCTCCGCGACCAGACCAACCCGCAGCACAGCGGGGTCGGCAAGTACAGCGCCCCACGGCAGGCGTTCGTGAAGCTGATCCAGACGCCGAAGGAGGGCGTCTGGGGAGTCCGGCCCCGCAACAAGGAGCAGTCCTTCGCCCTCGACCTCCTGCTCAACGACGAGGTCCGCCTCGTCACCATCGTCGGCAAGGCCGGCACCGGGAAGACGCTCCTCGCCATCGCCGCCGGGCTCCAGAAGACCATGGAGGACGGCGCCTACCAGAAGCTGCTGGTGTCGCGCCCGATCTTCCCGCTGGGCCGCGACATCGGCTACCTGCCCGGCTCGGTCGAGGAGAAGCTCAACCCCTGGATGCAGCCCATCTTCGACAACGTCGAGTACCTCATGAACCTCTCGCGCTCGGAGAAGAAGCAGGGGCGGGGGTACCACGAGCTGATGGACCTCGGGATCCTGGAGATCGAGCCGCTCACCTACATCCGCGGCCGCTCCATCCCGAACCAGTACATCATCGTGGACGAGGCCCAGAACCTCACGCCGCACGAGGTGAAGACCATCATCACC
>DATIWK010000188.1:0-8868 GCA_035519395.1 Anaeromyxobacteraceae bacterium | reverse complement strand
TGGCTGGTGCCGGCCAAGGAGCACGTGTTCGCGCTGCGGCTTCCGGGTGCGGTGACGGCGCTGGGGCTCGCGGCCATCGAGGTGGCGCCGGTCGAGCCGGAGCAGCTCGCCATCGGCGACCGGCCCGAGGCGCTCGCGGCGCTCGAGACGGTCCTCTCCCGGCTCGCCGTCCGGCTGGGCGACGGGGCGCTCTTCGCGGCGGAACCGGTGGAGCGGTACCGGCCCGAGGCCGCGTACCGGGCCGTGGCCTTCCGGCCGGCGGCAGCGCCTTCGGCGCTTGCGCTCGCTGTCGCGAGCGGCCGCCGGCTTCGCCGTCATCCCATCGGGGGGCTTTGCCTCCCGCCCCCCCCGACCTCGACCGCGATCACGGCCGCGGCCGCGCCGCGGCCGAAGCGGCGCCGCCCCGGCACCGCGCGCACCGCCGGTGCGGTCACCGAGGCCGCCGCCGATCCCGCACCGTTCCGGCCGACGAGGCTCCTCGCCGCGCCCCGACTCGCGGTCGCGGAGGGGGAGGGCGGCCGCATCACCGCCGTCCGCGTCGGCCCGCGCGCCTGGCCGGTCCTGGCGCTGGAGGGCCCGGAGCGGATCTCGGGCGAGTGGTGGGCGTCGCCCTTCGACCGCGAGTACTGGCGGGTCCGGCTCGACGGGCTCGGCGACTGCTGGATCTACCGCGACGGCGCCGACGGGCGCCTCTGGCTGCACGGGTTCTTCGACTGAATGGCCGCCATGCCCCCCTACGCCGAGCTGCGGTGCAAGTCGTGCTTCTCGTTCCTCCAGGGCGCGAGCCACCCCGAGGAGCTGGTGGAGCGCGCAACGGAGCTGGGCCTGTCGGCGCTCGCGATCGCCGATGTGAACGGGCTCTACGGCGTGGTGCGCGCGCACGCGGAGGCGAAGCGGAAGGGGTTTCCGCTCGTGGTCGGGATGGAGCTGTCGGTCGCCGGCCTCGCGCCGGGGCGGCGCGCCCCGATCGTGCTGCTCGCGCTGGACCGGGACGGTCACGCGAACCTCTGCCGCCTGGCGACCCGCGCCCACTGCGGCGACGAGGCGGCGGGAGCGCGGGCCGTTGCCCCCGCCCGGCGCGAGCCGGAGGACATCGGGGTCGCGTTCGAGGACCTGGTGCCGCGCGCGCGGGGGCTGTTCGCGCTCTACCCCGGCACCGACGGCGGCGCGGCGGCGCGGCTGCGCGACGCCTTCGGGCGCCGGTTCGCGCTGGCGGTGGCGCGCCACCGGGTGGCGGGGGAGGAGGCGCGGATCGCGGCGGCGCGCGCCGTGGGCGCGCGCCTCGGGATCCCGGTCGCGGTGACGAACGACGTCCACACCCACGTGCGGCGGCGGCAGGTGCTGCAGGACGTCCTCACCTGCGTGCGGCTGGGGACGAGCGTCGAGCGGGCGGGGCGGCGGCTCTTCCCCAACGCGGAGCGGACGCTCAAGGGCCCCGAGGAGATGGCGAAGCTCTGGGCGGATTTCCCGGAGGGGGTGGAAGCGGCAGCGGCGATCGCGGACCAGTGCCGGTTCCGCCTGGACGAGATCCGCGGCGAGCACCCGCTGCCGCCGGTGGTGGTGGATCGCGCCACGGCGTGGGAAGGCGCCGCGGTCGCGACGTCCAGCCCGGGGCAGTCGGACCGCGCGGCAGCGATGGTGCCGGTGCCGAGCGCGCCCCTGCGGACGTGGCGCCTGCAGGCAGCGAACGAGCCGGCGGCAGCGCCTTCGGCGCTTGCGCTCGCTGTCGCGAGCGGCCGCCGGCTTCGCCGTCATCATATCGGGGGGCTTCGCCTCCCGCCCCCCCCGACCCCGACCGCCGGGATCACCGGCATGACCCTCCTCCGCGAGCTGGTCCGCGAGGGCGCCCGCTGGCGCTACGGCGGCGAGGCGCCGGACGACGTCGCGCGGCAGCTCGCCAGGGAGCTCGACCTCGTCGAGCAGCTCGGGTACGCGAGCTACTTCCTCACCGTCTGGGACGTGGTCCGGTTTGCACGGTCGCGCGGGATCCTGTGCCAGGGGCGCGGCAGCGCCGCCAACTCGGCCATCTGCTTCGTCCTCGGCATCACCGCCATCGACCCGGTGCGGATGGGGCTCCTCTTCGAGCGGTTCATCTCCGCGGAGCGCGGCGAGCCCCCCGACATCGACGTGGACTTCGAGCACGAGCGGCGCGAGGAGGTCCTCCAGTACGTGTACGAGAAGTACGGGCGCGACCGCGCCGGGATGGTCTGCGAGGTCATCACCTACCGGGCCAGGTCGGCGCTGCGCGACGCCGGCAAGGCGCTCGGGCTGTCCCTGTCACAGGTAAACCGGCTCGCCAAGCTCGTCGGGACGCACCAGGATCTCTCCGCCCTCGGGCCCGAGATCGTGGCGCAGGCGGGCCTGGACTGGAGCGAAGGGCCGGGCGGAGAAGCCCGGCCCGGAGCGATCGGGGGGTTCGGGGGGGCGCGAGGCCCCCCCGACAGGATCGACTGGAGCGAAGGGCCGGGCGGAGGAGCCCGGCCCGGAGCGATCGGGGGGTTCGGAGGGGCGCGAGGCCCCCCCGACAGGATCTCCGCCGCCGCCTCGCAGCGGGTCCGGCTGGTGCTCGAGGTGGCGCGCGAGCTGGCCGGCTTTCCGCGCCACCTCTCCATCCACGTGGGCGGCTTCGTCATCACCCGCCGGCCGCTCTGCGAGACCGTGCCCATCGAGCCCGCCGCGATGCCGGGGCGGACCATCGTCCAGTGGGACAAGGACGACCTCGCCGAGCTGGACCTCCTCAAGGTGGACCTGCTCGGCCTGGGGATGCTGACCGCGCTCTCCCGCGCGCTGGCGCTCCTGGCGCGCCACCGCCCTGCGCCGGCGCTCGACACCCCGACGCCTCATCCGGACTCGCTCGCGACGATCCCGGCGGAGGACCCGGCCGTCTACGAGATGCTCTCGCGCGCGGACTCCATCGGCGTGTTCCAGGTCGAATCGCGGGCCCAGATGTCGCTCGCGCCGCGCCTCAGGCCGCGGAGCTTCTACGACCTCGTCATCTCGGTGGCCATCATCCGCCCCGGGCCGATCCAGGGCGGCATGGTCCACCCGTTCCTGCGCCGCCGCGACGGGCTCGAGCAGGTCCGCTACCCCTACGCGCCGCTCGAGCCGGTGCTGGCGCGGACGCTGGGGGTGCCGCTCTTCCAGGAGCAGGCGATGCGGCTCGCGGTGGTCGCCGCCGGGTTCACGCCGGGCGAGGCCGACGAGCTCCGCCGCGTCATGACCCACCGCCGCTCCCACGAGAAGCTCGCCGCCATGAAGGCCCGGCTCGTCGCCGGGATGGCCGAGCGGCGGATCTCGGGGAAGGACGCGGAGGAGATCTTCCGGCAGCTCCTCGGGTTCGCCGGGTACGGGTTCCCCGAGTCGCACGCCGCCTCGTTCGCGCTCCTGGTCTACGCCTCGGCCTGGCTGAAGCGGTACCACCCCGCCACCTTCGCCTGCGCGCTGCTGAACAGCCAGCCCATGGGCTTCTACGCGCCGCACACGCTCGTCGAGGACGCCAAGCGCCACGGCGTCGAGGTGCGGGGGGCCGACGTGCAGTGGAGCGGGTGGGAGAGCAGCCTGGAGGGGACCGCGCCGGGCACGCCGGCCCCGGCCGGCGGGGCGCCGGCGCTCCGCGTGGGCCTGCACGCGGTGCGGGGGCTGCCGCGGGCGGTCGGAGAGGCGATCCTCTCGGCGCGCCAGGACGGGCCCTTCGCCTCGCTCGGCGATCTCGCCCGCCGCGCCGGCCTGTCGCGCGCCTGGCTCACGCGGCTCGCGGAGGCGGGGGCGCTCGCGTCGCTGGAGCCCGACCGGCGCGGCGCCATCTGGCGGGGTCTGGCCCTGGGGACCGCGGGGGAAGAGGGGGACCTGTTCGCCGGCCTCGCGCCCCCGGAGCCAGACGCCGAGCTTCCGCCCGCGAGCGCGGCCGAGGAGATCGCCGCGGACTTCGCCGGGACCGGCATGTCGGTGCGCGCCCACCCCATGGCGCTCATCCGCCCGACGCTGGCGAGCCGCAAGGTCCGGAGCGCCCACGAGCTGGCGCGGATGCCGGACCGGGCGCCCGTCGAGGTGGCGGGGCTCGTCATCGTCCGCCAGCGCCCCGAGACGGCCCGGGGGATCGTCTTCGTCTCGCTGGAGGACGAGACCGGCATCGCGAACCTGGTGGTCATGCCGGACGTCTACGACCGCTTCCGGGCCACCATCCACGGGGCCTCCTTCCTCCTCGCCCGCGGCAAGGTCGAGCGGAACGGGATGGTCGTGAACGTCCGGGTGGAGTCGGTGGCGCCCGTCGCGCTCGCGCCGCAGGTCGGCGACCGGGCGCGGGACTTCCGGTGACGTCCCGATGGCCGAGACACGGCGACGCCCGAGGCGATCTTCCGCCCCGGGCGTCCGGTGGCGCGGCGCCCTTCGTGGCTCAGCCGCACCGCGGAGCGGCGGCCGCCCCCTCTAGCTGCAGCCCGTGGTCGTCCCGCAGTTCTGGCACTTGTAGCAGGCGCCGTTCCGCACGGTCATCGAGCCGCAGTTCGGGCAGGGGGGCGCGTCTTCCGAGTTCTTGAAGGTGAGCGGCCCGGTCGAGCCGCTGGCGCCGTTCGTGCCGTTCGCCGCGCTCGGCGTGGTGAAGCCGATGGCGCGCGCCGGCGGGGCAGCGGCCTCGACGGTGCGGACCGCGGCCTTGACGGGAGCGGCCGGCGCCGCGCCGGGAGGCAGCGCCGCGAGGGAGGTGGCCGCGCCGTCGTCGCTCGGGATGAACTTCAGCGCGAGCCACCGGAAGATGTAGTCCGTGATCGACTTGGCGATCGGGATCTCGGGGTTCCCGGTGAATCCGGACGGCTCGAACCGCATGTGGCTGAACTTGTCGCAGAGGATCTTGAGCGGCACGCCGTACTGCAGCGCCATGGAGATGGAGGTCGCGTAGCTGTCCATGAGGCCGGACACCACCGAGCCCTCCTTCGCCATCGTGACGAACAGCTCGCCCGGCGTCCCGTCGTCGTACATGCCGACGGTCATGTAGCCCTCGTGGCCGCCGATGGAGAACTTGTGCGTGATGGAGCGGCGCTCGTCGGGCAGCCGGCGGCGGGCCAGGCGCGGCTCCTCCTTCTTCTCGGCCGCGTCGGACTGGCTGGTGTTGAGCGGCTGGCTCCGCTTGCAGCCGTCGCGGTACACGGCGATGGCCTTGAGGCCGAGCTTCCAGGCCTCGAGGTAGGCCTGCCCGATGTCCTCGGCCGTCGCGGTGCTGGGCATGTTGACGGTCTTGGAGATCGCGCCGGAGAGGAACGGCTGGACCGCGCCCATCATCCGGATGTGGCCCATGTAGTGGATGGACCGCAGGCCGTTCGAGGGCTTGAAGGCGCAGTCGAAGACCGGCAGGTGCTCCGGGTGGAGGCCGGGCGCACCCTCGATGGTCTCCACCTCGTCGATGAACTGGAGGACGGAGCCGATCTCGTCGCCCGAGTACCCGAGCCGCTGCAGCGCCAGCGGGACCGTGTTGTTCACGATCTTGAGCATCCCGCCGCCCACCAGCTTCTTGTACTTCACCAGGGCGATGTCGGGCTCGATGCCGGTGGTGTCGCAGTCCATCATGAAGCCGATGGTCCCGGTCGGCGCGAGCACGGTCACCTGCGCGTTGCGGTATCCGTTCGCGATCCCGAGCCGGAGCGCCTCTGCCCAGGCGGCGCGGGCGCCGTCGAGGAGCAGCTTCTCGACGAGCGAGCCGTCGATCCGGTCCACGTGCTGCGCGTGCTTGCGGACGACGCCCAGGAACGGGTCGCGGTTCCGCTCGTATCCGGCGAAGGGGCCGGTGCGCTCGGCGATGCGCGCGCTCATGGCGTACGCCTCGCCGGTCATGAGGGCGGTGATGGCCGCGGCGGTGGCACGCCCGTCGTCGGAGTCGTAGGGGTGCCCGCTCGCCATGAGGAGCGCCCCGAGGTTCGCGTAGCCGAGCCCCAGCGGGCGGTAGTCCTCGCTGTTCTTCCCGATGGCGGGCGTCGGGTACTTCGCGTTCGAGACCAGGATCTCCTGCGCCAGGATGGTGAGATCCACCGCGCGCTTGAACGCCTCGACGTCGAAGCCGCCGTCGATGGTCCGGAAGTGCATCAGGTTGAGCGAGGCCAGGTTGCAGGCCGAGTCGTCGAGGAACATGTACTCGGAGCACGGGTTGGACGCGTTGATGCGGTCCGTGCCCGGGCAGGTGTGCCAGGCGTTGACGGTCGAGTCGAACTGCATTCCCGGATCGCCGCAGACCCAGGCCGCCTCGGTGATGCGCCGCATCAGGTCCCGGGCCGGGATCCGCTCCACCACCTTGCCCTCGACGCGGCCCAAGAGCTCCCACTCCCGGTCCTCGACCACCGCGCGCATGAAGGCGTCGCTGACGCGGACGGAGTGGTTCGCGTTCTGGAAGAAGACCGAGTCGTAGGCGCCGCCGCGGGCGTTGAAGGCCCCGTCGTAGCCGGCCTCGATGAGGGACCAGGCCTTCTTCTCCTCGTCGGCCTTGCAGCTCACGAACTCGGCGATGTCCGGGTGGTCGGCGTCGAGGATGACCATCTTGGCGGCTCGGCGCGTCTTGCCCCCGGACTTGATGACGCCGGCGAACGCGTCGAACCCGCGCATGAAGGAGACCGGGCCGGAGGCCTCGCCGCCGCCGGAGAGCGGTTCCTTCGAGGAGCGGATCTTGGACAGGTTCGATCCCGTCCCCGAGCCGTACTTGAAGAGCATGCCCTCGGTGTGGGCGAGCTTCAGGATCGAGTCCATCGAGTCGCCCACCGAGTTGATGAAGCAGGCGGAGCACTGCGGACGATCCTCGATCCCCACGTTGAACCAGACCGGGGAGTTGAAGGACATCTTCTGGCGGTAGACGAGGTGCCCCAGCTCCGCCTCGAAGGTGTCGGCGTCCTCGTCCGTCGCGAAGTAGCCGTCCTTGCGGCCCCACGCGGCGATGGTGGAGACCACGCGCGTGACGAGCTGCCGGACCGACCGCTCGCGCCCCGGCGAGCCGACGGCGCCGCGGAAGTACTTCGACGCGACCACGTTGGTGGCGAGCATCGACCAGGACTTCGGGACCTCGACGTCCTTCTGCTCGAAGATGATCTTCCCGCCCTCGCCGGTGATCGCCGCGGTCCGGACCTCCCATGCCACCTCGTCCGCCGGGTCCACCCCCCGCGTCGTGAACGTCCGCGGGACCGAGAGGCCCCTGCGGGCGGTGACCTTGCGGGGTGCCCGCGCGCTGCGCTTCTGTGCCGTGACCTCGCGCTCCATCATCTCGACTTCCTCCGCCCGAGGGCGCCCCGCCCAAGGGCAAACGCTTCCCCATCGGACGCATGGAGACCATGCGCCCGCTCGTACCCCTGCCGGCCCGCGTGAAGTGCAGGGGTGGTCGCCGCGCGCCGTGCGCGCGGCCTCAATGCGCCAAAGGTGTTAGTCCCGGCCTCATCGCCCGCCGCCCGTCCGCCCATCCCCCTCCGCTCGCCCCCTGGCGAGCGTCTTTCGGTCTGTAGCACATCGCGTCGACCACCACAACATATTGTGCCATACATCACCATGCACAACAATATAGAGGCTTTTCCGGGCTTTCAGCTCGAACCCGATATCGGCCGCTCTCCCCGCTTCGCCACCGCCGCTTCGCCACCGCCCTCCGCGCGAAGGGGCTCGTCTAGCAGGCCGCTCTGACACGCGGCCGACACAGGCGGCCGCAGCGTTCGCGCGGCGCGGGTCCACATGCTAAAAGCCCGACACCCGATGGCCGGACCCAACGCGCACATCCGCAACTTCTCGATCATCGCGCACATCGATCACGGCAAGTCGACGCTCGCGGACCGCCTCCTCGAGCGCACCGGCACCGTGACGGCGCGTGAGGCGCAGGCGCAGTTCCTCGACAACATGGAGCTGGAGCGCGAGCGCGGGATCACCATCAAGGCCCAGACCGTGCGCATGAAGTACCGCGCCCGCGACGGCAAGGACTACGAGCTCAACCTCATCGACACGCCCGGCCACGTCGACTTCGCCTACGAGGTGAGCCGCTCGCTGGCCGCCTGCGAGGGCGCCGTCCTCGTCGTGGACGCCTCCCAGGGGGTCGAGGCGCAGACGCTGGCCAACGTGTACCAGGCGCTCGACCACGACCTCGAGGTCGTCCCGGTCATCAACAAGATCGACCTGCCCTCCGCCGACGTGGAGGGAGTGCGCCGGGAGATCGAGGAGGTGATCGGCCTCGACGCGAAGGATGCGGTGCCGTGCTCGGCCAAGGAGGGCATCGGCATCGAGGAGATCCTCGAGCAGATCGTGAAGCGCGTGCCGCCGCCGAGCGGCGATCCCGCGGCGCCGCTCAAGGCCATCATCTTCGACTCCTGGTACGACACCTACCGCGGGGTGGTGATGCTGGTCCGGGTCTTCGAGGGCGTCCTCTCGCCGAAGCAGAAGATCCAGCTCTGGTCCAACAAGAAGCAGTTCGAGGTGCAGGAGCTGGGCGTGTTCGCGCCCTTCGCCCGCCCGGTGGAGCGGCTCGAGGCCGGCGAGGTGGGGGTCGTCGTCGCCAACGTGAAGGACGTCCACGACGCCAAGGTCGGCGACACGCTCACCGAGGCGGACCGGCCCACGCCGGAGCCCTTCCCCGGCTTCAAGGTCGTGAAGCCGATGGTGTTCAGCGGCGTCTTCCCCATCGAGGCGAAGGACTACGACCAGCTCCGCGACGCGCTCGAGAAGCTCCGCCTCAACGACTCGGCCTTCACCTACGAGCCCGAGACCTCGCAGGCGCTCGGCTTCGGCTTCCGCTGCGGCTACCTCGGGCTCCTGCACATGGAGATCGTCCAGGAGCGGCTGGAGCGCGAGTACGACCTCGCGCTCATCACCACCGCGCCGTCGGTCGTGTACCGCGTCACCGACACGAGCGGTGCGGTCCAG
>DATIWK010000187.1:0-26825 GCA_035519395.1 Anaeromyxobacteraceae bacterium | reverse complement strand
CAGGCCGCGGCGCAGCCGAGCGTGTCGTGGACGGGGAAGGAGCGCGCGACGTCGAAGGAGAGGTAGGCGCGGTCCTCCTCGACGGCCCGGTCGGCCGTCCACGCCGCCGCGCCGGCCGGATCGTACGACCAGGGCCGGCGCGCCCGGTCCGGGGTCGCGTCCGCCCACTGGAGGAGGAAGTAGATGCGCTCGTCGTCGTAGGCGGCCCGGACGGAGACCTGGGAGACCCAGGTGACGCCTTCGCCCTGGCCGTAGGCCGGGACGGGGAGCGTGCAGCCCGCGCTCGCCGTCGCCTGGTCCGCCGGCTTCGCGGCGGGATCGCACTGCGTCGGGCAGGCGGGTGCGCCGGTGTAGGGGTCGACCAGCAGGTTGTAGCGGCTGCGGTAGAGGCAGTACCAGTCCTCGGGGGCGAGGCCGACGCGGGTCCCCGGGCTCTGCAGCGGGATGACGCTGGCGGGGATGCCGGCCCAGTCCGCGGCGTCGCCGTCCACCGCGATGGCGCCCGGGCTGGCGAGGCGCCTGGCGACCACCGTGGTGGCGGACGGCGTACCACCCGTGAACTTCAGCTTCACCGCGCCCGAGGCCTGCGGGGCGCCGACACCGCCGGCCGCCGCGCTGGCGTCGATCACCCCCACGCTGAAGGCGGTGTCCGCCGGCGCGCGGCCGGTGCGAGGAGCATCCGTGCACCCGGCGAGCGCGGCGAGGAGGGCGGCCGGCAACAGCCGGAGCGCCGCCTGGGAGGTGGATTCACATCGGGTGACGTCGCGGTCCGGCGCGTTCATCGTGGGTGAAGCTACGGGAATCGCGCTGTAAGTTTCAAGGCGCGCCCCTGTCCCGACACCGTGAGACAACGCGCGCCCGCTTTGATCCAGGCCAACGCCGCGGCCCCTCCATCGGCGGAGATCGCCGCGCTGCGGCGTGCGACAATGCGTCAGTCCTTGGCCCACGGGAATGCGCAGGCTCGAGGCGCACGGCAACATCAGCGCGCGAACTGCGGTAGCCTCGAAGGACCGGGGCCCGCCGTCCGGCGCAGGTCGAGGGAGGAACGATGCGGTCGCCATTTGCCATCCGTGAATTCACCGCCTGTCTCCTGGCAGCCCTGGCGGCGGCCTGCGGCTCGAGCCCGAAGGTCGGTGAGGTACAGTCCGGCGCCACCTACGGCCCCGGGATCCGGATCGAGATCACCGGCGCGTCGGTGGGCGCGGGCGGCCGCGTGGTGGCGAGCTACACGCTCTCCAAGGACGGGCAGGGGATGACCGGCGCGGTCGCGGCGCGCATGCAGCCTGCCTGGACGCTGGCGGGCCTCTCCACCGACCCGGTCAGCAAGCTCCCGTGGTGGAAGAGCTACCTCCTCATCGGAAACGCGCGGATTCCGCAGCTGCCCGTCGCCGGTCCGGGCACGCAGCCGGAGCAGGTGCTCTACGACACCCGGCAGCCGGGGCCGGACGTGGACGGCACCATCCAGGATCTCGGCGATGGCCGGTTCACCTATACCTTCGCCACGCCGCTGCCGGAGGGCTTCCTCGCCTCCCCGGGCGCCTCCGAGACGATGCGCGTCGGGGTCTGGCTGCGCGGCGCTCCCGGGACGCGCACCACCACCTCCACCTTCGACTTCGTGCCGGACGGCGTGACCCCGCTCCAGTCCCGCGAGCTGGTGGTGGACGTGGATTGCGAGAACTGCCACGGGATCCGGCAGGGCCATAGCGAGTCGCGCACCGGGACCAAGATCTGCCTGACGTGCCACACCATCCAGCACGCCGACCCCGACACCATCGACCCGGCCGCCATGGCCATGTCCCCCGGGACCGCCACCATCGCCACGAACCCGAACCCGCTCGAGTTCGGCCGGCTCGTCCACCGCATCCACCGCGGCAGGCAGCTCCCGACCCTCTACCTCTCGAGCAGCACCGCGCTGGCGCAGGTCCTGCCGCCCTCCACCACGCCCGCGCTGCCGTTCCTGTCGAGCCGCAACGCGGCGCTCGTCGGGCAGAAGTACTCCGTCATCGACGACGAGCTGGGCGAGCAGGTCTTCGCGCAGGTCTGGACCCGGCCCAACGACACGAGGTCCCTCCCGACCGGCATCTTCTTCCCGCAGGACTACCGCAACTGCGACGTGTGCCACGGCGGCGCGGCGCAGCACGACGAGATCTGGACGGACACCGCCCGCCGGACCTGCCAGGGCTGCCACCCGGACGTCTGGTACGGCACGGGGACGCCGGACAAGGTCCACTTCGCCCACACCGGCGGACCGCAACCGGACGACACCAAGTGCGCCGGGTGCCACGTGAGCCTCGCGCCGGGAGCGCCCGCGACCTGCACCCCGCAGACGTGCTGGGTCCCCCACCAGGACGCACACTCCGTGCCGTACAAGAGCCCGTACTACAACCTGCCGACGGTGAAGGTCGTGGGCGTGCAGGGCGCCGTGAAGAACGGGACGCCGACCGTCACGCTCGCCATCGCGGATCTCGTCGGGCCGCTCAGCTCGATCAACAAGCCGGCGCCCGCGAAGGACAACCGCCCCACGACGCCCAGCCCGGTCCCGCGGGCGTTCACGAGCGGTCTGTCCATGACGCTGGTGGGCCCGGCCTCCGACTACAAGACCGGGAACTTCATCACCGCCACCACCGACCCCGTGCCGCTCGCGCCCATCAGCGAGACCATGCCGGCGACGACGGTCGGGGTCGCGAACGCCCAGTTCGGCTACACCTTCAAGTACACCTTCAAGTCGGCCCTCCCGCCGGACGCGTCCGGCACCTGGGCCATCGGCATCTCGCTCCGCCGCTCCCTCACCAGCACCGTCTACGACTTCACCGCCGGCAAGTTCATCTGGCCGTTCACCGGCGAGTCGCTCGGCGAGACCTCGGACAACGTCATCGTCTACCTGGACACCGCCGTGGGGAGCGGCGCGGCCGACGCGAACGGCGTCTTCGTCGCCGACGGGAACCCCCAGCCCCGGCGCATGGCCGCCGACGTGAACAACTGCAACAAGTGCCACATCCGCCTCGCGCTCCACGGCGGACCGCGCAACAAGGTCGAGTACTGCATCCTCTGCCACGCGCCCGAGACGACCGACTGGAAGCGCCGCACCAAGGACGCGTCCGGGCAGGTGCTGCTCTCGGCCACGCACGACAACAAGGAGGAGACCACCGTCCAGTTCAAGGTGCTGATGCACCGGATCCACACGGGCGGCCGGAAGGGGAGGGCGCAGCTCGAGCGGATGCAGCCCTACGTCGTCTACGGCAATTCCGGCGGGACCAAGCCCTACTACTTCGACGACATCCGGTTCCCGAACAAGATCATCAACTGCCGGCTGTGCCACTCGGGCGAGGCGTTCTACGTGGAGACCGTCGAGCGCCTCTCGGTGCTGCCCACCGTGGTCAACGAGACCGCGTCGGTCCTGCACCTCTCGCCCGGCGGCGGCGTCCTGGCCACCGCCACCCACCCCGCCACCGATCCCAGGATTCCCCCGCTGCAGGCGGCCTGCACCGGGTGCCACGACACCGTCATCGCCGCCGCCCATTGCAACGAGTACACGTCGGGTGGGGTGGAGTCGTGCAGCCCCTGCCACGCCGCCGGCCAGACGCTCTCGGTGACGGCGGTGCACGGACTGGGGCCCTGACGCACAGCCTCGCCGCGGCGAAGCGGCACCAACCTCCCGGGGGGGAGAGATGACCCAGCCACTGGCAGCCGCACTCGCGCTCGCCCTCGCCGTGCCCGCCGCCGGCGCGGCCGAGGCGCGCTGCGAGACGGTGGCGAGCGACACGCGGCGGGCGTGCACCGAGGCGGCGCCCGCAGACAAGCCCGGGACCATCCCGAGCCGCTTCCACCGCAACCTGTGCGACACGGCCGCGGGCGTGGCGCAGAAGGCGTGCGACCACGGCGTGTTCCTGGCGCGCTACGGCGGCTCGTGCGCGCGCGAGGCGGAGTACGTCCGCGACGCCATGAACGAGGCGTGCCGGATCGTCCTCTACAAGGATCCGAAGCCCTACGTGAAGGTCTGGTTCAAGATGTACGACGAGCGTTGCCGCAAGAACGCGCGCGACGCCGAGGAGCGCGCCACGGAGCGGCTGTGCCGCCGGAGGTGAACGAGGTGGCCGGCGCGCGGGCGCGCGCCGGCGAGGACCGGCGCGACGTCCGCCGGAGAGAGGACTCCATGGAAACGCAACTCCCGCCGAGGCGGCTCCACGGATGGCTGGTCCTGTGCGCGGCCGCGACCGCGCTCGCGGCGCCGCCGTCCCTCGCCGCCGCGCCCGCCCCCGCGCCCGCGAGCGCGCCCGCGAATGCGGACGACGCGCAGGTGGCAGCGCTCCGCAAGGGCGCCGCCGCGTTCGCGCGGCTGGAGCAGGAGGACGTCGCCATGCTGTCGCGGGCCCTCGACGCGCTCCAGGCGGACACGGCGCTCGTCGAGCTGTTCCGCGCCCGCGATCGCGAGGGCCTCCTCGCCCGCGCGCTCCCCGCCTTCGAGGAGCTGAAGCGGCTCAAGCACGTCACCCACTGGTACTTCCTCGACCCCGAGCCGGCCCGCACCTGCTTCCTGCGGGTACACGCCCCGCAGCTCCACGGCGACGTCGTGCAGCGCGAGACCTTCTCGCAGGCCATCGCCACGCAGCGGATCGGCTACGGCAAGGAGCTGGGCAAGACGGCGTTCGCGCTGCGCGTGGTGAAGCCGATCTTCGTCGGCAAGCAGGTCGTCGGCTACATGGAGCTGGGCGAGGAGATCGACCACTTCCTGGAGCGCATGCGGGCGGAGACCGGCGACGACTACGGGGTCCTGGTGGACAAGGCCCACGTCGACCGGAAGGAGCTCGCGCGCGTGCGCGGCGAGGACCGCTGGGACGAGCGTCCCGAGGTGGTGCTGGTGGACAGCACCATCTGGACCGAGCAGATCATCGAGCTGGGGCGGCCCCTCGCCCAGATCCCCGACGGCGGGGTGCTCATCGGCACGTGGCGCGTCGGCGCGCGCCAGTTCGTCGGCGGCGCGTTCCCGATCCGCGACGCGCGGGGGCGGATCGCGGGGGCCCTCTTCGTCCGGCACGACCTCTCGCGGCCCTAGAAAGCGCGCGATGGGCCCGGTGCGCCTCGCCGCGGCCGCCGCCGTCCTGCTGCTGGCGCGCCCGGCCGCGGGCGCCGGCGATTCCCGTGCGCCCAGCCACGCGGCTGCCGGCGAGGTGACGCTGGAGGGCGAGCGCGTCGCGGTGCGCTGGACCGACGGCGATTCGTTCCGGATCCTCGACGGCCGCTGGCGGGGCAGGAACACCCGCCTCGAGGGCTACAACACCCTCGAGGCCTTCGGGCCGGTGCACCGCTGGGGCGGCTGGACCCGCGACGGGCTGTACGCGATCGCGGCCGCGTCGGCCGGCCTGGCGGCGCGGGAGGCCTGGGCGTGTCGCACCGGCGGGCGGCCGGACCGCTACGGAAGGCTGCTGGTGCGCTGTCCCGGCGCGGCGGAGGCGCTGGTGCGCGCGGGGCACGCGATGGTCTACGCGGTGGACGCGGCCGCCGACCCCGCGCTCCTCGACGCGCAGCGGGACGCGCAGCGGCGCGGCGCGGGGATGTGGGCGAGCGGCGTGCCCGCGGAGATCGTGACCAGCGTCCACTCCGCGGACGAGCCGGACCTCGGGCCGGGCGGCGCGTACGATCGGCTCGCCGACACGCGCACCGGCCTCACCCGGACCCTCCGACACGATCGCGTCTACGGAACCTGCCAGGAGGTGTGCCACGGCCGCGGCGAGGACCGCTCCTGCATGGTCTACGTGCCGTTCGCGCGGCGCTACCGCGATCGGCCGGCCTGCCTGCGCGCGGGACTGGCACCGTGAACGGTGAGTGGAGCGTAGGGACGGGCGGAGGAGCCCGGCCCCGGAGCGACCAGGGGGTTCGGGGGGGCGGCACGCCCCCCCGATGAGATGCCGCGCGGGGGCGGGCGGCGGAGCCACCCCGGACTGCGGTTTAGGACCGCGGGCAAACCCCCCGACGCGATCAGGGTGCGGTGGCGGCGTCCACCGGGATCGGCGAGAGCAGGCGGGCCAGGTCGCCGGGGGAGATGCCCACCAGGAAGCCGCGGGAGCCGCCGTTCACGTAGAGGCGTGGCAGGTCCAGGACGGTCCGCTCGACGTACACCGGCATGGCGCGGCGCGTGGCGAACGGGCTCGTCCCCCCGACCTGGTAGCCGGAGTGACGGTTCGCCACCTCCGGCTTGCAGATCTGGATCGACTTCCGGCCCAACTGCCGCGCCAGGGCCTTGGTGGACACCTCGCGGTCGCCGTGCATCAGGACCACCAGCGGCTCGCCCCGGTCGTCCTCCATCACCAGCGTCTTCACCACGGCGTGCTCGTCCACGCCGAGCTCCCGCGCCGACACCCGCGTCCCGCCGTGCTCCTCGTAGCGGTAGGGGTGCTCGGTGTAGGGGACGCCTCGCTCGCGCAGGAGCCGGGTGGCCGGGGTGGACGGGGTCTTGCCCATGCGCGGAGGATAACGCCGGGGCCGCCCGTCCGGCGCGCCTCAGGGGCCGGGGAGGACCCGCAGCCGCGGCGCGGGAACGCCCGGGGGCGGAGGTCTTCCCCAGGCTCGCTCGCGCAGCTCGGCGAGGTGGCAGGCGCGGCTGCTCGGGCCGTCGAGGTCGCCGTCCTCGAGCAGCGCCATCGCGCTGCAGCGGCCGCAGTACCCGCTCCGCGCGCAGGTGCCGCACACGGCGAGGTCGCCGAACCGCCGGGCGCGGAGCCGCTCCATCAGCGGCGCGCGCCAGACGAGGCAGAGCGGCGCCCTCCTGACGTTCCCGGCCGGTGTCCGGAGGACCGGGCAGGCGAACACGTCGCCCTCCGCGGAGACGACGGCGAAGGTGCGGGCCATCCCGCAGGGCGGACCGGCCGGCTGGCGCGTCCCGCTGCGCGGCGCGTCGTGCGCCAGCGTCGCGGGATCGGCGAAGAACCGCTGGAGCGCCGCGTCGTCGCCGCGGCATCGGGTGGGAGCCGGGTCTCCGTCCACCGCGGGGTAGATGCCGGGGTCGAAGAGGATGCCGGCGCCGAGGCGTGCGGCGAGGCGGCGAACTGCGCCCTGGTCCTCGGCCGTCCCCGCCAGGAGCGGGCATTTCAGGACCGTCGGTACCCGGGCGCGCTTCAGGCGCAGCAGGCCGCGGATCGTCCTGCGGAGCGACCCCGGGACGCGGGTGACGGCGTCGTGGCGTTCGGCACGGAGCGAGAACACCGTCACCTCGACCGATGCCGGACGCAGCGCCGCGAGGCGGCGGACCGCGCCGCGCCCGAGAGCGAGGCCGTTGGTCAGCAGCCGGAGGGCGAGCCCGACGGCGCGCGCCCGCTCGGCGATCGCCCAGAAGTGCGGCGAGAGCAGGGCCTCGCCGCCGGAGAGGGTCAGGAACATCGCCCCGGCGGCCCGCGCCTGGTCCACGACCGCGATCCACTCCGGGAGCGAGAGCTCGCGCGGCGAGGCCGCGTGCGCCTCGCCCTGGAAGCAGTGGCTGCACCGGGCGTTGCAGGCGGCCGTGAGCTCGAGGTGGACCGTGAGCGGGACGCTCCCCCGGACCGCGGCGGCGCGGACGGCGCCGAATCCGGTCATGCCGGGCGCCCCGGCTTGCTCAGCAGCGCATCCACGCGGCTGTCGGGGCGGAACGCGAGGCGGCCGAACGGTACGGCCGAGGCGACGCGCGAGCACGCGGCGAACGCCGTCTCGAGCGCGGATCGCCCGGTGACGGGGAGGAACAGGTTGGTGACGAGGTGCCGGAGGGCCAGCGGGGGAGGCAGCGGCTCGGTCCCCTCGCCGTCCCACGCCAGGGTCCAGACCGCCGCGATCGGCGCCGAGCCGGCACGTCCGGTCCGCCAGGGCGTGCCGTGCGCCCGGAAGCCGGCGCGGTCCGGCACGACCGCGCAGAGCTCGTCGCTGAGCCGGCTCGCCGCGAGCGACGCGAAGGTGGTCTTGCCCGCGCCCGAGCGGCCGGGGGCGACGTGCGCCAGCCCGCCCACCTCGACCGCGGCCGCGTGGAGCAGGCATCCTCCGCGCTCCAGCACGTCGAGGCAGAACGTGGCGAGGAGGAGCGCGTCGGCGATGACGAGGTTCGGGTCCAGCCGGGCGTCGCCGCAGCGGCGGGCGACGTCGAGCGCGCCATGGCCCTCGACACCCTCGAGCCGGACGGTGGCGCCGGCCGGAACGGCGCGGCCGCTCATGGCCGCGAGCGAGGGGACCGGTCCGGGGTGGAGACGGAGGCGCCAGCGAGCCGGCCCGGACCGGGCGGCGAAGCCCGCGTACCGCGCCTCGAGGAGCGGCGGCACGGTCCCCTCGACCTCGAGGTCGATGCGGGCGCCCGCCAGATCCAGGGCGATGGTCATCCCGTGACCGTGAAGCCGCTCGCGGCGCAGTCCGGATCCAGGGCGTCCTTGAGCAGGCAGCCCGAACCCGCCGCGAGGATCTCGAACGGCTCCTCCCACGCCACCGCGGGAGGTGCGTAATCCGCCGACACGGGCGCCAGCGGCCTCTCCTCGGGCAGGGTGTGCGCGTCGGTCGGTGTCGCGGCCATCGTGTAGGTCCTCGAATCCCTCGCACGGCATTGTACGACGCGCCGGGGTCCCGTTCCAACCCCACCCCAGTTCACGTTTAGTGACAAGTCCGTCCCACATCCCCCCGGCGATTCGCCGCTCCCACCGGAGGTGGAATGGAGGCCGCGCCCCCATTTGCACACATTCACGGTACGTGCTGGATCCGTCCCACATCCGCGCGTCACGCGCCGCTCCGTCCCCCGGACGTGGAATGGCGATTGGACCTCCAACTGCTATCGTCGAGCTGGGTTTTTGGCCGGCGGGACGGGGCGCCCGCCGCGCGGAGAGGAACGGAATGCGCCACCGGCGGATGCTGGCCGCAGCTTGCGGCTGCGCCCTCCTGATGCTCACGAGCTGCTCCCGCGACCACGCGGCGGGGCTGCAGGCCCGCTATCCGCAGGTCGCCGGACGGATCCTCTCGGGCACGGGGTTCGCGCGGACGGGCGACGGCTACGTCGCCGCGGACGCGTCCGCCGATCCGGCGGCGGCCACCGCCCGGCGCGGCTACGAGGCGCGGCTCCCGGCCGACGGCGGGGACGCGGCGACCTTCTCGGCCCCCGGTGCGGCGGCGATCCAGGTCCGCGAGCTCGGCGCCGCCGGCGCTCCGGCGGCGGTGGGCAGCGCGCTCGCCTACGGGCGCGCCGGTGGGACGTCGTACTGGGCGGCGGGGGATGCCGACCTGGAGGAGTGGATCGAGGTCGAGGACGCCGGCGAGTCGGCCGTCGCGTCGTGGGAGATCTCGGGGGCGGCGCTGCGCCAGGCCGGGGACGCGGTCGAGCTGGTGGACGGCGGCGGCGCGCCGGTGCTGCGGGTCTCGGCGCCGCGGGCGTACGGCCCGGGCGGCGCGGAGGCGCGGGCCTGGCTCCGCGCCGGCGGGCAGGTGATCTCGCTCTACACCGACGCGCGCGGGCCGGCGCTGGTCGACCCCGCGTGGACGACCGCCACCTCGATGGCGTCCGCGCGCCGGTACCACACCGCGACGCTCCTCCCCAACGGCAAGCTCCTGGTCGCGGGCGGCAACACCACGGGCACCACCGCCACGGCGGCGGCCGAGCTGTACGACCCCGCCACTGGGACGTGGGCGAGCGCGGGGACGATGGCGAGCGCCCGTTACCAGCACACCGCCACGCTCCTCACCAGCGGGAAGGTGCTGGTCGCGGGCGGCACGAACGGCGCCGCCGCGGTCGCCACCGCGGAGCTGTACGACCCGGTCGCCGGCACCTGGACCTCGACCGGCTCGCTCGCGGCCGCCCGGCAGAACCACACCGCGACGCGCCTCGCAACGGGCAAGGTCCTGGTGGCCGGAGGAGCGGCCGCGAGCCCGCTCGCCTCGGCCGAGCTGTACGACCCCACCGCGGGGACCTGGTCCACGGCGGGCAACCTCGCCACGGCGCGCCAGGGCCACACCGCGACGCTCCTCCCCAGCGGCAAGGTGTTCGTGGCGGGCGGCGTCGGCGGCGCGGGCGGGACCACCGTGCTCGCCAGCGCGGAGCTGTACGACCCGGCCGCGGGGTGGAGCCCGGTCGCCGCGACGCTCGCCGCCGCGCGCCAGAACCACGCGGCGCTGCTGCTCGCCAATGGGCAGGTGCTCCTCGCGGGCGGCATCAACGGGACCACGGTCCTGTCGAGCGCGGAGCTGTGGAACCCGGCCACCCTGGCCTTCACCACCACCGGGACGATGACCAACGCGCGCCACCAGTTCCCGGCGGTGCTCCTCCCCTCCGGCTACGTCTTCGTCGCGGGCGGCTTCAGCAACAGCACCCTCACCGGCAGGACCCAGACCGAGCTCTACAACCCGAGCGCAGGCACCTGGGCCACCTCGAGCGCCCTCGCCACGGCCCGCGGCGCCAGCACGGGCACCATCCTCCCGTCCGGCCGCGTCCTCGTCGCGGGGGGATCGAGCACGACCACCTACTACGCGACGACGGCGGTGTACGACCCGACCACCTCGGGGACCTTCACCGCCACCGGCGCCCTCTCCGCGGCGCGCGAATTCCACACCGGCACGCTGCTCCCGAGCGGGAAGGTCCTGGTCGCCGGCGGCAGCAGCACCGGCCCGCCGCCGACGACCGCCGTCCTCGCCACCGCCCAGCTCTACGACCCGGTGGCCGGCACCTGGGCCTCGACCGGCTCGCTCGCCACGGCCCGCACCCTCCACTCGGCCGCGCTCCTCTCCACCGGCAAGGTGCTCGTCGCCGCCGGATACGACGGGACGAACGCGCTCGCCACCGCGCAGCTCTACGACCCGGCGGCCGGAACCTTCGCCGCGACCGGGGCGCTCGCGGGTGCGCGCTACTGGCACACCGTGACGGTCCTGCCGAACGGGAAGGTGCTGGTGGCGGGCGGGACGGCGCAGGCGAGCGGCGGCATCAACCCCACCTCCGCGCTCGCGACGGCGGAGCTGTACGACCCGGCGCTCGGCACCTGGACGTCCACGGGCTCGTTCGCGGGCGGCGTCCGGTACGCGCACACCGCCACCCTCCTCCAGAACGGAAAGGTGCTGGTGGCGGGCGGCGGGGACGGCACCGGCACGACGGGCACGCGCCAGACCGCGGAGCTGTACGACCCGGCCACCGGCACCTGGACCGCGACGGGGAGCCTGGTCGCGGCGCGCCGCTTCCACTCGGCGGTCCTCCTCCCGAACGGCAAGGTGCTCCTGGCCGGCGGGACCAACGGGAGCGCGGCCCTCTCCAGCGCCGAGCTGTACGACCCGCTGAGCGGTACGTTCACCGCGACGGGCTCGCTCGCGGCGGTTCGGTACCGGTGCCAGATGGTCCTGCTTCCCTCGGGCGTTGCGCTGCTGGCCGGCGGCACCTCGAACAGCACCACCGCGCTCAACACCGCGCAGCTCTACGACCCGGTGGCCGGCACCTGGCGCAGCACCAGCAACAACATGTCGAACCGGCGCCACGGCGCGAGCCTCACGCTGCTCCAGAGCGGAAAGGTCCTGGCCGCAGGCGGCGACGCGAACACCGGGCCGGTGGCGACCGCCGACCTCTACGACGACGGCCGCGCCGCGGCGGCGGGGACCATCCCGGCCGTCACCAGCGCCGGCTCGAATTTGCCTGGCGGCACGATCGCGCTCGCCGGCACGCTCTTCACCGGGGCCTCGGAGGGCTCCGGCGCGGGGGCGGACACGTCGCCCACCAACTACCCCCTCGTCGAGCTGACGGCGGCGGGGACCAACGCCCAGCTCTTCGCGCCCTTCTCGGCCTTCACGCCGACCTCGGCCACGGCGACCATCCCGGCAGCGGCCCAGCCCGGCACCTACCTGCTGCGCGTGGTCGTGAACGGCGTCCCGAGCCCGGCGGTGCAGATGTACGTCTACCAGGCGCTCGCCATCGCGCCCGCGACCGCCAGCACGGCGCCCCGCGGGGCGATCGCGTTCGGCGCCTCGGGCGGCAGCCAGACCGGGTACGCCTGGACGCTCTCCACCAACGCCTCGGGCGGGTCGATCAACGCCTCCACCGGCGCGTATGTCGCGGGCCCGACCGGGAACGTCACGGACGTGGTCGCCCTCGCCGACTCGCTCGGCAACCGGGCGACGCGCAACGTGACGGTGACGGCGGGCCTCTCGATCTCGCCGGCGGCGGCGACGCTCGCGCCGAAGGCGAGCCAGACCTTCACGGGATCGGGCGGCAGCGGGACGGGCTACGCCTGGTCGATCTCCACCAACGCCTCGGGCGGCTCGATCAACTCCTCGACCGGCGCCTACACCGCCGGGGCGACCGGAAGCGTCGGCGACGTGGTCACCCTCACCGACTCGCTCGGCAACACCGCCACCGCCGCGGTGACCGTCACCGCCGGCCTGGCCATCGCGCCCGCGACCGCCTCCGTGGCGCCGCGCGGGAGCCAGGTCTTCACCGTGAGCGGAGGGAGCGGCACCGGATACGCCTGGTCGCTCTCCACCAACGCCTCGGGCGGCTCCATCGACGCGGTGGCCGGCGCCTACACCGCCGGCTCGACGGGCAGCGTGACCGACGTGGTCCGCGTCACCGACTCCCTCGGGAACGTCGCGACGCGCAACGTGACGGTGACCGCGGGCCTGACCATCGCGCCGGCCACGGCCTCGCTCCCGCCGCGCGGCTCGCAGACCTTCACCGTCTCCGGCGGCAGCGGCACCGGCTACGCCTGGTCGCTGGCCGTCAACGCCTCGGGCGGCTCCGTCAACGCGTCCACCGGCGCGTACGCCGCGGGCTCCACCGGCAGCGTCACGGACGTCGTTCAGGCGACCGACTCGCTCGGCAACGTCGCCACGCGCAACGTCACCGTCACGGCGGCGCCCTCGATCTCGCCGGCGACCGTGTCGCTCGCGCCGAAGGGGAGCCAGACCTTCACCGCCAGCGGCGGCAGCGGCACCGGGTTCGCCTGGGCGCTCGCCACCAACGCCTCGGGCGGCTCCATCAACGCGTCCACCGGGGCCTACGTCGCGGGCTCGACCGGGAGCGTCACCGACGTCGTGCGCGTGACCGACTCGCTCGGGAACACCGCCACGCGCAACGTGACCGTGACCGCCGGCGTGTCGATCTCGCCCGCCTTCCTGTCCATCGCGCCCAAGGGGACGCAGAACTTCAGCGCGTCGGGCGGTAACGGCGCCCCATACACCTGGTCGCTCACGGTCAACGCCTCGGGGGGGAGTGTCAACGGCTCTGGGCAGTACACGGCCGGCTCGACCAGCGGCACCGACGTCCTCAAGGTCACCGACTCGCTCAACAACTCGGCCACCGTGACGATCACCGTCACGAGCGGCGTCCTCATCGCGCCCGCGGGCGTCACCGTCCCGCCGCACGGGACCCAGACGTTCACGGCGACGAAGGGCAGCGGGACCGGCTACACCTGGGCGCTGCTGGTGAACGCCTCCGGGGGCTCGATCAACGCGTCCACCGGCGTCTACGTGGCCGGCGCGACGCCGAGCGTCACCGACACCATCCAGGTGACCGACTCGCTCGGCAACACTGCCACCGCCCCCGCCGACGTCGGCCCCGGCGCCTCGCTCGCGCCGGCCGGCGCCTCCGTCCCGCCGCGCGGGACCGTCACCTTCTCGGCCAGCGGCGGCAGCGGTGCGGGCTGGACCTGGTCCCTCTCCACCAACGCCTCCGGCGGCTCGGTCAACGCCTCCGGCGTGTACGTGGCCGGCGCGACGCCGAACGTGACCGACGTGGTCCGCGCGGTGGACTCGCTCGGGAACGCCGCCACCGCGAACGTCGTCGTCGGCGCGGGCGTCACCATCGCCGCGGCCGGGACCGTCCCGCCCCGCGGCAGCCACACCTTCACGGCGAGCGGTGGGAGCAACACCGGCTGGGTCTGGTCGCTCACCACCAACGCCTCCGGCGGCAGCATCAGCTCCGCGACGGGCGCCTACGTCGCGGGCGCGACGCCCAGCGTCACCGACGTGGTGCGGGTGGCGGACTCGCTCGGGAACTCCGCCACGCTGAACGTCACGGTCGGTCCGAGCGTCACCATCGCCGCGACCGGGACGGTCCCGCCCCGCGGCGGCCACACCTTCACGGCGAGCGGTGGCAGCGGGACCGGCTGGGTCTGGTCGCTCACCACCAACGCCTCCGGCGGCAGCATCAACGTGAGCACCGGCGCCTACGTGGCGGGTCCCACGCCTTCGGTCACGGACGTGGTCCACGTCACCGACTCGCTCGGGAACACCGCGACGTCGAACGTGACGGTCGGCCCGGGCGTCTCCGTCGCGCCGGCGGTGGCCTCGGTGGCGCCGCGCGGAGCCCAGGCCTTCACGGCGAGCGGCGGAAGCGGGGGCGGCTGGACCTGGTCCCTCTCCACCAACGCCTCCGGCGGCTCGATCGACGCCGCCACCGGCGCCTACCTGGCCGGCCCCACCGGCAGCGTGACGGACGTGGTCGCGGTCGCCGACGCGCTGGGGAACACCGCCAGCCGCGCCGTCGCCGTCACCGCCGGCGTGACCATCTCGCCGGCGGTGGCGGACGTGCGGGATCACGGTACGCGGACGTTCGCCGCGAGCGGCGGGAGCGGCTCCGGGTTCAGCTGGTCGCTCTTCACCAACGCCTCGGGCGGGTCCATCGCCTCCGGGACCGGCGCGTACACCGCCGGCGCCGCGGCCGGCACCGACGTGGTCGTCGCGACCGACTCGCTCGGCAACACCGCCACCGCCAGCGCGCGCGTCTGGACGGTGTTCGCCGCCTTCGCGCTCGACCTCGACAGCGCCGGCAGCGGCGCGACCGTCCGGGCGACGCTCACGGTGACCAACGACACGGCGGCGGCCGTGACCGTGACGCCGCCGAGTCTCGGGCAGCTCCAGCTCACGAACCTCGGGCCGGCGCCGGGCGCCGTGGACCCGACCGCGATCTCCGTCGCAGCCGGATCGAGCGTGCGCTTCGTCTATCCGCTGGCCGTCTCCGGCTCTCCGGGCGCCGGGTACGCGGTCTCCGCCGCGGCGCAGACCCCGGCCGGGCCGACCAACGTCGCGACGGCGGCGGGGACCGTCGCGGACGTGCGCGTGGACTGGTCGCCCGCCGCGCTGGTGCCGCCGCGCGTGGGGGCGCCGTACCGGTTCAGCCTCCAGCTCCGGAACGACGCCGCCTACCCGGTGACGCAGGTGGAGATCGACAACCCGCAGCCGGCGAGCTTCGCCGGCCTGGCCGGGGACCCCGCGAGCTGCACGTCGGCCTCGCTCGGCACCGTCACGGCGGGGAGCGGCTTCGTCCGCTTCTCGGGCTCGCTCGCGCCGGGCGCCAGCACCGCGGTCTGCTTCCTGTTCACGGCGGTGCCGTCCGTGACCGCGAAGACCTCCTATCCCTTCACCGTGGGCGTCACCCGCTCGGGCGGCAGCCCGGCCGCCACGGCCTACGGGCGGGCGGTGCGCCTCGACGTCCCGCCGCCCGACGTGGCGTCGCCCACGGTCCAGTCGGACGCGAGCGGCCAGCAGCTCTACTGGACCAACACCGGCCGCGCCGACGCGCCGCACGACGGCGTGGTCGTCTTCCGCGCCGCCGCGCCCGCCGTCCCGACGATCCCGGCGGACTACGTGGACTTCCGCGTGACCCCCGCCGACGACCTCCTCTACGCCGACGCGGGCCAGTCCCCGGTGGCGACGCTCGCCGACGCTTCACCGGGCGTCTACAACTACCGCATCTGCAACCACGACGCGGACTTCGTGTACTCCAGCTGCAACTCCGGGTTCTGGAACGGGCAGGGGTGGCTCGACTCCGCGGTCCCGACGCCCGGCGGCTGGACGCACCAGCTCGGCGGCGCGGTCTACGGCCTGCCCGGCGTGCTGCCCGGCGCGACCGTCTCCGTCGCGACCAACGCGCCGGCCGCCGTCACGCTCGACGTCGACACCGGCGAGCGGGCGGACGCGCCGGTGGCGCTCTCGGCCCTGCCGTCGCGGTACACGCCAGCCGCGCCGCTCGCCGACGGGCGGACGCTGTTCCTGGCGGCCGACTCGGCGGGGGTGGTGACCGCCCTCGACGTCTCGACCGGCGCCCCGGCCTGGCAGGTCTCGGAGTCCGGCGAGTCGTTCGTCGCCGGCGTCGCCGGCGTCACCCGGCAGTACGCGGCGGTCGCGTTCCAGGCCGCGTACGCGACCGACGTGCTCTTCCTCGGCTCGACCAGCGGCCGGCTCTTCGCCCTGAACGCCAGCACCGGCGCCGCGTACTGGACCGTGAACGCCGGGGCGGCGATCCGCGCGCCCACGCGCTACGACGTGTCGAAGAACTGGCTGTACGCCCACACCGCGAGCGGCATCGTGGCCTACGACCTCGGCACGTCGAGCCCGACGCAGGCGCCGTCGCCGGCGGCGGGGTGGGTGAACCCCGGCGGCGACTACCGCATCGCCTGCGCGGCCGGGCTCGCCTCGACCGACCTCGCCTGCGCGGACAACTCCGGCGTGGTGCGCGTCGTGAACAAGACGACCGGTGCGGTGAAGGCGACCCTCGCCAGCACCGTGACCGGACCCTCGACCCTCTGGCCCGTCACCGGGGCCAGTCCCGGGTACGTCCTGTCGAGCGCGACCCGCGTCCAGCGCCTCCGCGTCGGCGGCTCGCCGCTCGCCATCAGCGTCGCCGGCGAATGGGCGCCGGGCGTGACGCTCTCGCCCGCGCAGGTGTTCTCGGCCGACGGGACGATCTACGTGGGCGGCTCGGACGGCATGGTCCACAAGCTCGCGCTCGCCGACGCCTCCGACACCGGTGTGTCGGTCGCGATCGCGACGGAGGCGGGCGCCGTCCAGATCGGCCCTCCCGCCTACGACGGCCTGAACCAGCAGTTCCTCTTCGGCACCGACGACGGCCGGGTCTGGGCCGTGAAGAAGTTCTAGGAGACGCCATGCGCAGAACGGGGTTCCTCGCGCTCGCCGCCGCGCTCGCCTGCCAGGCGCCGGCGGGGCCGGAGCGCCAGCGCCCGCCCGCGCCGGCGCCGCCCGCCTCCGCCCGCGCCGCGCTCGTGGTCCGCGACGCCCAGGCCGCGGCGGCCGCCCCGGTGGTGCAGCTCGCGGGGCTGGACCGGTTCCAGGTCGACCTCGCCTGCTCGGGTCTCGCGGACCCGGGGCCGTTTCACGTGGACGTGACGAGCCCGCGCGGCCTGCTGTACGCGCAGCTCCCCGCGACGCTCCAGCTCGACGCCCAGGGAAACGGGACGGCGTCGGCGACGCTGCCGGTGGGCGGGACGCCGATCGAGACCTACCGGATGGTCGGGACCTGGCAGTTCGCGCTGAAGGGCGGCTCGGGCGCGCCGCTGGCCACGGCGGCGATCGACCTGCAGTGACCCTCCGCCGCGGCGTCAGGGATCGATCAGCCCGCGCCCGTGCAGGTCGGCCAGGAAGGCGTCCACGTCGGCGCGCGCCCGGTCCGCCCCGATCCCGAACCGCGCCGCGACGGCGCCGGCAAGGTCGGTGGGGGCCCGGCTGCCGTCGAGCAGCCCCCAGACGAACGATCCCACCGGGTTCAGGCCCAGGACCCGCCGCCCCTCGAGGTCGAGCAGGACCGCCTCGCCCTCCACCACCTGCCAGGCGCAGCGGCCAGCCGGGCGAGGGCGCGCGCCGACAGGGAGCGGGCTCGGAGGAGCCACGCGCGGCACCCCGCCGCCGGGATCGGCCCCTCCACTCCGCCGCGGCGGCGCCGCGTCGCCAGCAGGAGGACCGCCCGCACCGGGATCGTCGGATCGGGAGCTCGGCATGCGTCACCCCAGGTCTGCACCTCGCCGCGACGCACCGAGACCACCCGGTGGATGGCGAGGCCGCCCGCCCTCCGCCGGAAGACCACCACGTCGCCGCGCCGGGGCGGCGCGCGCAGCGGCTCGAGCAGCACCTCGTCGCCCTCGGCGAGGGCCGGCGACATGCTCGTCCCGCGGACCGGTTGCCAGCACGCGATCACGATCTAAGCCGGGCGGGAGACCCGGTCGAGGAGGTTCATGATCGAGCGGTAGGGGATGCCCGAGTGGAGCGACAGCCCGATCTCGCAGGTGCGCGAGGTGGAGTAGCCCCCGGCGCAGCCGGCGGGGAGGCCGGCGGGGAGCCGCGCCAGCGCCGACGCGTTCAGCTCGGGGTGGCTGAAGCCGCGGTCCCCCGCGAACCCGCAGCAGCCGACCCCGGCCGGCGCCACCACGCGCTCGGCGCAGGCAGAGGCCACCTCCCGCAGGGCGTCGGCGAGCCCCATCTTCGTGGCGCTGCAGGTCACGTGGACGGCGACGGGTCCGGGCAGGCGCTCGATGCGCAGGGCGGGCAGGAGGTGCCGCCGCGCGAACTCGGCCGGCTCGAAGAGGGCGAGCTTCGGGTCCAGGGCCCGCCGCATGCGGTAAAGGCAGGGGCTCGTCTCGCAGAGCACCGGGAGCTCGCCGCCGCCGCTGGCGGCGAGCAGCGCCCGCTCCAGCTCCTTCGCCTTCGCGTCGGCCTGGGCGACGAAGCCCTTCGACTCGAAGGGCATCCCGCAGCAGAGGGCGTCGAGGGGGCGCGGGAAGAGGACGTCGAACCCCGCCTTGGCGAGCACCGAGAGCGTCGCCTCGAAGGCGCCGGGCTCGGCGTCGCCGCGCGCCGGTCCCATGGTCCGCACCACGCAGCTCGGGAAGTACACGACGCGCTTGCCCCGCCCGGCGAGGCGGTCGTGGAACGGTCCGAGGTGCGCGGGGCGGGGCATCGCCGGGTTCCACAGCGGGAGCGCGCCCCCGGTGGCGGCGCGCGCGGCGCGCGACAGCGCGGCGGAGAGGCGCGACCCCAGCACCGCGTGCGCGGCGTCGGCCACCGCCAGGGCGCCGCGGATCCCCGTCGAGACCGCCGCGAGGTTCACCGCCGCGGCGCGGGCGGCGGTCCGCGCGGCCGATCCGTGCGCCGCGGCGCGGAGCGCCTTCACGAACTGCCCCGTGTCGATCCCCACCGGGCAGGCGGTGGCGCAGAGGCCGTCGGTGGCGCACGTCTCCTCGCCCAGGTAGACGAAGTCGCGCTCCAGGCGCGCCCGCCGCTCCGGCTCGGCGCCGCTGGCGCGCAGCCGCGCGATCTCGCGCTGCACCACGATGCGCTGCCGGGGGGTGGTGGTCAGCTCCCGCGAGGGGCAGCGCGGCTCGCAGAAGCCACACTCGATGCAGCGGTCCACCACGTCGTGCGCCCTGGGCAGCGGCTTCAGGTTCTCGAGGTGCGCCCGCGGGTCCGAGTTGACGATGACGCCGGGGTTGAGGAGCCCCCTGGGGTCGAGCAGCAGCTTGAGGCGGCGCATCACGCCGGTGGCGCGGGCCCCCCACTCCAGCTCCACGAACGGCGCCACGTTGCGGCCGGTGCCGTGCTCGGCCTTGAGGGAGCCGTCGTACCGCTCCACCACCATGCGGCAGAGCTCGTCCATGAAGCGGGCGTACCGGGCCACCTCGGCGGCGTCCCCGAAGTCCTGCGTGAAGCAGAAGTGGAGGTTCCCCTCCAGGGCGTGGCCGAAGATGATCCCCTCGTCGTAGCCGTGGGCGCGCAGCAGGCCCTGCAGCTCCACGGCCGCCTCGGCGAGCTTCTCGACGGGGAAGGCGACGTCCTCGATGACCACCGTGGTGCCGACGCGGCGCACCGCGCCCACCGCCGGGAAGAGGCCACGGCGGATGTCCCAGAGCTTCTCGAACTCCGCCTTCCGGTCGGTGAAGGACACCGGGGCGAGCGTCTCGATCCCGCGGACCAGCCCGGCCGCCTCCGCGATCCGCGCCGCCAGCCCCTCCGCGTCCGGCGCGCGGACCTCGACGAGGAGCGCGGCGGCGTCCGGCGGCAGCGCGCGCAGGCCGGCGGGCATCCCGGGCTTCTCCTCCACCGCGCGCAGCGAGGCCCGGTCCATCAGCTCCACCGCCGAGACCGGCCCGGTGCGCAGCGCGCGCGTCGCCTCGGCGGCGCGGCGGAGGTCCGGGAAGAGGACCAGCGCGCTCGCCTTGTGGGGGTGATCGGCGACCGTGCGGAACACCACCTCCGACACGAACGCCAGCGTCCCCTCGGAGCCGACCAGCAGGTGCGCGAGCAGGTCGGCGGGGTCGTCGAAGTCGAGGAAGGCGTTGAGGCCGTAACCGGTGGTGTTCTTGATCCGGTACTTGTGCGCGATGCGGGCCGACAGCTCCGGGTCGGCGCGGATCTCGTCGCGCAGCGAGGCGAGCCCGCGGACCACGTCGGGGCGAGCCTCGGCGAAGGTGCGGCGCGAGGCCGGGTCCGCGGTGTCGAGGGGGGTGCCGTCCGCGAGGAGGAGCCGGAGCGACTCCAGGGTCCGGTAGCTGTTCTCGGCGGTGCCGCAGCACATGCCGCTCGCGTTGTTCGCGACGATCCCGCCGATCATGCACGCGCCGATCGAGGCCGGATCGGGGCCGATCTTCCGGCGCAGCGGGGCGAGGAGCGCGTTCGCGTCCGCGCCGATCACGCCCGGCTCGAGCCGGATGCGCGCGCCGCCGTCGAGCACCTCGGCGCCGCGGAAGCCGCCGGCCAGCACGATCAGCACCGAGTCGGAGACCGCCTGGCCGGAGAGGCTCGTCCCCGCCGCCCGGAAGGTGACGGCCACGCCGTGGCGATCCGCGCCGGCGAGCAGCGCGGCGACCTCCGCCTCCGTCCGCGCCAGCACCACCATCTTCGGGACGAGCCGGTAGAAGCTCGCGTCCGTCCCGAAGGCGAGGGTGCGGAGCGGGTCGACCAGGATCCGGTCGGCGGGGACGGCGCGCGCGGCCTCGCCGTGAAAGGCGCGGTGCGCGGGAGGGAGCGAGGCGAGATCGCGGGTCCGGGCGGCGTGCGCCATCGAGGTCGGCGATGATAGGGACGCGCGCGGGGCGCGCGCAAGCGCTGCCGGGAGGGGCCGGGTGCGCGGCGGCCCGCCGGCTGGCATGATGGACCCATGGCGCTGCGCCGCGACCTCATCCAGCGCATGGTCGAGCAGCTCGCGGCGGCCCTCGCGCGCGTCGCCGCGCTGCGGCGGCGCGGCGAGGCGGCGGCCGCCCGGACGGAGCTGGACGACGCCGCCGCCCGGATCGCCGGGGTGGACCCGCGGATGATCGCGGCCGTGGACAGCGCCTCCGTCGCCGGGCTGGTCCGCGACGCCGATCGGCTCGCGGTGCTCGCCCGGCTGCTGCTCGAGCGCGCCTCGGTCGAGGCGGACGCCGGTGACGGCGCCGCGGGGTCCGCCTGGCGGCGGCGCGCCGTGGAGCTCGGCATCGAGGCCGCGGCCGGCGGCGCCGGGCTCGATCCGGACCTGCGCGCGGCCATCCACGGCCACCCCGAGGCGGAGCTGGCCGTCCGCCACCGGGAGGCGCGATCCCGTCTTCCGCGCCCGTGACCGGGGGGACGCGTGTCCCCGCGTCCACGGTGGCGCGCAGGCCGGCGTTTCGCGGCCGCTCCGCCACGGCATGCCCGCTGCACCTCCTGCGCTGGAACGTCCCAGGAGGACCCCATGTTCGACCCGAAGTGGAGCGCCGCGGTGGCCGTGTCGGCCGCCCTCGGGCTCGCGGGCTGCCAGCGCCCGCACCCCGAGGTTCACACCATCACGCTGCCGCCGGTGGCCCTGGCCGCCGCCGAGTCGGTTCCGCCGCCGGGGGCCGGCGGAGGCCAGCCCACCCGCGGGGACGCCGGGCCGGCGCCGGAGAGCACGGCGGCGGCCGCCGACGCCCCCACGCCCGAGGACGTCGCCCGGTTCAACCAGCGCGTCCCCAAGTGAGCCGAACATCTTGACTGGGGGGCAACAGCCCCCCAGACCCCCGGTCGCTCCGGGCCAGGCTCATCCGCCTGGCCCTGCGCTCACTCGGGACAGGGGGGCAACAGCCCCCCAGTAGGATAGACTGAGAGCCGGCGCGCGCCTCTCCCGCCCCGCGGTCAGGGCTCCATCTCGAGCCGGAGGCTGCTCACCGCCAGCCGGATCTCCGTCAGGAACGCCACCAGCGCGCCGATGAACGCCGCCATGGCGGCGATGAACAGCGCCGCGACCAGCGACGAGGCGCTCGCGCCGATCACCGCGGCGACGAAGGCGCAGCCGATCAGGACGCAGACGAGGAGCGCCGCCGAGGTGGCGAAGACGATGGCGGTGTTCACCCGTCCCCGGCGCCTGAGGAGGAGCGCGATCTCGGCGCGGATGGGATCGCGCTCCGCGGGAGCGCCCGCCCGCAGCCGCTCGGACAGCGCGCGGGCGCGGTCGACGATGCGCCCCAGGCGCGCGGAGAGCACCGCGAGCAGCGTCCCCAGCGCGGTGAGCAGGAACACGGGAGCGACCGAGAGCTGGATGGTGTGCGCGACGTCCGAGAGGGCGGTGGGCGGCATGCACCCATTGTTGCACAGCCGCGGAGGCGCGCCCCGCGGAGCGGCCGCGCCTCGACGGAGCCCGGTGGGACGTCGAGTGCGTACCGCTCCCCTGGCGCTCCGGCTCATCCACGGCGGGCTCCGCTCCCGGGCCGCGCCGGGCGTCAGGGCAGCGAACCGGCGCCGGCAGCCCCCGGAGGAGCTGCGGACACCAGGTGGTCCGCCTTGCCGTTGGCGCGCGCCGCCGGGAGCGCCGGCTTGCGCGGCGCGGCGTGGGGCGGCGGCGCGGCCGGAGCCACGGCGCGGGCGCGGCCCGCGCCGCGCGGTGCCGCGCCCTCCTCGTCGAGCAGGAAGAAGGCCATGAGCTGCTGCAGCGACTCGGCCTGCGACGCCATCTCCTCCGCGGTGGACGAGAGATCCTCGGCGGCCGAGGCGTTGCGCTGCGTGACCTGGTCCACCATCCCCATCGCCTTCGAGACCTGCTCCACGCCGGCCGACTGCTCCTGGGACGCCGCCGCGACCTCCTGGACGAGGTCGGCGGTCTTGCGGATGGTCGGCACCAGCGCGCCGATGAGCTGCCCGGATCGCTCCGCCACCCCGACGCTCTTGCCGGCCAGCCCGCTGATCTCGCCGGCGGCCTTCTGCGCCCGCTCGGCCAGCTTCCGGACCTCGGTCGCCACCACCGCGAACCCCTTGCCGTTCTCGCCGGCGCGGGCCGCCTCGATGGCGGCGTTGAGGGCGAGCAGGTTCGTCTGGTAGGCGATCTCCTCGATGATCGAGATGCGCTCGGTGATGGCCTTCATCGCCGCCACCGTCTCGCCGATTGACCGGCCGCTCTCCTCGGCGCTCTGCGCACCGTCCTTCGCCATCGACTCCGTCTGGCGCGAGTTCTCGGCGTTCTGGGTGATGGACGCGGTCATCTCCTCGAGCGACGAGGTGGTCTCCTCCACGCTCGCCGCCTGCTCGCCCGTGCCCTGCGAGAGGGTCTGCGCCGTGGCGGAGACCTCGGCGGAGGCGCCGGAGAGGGCCTCGGCCCCGCCGCGCACCTCGGCGATGACGCCCGCGAGCTTGCGGGTCATCGCGCCCATGGCCGCCTGGAGCGCCGCGATCTCGTCGCTGCCGCGCGCCTGCACGGCGTCGCGGAGGTCGCCGCGGGCGATCCGGTCGGCCGCCTCGACCGCGCCGGCGAGGCGCCGCGCGACGTTTACCGCTCCCGGCGGCGCGCGGGCTTCACAGGATGTGAGCGGCGCGGCGGCAGGGCCGATGAATTTCCGCGGTCTTCCGCCTGCGCCGGCCGCTGCCCCGGCCCGCTCCCCGTCCCGATCCGCCGTACCCGGAGACAGTTCGAACCCGGCAGACGCCTGCCGCAGGCGGCCCGCGTCGAGAGGGGCGCGAGGCGTCGGGCCCCGCACTGCCCGGCACCACCCGACGGTACGGGCTAACCGCGGAGGAGGCCAACCAGGATCACCGCGAAGGCGAGGGACACGAGGACGGCGACCAGGCCGCCGACCGCGAGCGCGAGCAGCACCGCCCAGCGCCGGGGCCCGGGCGGCGGGAGCTGCGAGCCGAGGATCGACTGGAGCCGCTCGAGCACGATGGATGGTAACCCGGGACGGCGAAGGGGGGGCACCCGACCAGGCGCCCCGCGGCGTCCCGCGCCGGAGCACACTCGAGTGCGGCCGTCGGGCCGGCGGAGGAACGCATGGAGCAGCGGAAGCTGGGAACGCAGGGGCTCACCGTCTCGGCGGTCGGGCTCGGGTGCATGGGGATGAGCGAGTTCTACGCCGGCGCCGACGAGGGCGAGGCGGTCGCGACCATCCAGCGCGCCGTCGAGCTGGGGATCACCTTCCTCGACACCGCCGACATGTACGGACCGTTCAAGAACGAGGAGCTGGTGGGGCGGGCCATCCGCGGCCGCCGCGACCGCGTGGTGCTCGCCACCAAGTTCGGGAACGAGCGCGGCGCGGACGGGAGCTTCCTCGGGATCAACGGGAAGCCCGAGTACGTGCGCCGGGCGTGCGACGCGTCGCTGCGGCGGCTCGGGGTGGACCGGATCGACCTCTACTACCAGCACCGCGTGGACGCCACCGTGCCCATCGAGGACACCGTGGGCGCGATGGCCGAGCTGGTGCGGGCGGGCAAGGTCCGGTTCCTGGGGCTCTCCGAGGCAGGCCCCGCCACCATCCGGCGGGCGCACGCCGTTCACCCCGTCAGCGCGCTCCAGACCGAGTACTCGCTCTGGAGCCGCGACCCCGACGACGAGATCCTGCCCACGGTGCGCGCGCTCGGGATCGGGTTCGTCGCGTACAGCCCGCTGGGCCGCGGGTTCCTCACCGGGCGCTTCCGCAAGCCCGAGGACCTCCCGCCCGGCGACTTCCGCCGCAACGCGCCGCGCTTCCAGGGCGACAACTTCGCCAAGAACCTGCGGCTCGTCGAGAAGGTGGGTGACCTGGCGCGGCGCCGCGGGGTGAGGCCGTCGCAGCTCGCGCTGGCGTGGGTGCTGTCGCGCGGAGCGGACGTCGTGCCCATCCCGGGGACGACCACGCGCGCGCACCTCGAGGAGAACGCCGCCGCGGCGGCGATCGCGCTCACGGCCGAGGAGCGGGCCGAGCTCGAACGCATCGCGCCGCGCGGCGTGGCGGCGGGAGACCGCTATCCGCCGGAGGGGATGAAGCGGCTCGGCCTGTAGGCCCGCCGGGCCCTTCCCGTCCGGGTCCGCCGAGCGGGCTTCACCAGGAGGCCGCCGCGCCGGGAACGTGGCCGGGGACCGCGAACGCACGTATCATCCGCTGCCGTGTTCCTGGCCCTCTCCAAGGTGCTCGACGTCGCGCTCGCGCCGCTCTCCTGGGCGCTGGCGCTGCTCGCCATCTCGCTGCTCCTGCGCCGGCGCCTGCGGAGGCCCTGGCTCCCGGCCGCGGCGGCGGCGGGGATCCTGCTGCTGTTCTCGGCGGAGCCGGTCGCGAACCGGCTGGCGCGCCTCGCGGAGCGCTCGGCGCCGAGGACCTTCCGGGCGGACGTGGTCTACGACGCCGTGGTGGTGCTGGGCGGCGCCGTCGACGACGCGGCCTCGCGGAGCAGCGGCGAGGTGGAGCTGACCGAGGGCGCGGACCGGATCGTGCGCGGGTTCGAGCTGGTGCGGGCGGGGAACGCCGCACACGTCCTCTACTCGTGCGGGTCGGTGGCGCCGGGCCCCGGGGACGTGCCCGAGGCGGAGCGGGTGGCGGCGCTCTACCGGCGCTGGGGGCTGCCCGAGGAGCGGATCGTCGCCGAGGTGCACAGCCGGAACACGCGCGAGAACGCGGTCGAGTCGGCCCGCATCGTCCGCGAGCGCGGCTGGCGGACGCTGCTGCTCGTCACCAGCGCCGCCCACATGGACCGGGCGCTGGGGTGCTTCCGCGCGGTCGGCCTCTCCCCCGACGCGCTCGCGGTGGACCACCACGCCGGCGACGGCCGGGGCCTGTCCTGGCTGCCGCGGGCCAGCGCGCTCGCGCTCAGCACCAGCATGCTGCGCGAGTGGTTCGGCCGGATCGTCTACCGGATCGCGGGGTGGTCGGCTGGCTGAGCGCCCGCGCGGGCGAGCGCCGCGAGGCGCAGCGCGAACGCCGGGCCGCGCGCCGTATCCTCGTGCCGGAAGAAGACCCACGTCTCCTCCCAGGGCTGCGACCGGACCCGGTCCAGCCAGGCGGCCAGCGCGGCGTCGCCGTAGTCGGAGCGCCGCAGGCGCAGGTAGCCGAAGCGCGCGGTCGGCGCGAGCGGTGTCACGCCCTCCTCCGTCTCGGTGACGCACAGCGCCGCGCCCGCGCCCGACAGCAGCCGGAGGATCTCGTCGTCGAGCCAGCTCGGGTGGCGGAACTCGAAGACCGACCGGCCGTGCGGCAGCAGGGCGAGGAACGCGGCGAGGCGGCCGGCGTCCTTCTTCATGTCCGGCGGGAGCTGCCAGAGGACCGGACCGAGGGCGCCGCCAAGCTTTCCCGCGGCCCGCTGGAAGCGCGCGAGGGGCGCGCCCACGTCGCCGAGCCGTAGCACGTGGGTGATCCGTCGCGATCCCTTGAGCGCGAAGCGGAACCCCTCCGGAACCCGGGAGCGCCAGGCGTCGAGCGTCGCGGCCGACGGCATCCGGTAGAAGGTCGCGTTGATCTCCACCGCGGGCAGGCGGGACGCGTAGAAGGCGAGCATCCGCGAGGACGGGAGGCGCGGCGGGTAGAAGATGCCCTTCCACGGCGCGTAGCTGTACCCGCTCGTCCCCGCGAGAATGCGCATGGCTTGGCGGTACCCGGGCGCGATCGGTGCGGCTGCACCGGGGCGGGTAGCGCCCTTCCGGGCGAGGGCGAGGGCGAGGGCGAGGGCGAGGGCGAGGTCGGGGTCGAGGTCGGGGTCGGGGTCGGGGTCGGGGTCGAGGTCGAGGTCGGGGTCGAGGTCGGGGTCGGGGTCGAGGTCGGGGTCGGGGTCGCGGTCGGGTCGCGGCCGAGGCTGCACTGAACGTCAAGCGCGCAGAGCGCCGGGAGCGGCCCTGGCCCGAGGAGCGGAGCGCATGCGAGGGCTTGTCGCCTCCAGATCGGCCCATGCAGAAAGGAGTCCGG
>DATIWK010000186.1:0-43648 GCA_035519395.1 Anaeromyxobacteraceae bacterium | reverse complement strand
CATCGACCCGAAGGCCAAGCGGATCAGCCTCGGCATGAAGCAGATCGAGGCGAACCCCTGGACGCTGCTCGAGGACAAGTACCCCATCGGCTCGGTCATCCGCGGCGAGGTCCGCAACGTCACCGACTTCGGCATCTTCGTCGGCGTCGAGGAGGGCATCGACGGCCTGGTGCACGTCTCCGACATCTCGTGGACGGAGCGCATCAAGCACCCCGGCGAGAAGTACAAGAAGGGCGACATCGTCGAGGCGGTGGTGCTCAACATCGACGTGGAGAACGAGCGCTTCAGCCTCGGGATCAAGCAGCTCAACCAGGATCCCTGGACCACGCTGGCCGAGCGCCACCCGGTGGGCTCGCGGGTGAAGGGCAAGGTCACCAAGGTCACCGACTTCGGCGCCTTCGTGGAGATCGAGCCGGGCATCGAGGGGCTGGTGCACGTCTCCGAGATGAAGGACGAGCGGGTGGAGAACCCCCGCGACGTCGTGAAGGAGGCGGACGAGATCGACGTGAAGGTCATCGACATGGACCTCCAGGAGCGCAAGGTCGCGCTCTCGATCAAGGCGCTCAACCGCGACGGCGGCGAGGACGACTACCGCGAGTACCTGAGGAAGCAGGGCGACGGCCGCGCGCGGCTCGGCGACCTCATGGAGAAGTTCAACCGCCGGAAGTAGGCCGGCAGGATTCCGCGGCATCGAGCGGGCGGTCCGGTCAAACCGGACCGCCCGTTGCTTTCTTCGAGGTCGCGGTCGCGGTCGAGGTCGAGGTCGCGGTCGGGGTCGCGGTCGGGGTCGCGGTCGGGGTCGAACTCTCGGTCGCGGTCGAGGTCCGACCCGGCGCGCGCCGCCCGTTGTTGCGGCGGGGTGCGCCGCGTGCTTACCTCCCAGCATGAACCCGAACGACCCGAACGAGCCTCTGCCCACGACGCCGGTCGAGCCCTCCGCCGTGGCGGCACCGGTGGCATCCGCGGGTGCTCCGCCGACGAGCTCGCCGGCGTCGCCGGCCTCGCCCGAGCCGCCGCGCTGGGGCGCGCCGCCGTCCTGGGGACCGCCGCCGCCGTGGGTCGGGCCGCCGGCGGGGTGGGGGATGCCGCCGGGCTGGGGGATGCCGCCGCCCGCGCCGCCGAGGCGCGACCGGTTGGCGCTGGGCGTGGTCGCGTTCGTCTTCGGCGGCCTCTTCCTCGTGTTCTTCGGGTTCCTGATCCTGGCCTACAGCGTGGTGCGCGGGGAGTCCCCGCGGCTCGCCACCGGGCCCCAGATCGGCGTCGTGCCGGTGAAGGGAGCCATCGGCATGGGCTCGGGCGGCGTCGACGCCGAGGACGTCCTCAAGCACCTGAAGAGGTTCGGCGAGGACTCCTCCATCAAGGCCGTCGTGGTCCGCATCGACTCGCCGGGCGGCTCGGTGGCCCCGAGCCAGGAGATCTACGACGAGGTGAAGCGCGTCGCGACGAAGAAGCCGGTGGTCTGCTCGATGGGGAACGTGGCCGCGTCGGGCGGCTTCTACGTGGCGATGGGGTGCCGGAAGATCGTCGCGGAGCCGGGCACGCTCACGGGCTCGATCGGCGTCATCACGCAGTTCCCGAACGTGAGGCGGCTGGCGGAGCGCTTCGACGTGAAGCTGGAGGTCGTGAAGAGCGGCAAGCTCAAGGACGCCGGCAACCCGTTCCGCGACATGACGCCCGAGGACCGCGCCTACTGGCAGGCGCTCGTCGACCGCGTCTTCGGCCAGTTCGTCGCCGCCGTGGCCGCGGCGCGGGACCTGCCTCCGGCGGTGGTGAGGAAGTTCGCGGACGGCCGGGTCCTCACCGGCGACGAGGCGAAGGAGCTCGGACTCGTCGATCGGCTCGGGAACTTCTACGACGCCGTCGAGCTCGCCAGGACCGAGGCCAAGATCTCGGGCGAGCCGCACCTCGTCTACCCGCCCGACGAGCGGGGGCGCTTCCTGGAGCAGATCATGGGCGGCTTCGTGGGCGCGGCGGCGAAGGCGGTCCGGGCGGAGCTCTCCCAGGAGGTCGCGCGCGCCGAGGGTCCGGGGCTCTACTACCTGGCGCGCTGAGCGGGGCGGCGCGGCGAGGGACGCGACGTGGAGAAGCCGCTCTGGGCGCCCTGGCGGATGGAGTACATCCTCTCCGGGAAGCCGGCGGGGTGCATCTTCTGCGAGTTCGGGGCGGCGCCCGAGAGCGACGACCGGAAGAACCTCGTCGTCCACCGGTCGGCGCGGTCGTTCACTTGCCTCAACAAGTACCCCTACAACTCCGGCCACGTGCTGGTGGTCCCGCGGGCGCACCTGGACGACCTGGGACGGCTCCCGGCGGAGGACCACGCCGACCTGGGCGAGGAGCTGCGGCGCGCCGTGGCGGTGATCCGCGCCGTCTACCGGCCCGAGGGCGTCAACGTGGGGATGAACCTGGGCCGGGTCGCAGGCGCGGGGATCGAGGAGCACCTGCACTGGCACGTCGTCCCGCGCTGGGGGGGCGACAACAACTTCATGCCCGTGCTGAGCGACATCCGCGTCATCGTCGAGCACCTCGACGCCGCCTGGGAGCGGATCCACGCGGGGTTCGCGGCGCCGTGACCGCCCACGCCTGGCTCGCGCTCGCCATCGCCGCGGCCGCGCTCGCCGCGGTGGTGGTCGCGGCGGACCGGCTGCGGCGCCGGCGCGACGAGGCGCAGGCGTTCCTGAAGGGCGTCCGCTCGATGATCTCGGACGACCCCGACGCCGCCATCGAGGCGCTCTCGGACGCGGCCCGGCTCGGCAGCCCGGAGGCGATCGACACCTACCTGGCGCTGGGCGCGCTGTTCCGCCGGACCGGCGACCTCGCCCGCGCGGTGCGGCTCCACCGCAACATGCTGTTCGGCCCGGGGCTCCCCGAGGCGCGGCGCGCCGAGGTGGAGCGGGAGCTGGCGGAGGACTACCGGCGGAGCGGCATGCTCGCCGACGCGGAGGAGATCCTGGCGCGCCATTCGGCCCGCGGGGACCGCGCGGCCGCGGCCGCGCTCCGGGACGTCCTCTCCGAGCAGGGGCGGCTGGCGGAGGCCGCCGAGGTCCAGCGGCGCATCGCGCCCCCGGGCGCCGATCCCCTGCTCGCCCACCTGCTCGCGGCGCACGCGCGCCAGGAGGTCGCCGCCCGGCCGGCGGGCGCCATCGCCGCAGCGCGCGAGGCGATCGAGGCCGATCCGGCCAGCGCCGACGCCCGGCTGGCGCTGGCCGAGGCGGAGGCCGCCGCGGGCCGGGTGGCGGAGGCGCTCGAGCAGGTCGGCCGCGCGCTCGACGCCGATCCCCGCGCCGCGGTCCTCGCCTGGCCGCCGCTGGGGCGGCTCGACCCCGGGGCGGTGCGGGCGTTCGTGGAGCCGCGGCTGGCGCGCGCCCCCGACGACCCCGGGCTGCACATGCTCCTGGCGCGCTCCCTCTACCGCGCCGGCCGCGTCCCCGAGGCGATCCCGGTGGCGCGTCGCGCGCTCGATCTCGACTCGAGCGGCGAGGTGACGCTGGCGATGCGCGAGCTGTTCCGCGCGGCCGCGGATCCCAGCCCGGAGTACCTGGCCGCCCGGCACGAGATCCTGGTGCTGGCCCTGCGCCGCCGCGCCACGCCGCTCCGCTGCGCGCGCTGCGGCGGAGAGGCGGCGGCGCGGGCGTGGCGCTGCCCGCGGTGCAAGGCGTTCGACGCGTTTCCGTGATCGGCGACCTTCTTGCGCCCCGGCGCGGCGCCCGGTATGACCAGCCGCCCATGGTACGCGAACGCGTCGTCGCCCTCTTCCGCCGCGCCCTGGCGCGTGGTGCCGCCGAGGGCAGCTGGCCCGCCTCCGACGCGCCCTTCACCGCCGAGGCGCCGCGCGATCCGAGGCACGGCGACTTCGCCGTGAACGCCGCCATGGTCCTCGCCCGCGCCGCGGGGAGGCCGCCGCGCGAGCTGGCCCAGGCCATCGTGGCGGCGGTCCGCGCCGTGGACGAGGGGAGGGAGATCGCGTCGCTGGAGGTCGCCGGCCCCGGGTTCATCAACCTGCGCCTCTCGCCCGACGTGTGGTTCCGGGCGCTGGAGCGGGCCGTCGCCGAGGGCCCCGCCTACGGCCGCACGCTGGTGGGCCAGGGACGCCGCGTGAACGTCGAGTACGTCTCGGCCAATCCCACCGGCCCCATGCACGTAGGCCACGGCCGGAACGCGGTCACCGGCGACGCGGTGGCGCGCCTGCTGGCCTGGAGCGGCCACCAGGTGGTCCGCGAGTACTACGTGAACGACTACGGGGCGCAGGTGCAGACGCTCGCCCGCTCCGTGCACCTCCGCTACCAGGAGCTGTTCGGGCGCGCGGTCACCCTGCCGCCGCAGAGCTACCCGGGCGCGTACGTCGCGGACATCGCGCGGGCGCTGAAGGACGAGCTCGGCGACCGCTACCTGGACGCGCCCGAGGGGGCGTGGCTCGCGCTCTTCCGCGACCGGGCCGTCCAGCACGTGCTGGGGCTGATCCGCGCCGATCTCGGCGCCATCGACATCTCCTTCGACGTCTGGTCGTCGGAGAAGGCGCTCTACGAGTCGGGCGCCGTGGAGCGGTTCCTGAAGGACCTCGAGGCGAAGGGGCTCGTCTACGTGGGCAAGCTCCCGCCGCCCCGGTCGAAGAAGGGCGTCGGGGCGCCGCCGGCGAGGGCCGTCGCGGCGCCGCCGCCCGCCGGCCAGGACGGCGACGCGCACGACGCGGCCGACGAGGAGGGGATCCGGGCCTCCGACGACCTCACGCTCTTCCGCTCCTCGCAGTTCGGCGACGAGGTGGACCGGCCGGTGAAGAAGCCCGACGGCACGCCCACCTACTTCTGCGCCGACATCGCCTATCACTGGCAGAAGCGGCAGCGCGCCGACGCGCTGGTGGACGTCCTGGGCGCCGACCACGGCGGGTACGTGCCGCGGCTCGGGGCGGCGCTCCAGGCCCTGGGCTACGCGCGCGACGACCTCCACGTGGTCCTCATCCAGATGGTGAACCTCACCCGCGGCGGCGAGGCCGTGAAGATGGGCAAGCGCGCCGGCAACGTGGTGTGGCTGCGCGAGGTGATCGACGAGGTGGGGCGCGACGCCACCCGCTTCATCTTCCTCACCCGCCGGTCGGACGCGCCCCTCGACTTCGACGTGGAGCTGGCGAAGAAGCAGACCCTCGACAACCCCGTCTTCTACGTCCAGTACGGCCACGCGCGGCTCGCCGCCGTCTTCCAGAGGGCGCGCGAGGCGGGCGTCGCCGTCCCGGAGTTCGACCTCGACGCGGTCCGCACCCTGGGCTCGCCGGAGGAGCAGGAGCTCATCCGGCGGATCGCCGCGTTCCCGGACGTGCTCGCCGGTGCCGCGCTCGCCTACGAGCCGCACCGCGTCGCCTTCTGGCTCCAGGAGACGATCGCGGCATTCCACTCCTGGTACACCCAGGGCAAGAAGGCGGGCGACCGGATCCTGGGCGGCGATCCCCGGACCACCGCGGGCCGCCTCTTCCTGTGCCGCGCCCTCAAGCAGGTCCTCGCCAACGGGCTCGCGGTGGTGGGGGTCTCGGCGCCGGACCGGTTGGACAGTCCGGAAACTCGCGCTGCCGGCGCGGACGCCTAGAATCCCGCTTCATGCGGGACGAGAACGTGCCCTCCCGGGAACGCGTGGACCTGTCGCTCGACGGGCGGCAGATCGCCGCGGCCGTGGTGGCCGCCCTGGTGGTGCTGGGTGTCGTCTTCGTCCTCGGGCTCAACGTCGGGCGGGCCGTGGCGCGGCGAGAGGCCGAGGCGGCGCACGTCCCCGGGGATCTCTCCGCGCTCGACCGGCCCCCGGTCCAGGCGCCGGCGCGCTCCGAGCCGTTCACCTACCACGACACGCTCACCGGCGAGCGCCCGGCCGCTCCGCCGCCGGCGCCGCCGGTACCGGCCCCGTCCGCCGCGGTGACCGCCGCGGTCACCGCCGGACAGCCCGCCACCGCGCCGCAGCCGGGCAACGCGGCGCCGGCCGGCGCGAGCGCGAACGCGGCAGCACCCGCGCCCGCCGCGGCGGCCGCCACCGCGGCGCCCCTGGAGCAGGCCGCCCCGGCGAGACGGCACGCCACCTTCTCGGTCCAGGTCGGCTCCACCCGGGACCGCGCCGAGGCCGAGCGCATCGCCGCGAGGTTCCGCGCGCGCGCCCCCCGCGTCGAGGCCGCCGACCTGGGCGCGAAGGGGACGTGGTGGCGGGTGCGCGTCGGCGCCTTCGCCTCCCGGGACGAAGCGCGGCGCTGCCTGGCGGACCTCTCCCGTGAAACCGGGGTGAAGGGGCTGGTGGCGAGCGAGCCGTGAGCTAATCCAAGCCGCAGGCTAGGATCCGGGCTCCATGCCGCACTCGACAGCGCCCCGGCTCCGGATCCCTGCAGCACTCCTCCTCGCCTGGGTGGCGTGCGCCCACCGCGAGGTACTCCTGGAGCCGCCCGCCGCACCGCTCGTCGCACCGCTCTCGCGGCCCGCGAGCTCCGCCGTCCCTCCTGCTCCGACTCGCCCCTTCCGGCCGTGCTCCGACGCCTCTGGCGCGATCGCCCGGGCGACCTGGTCGATGACCGGTCCCGAGGGCGGGACGGTGTTCGCGCTCGCGGTCGAGCCGAGGACAGGGGCCGCGTACGCGGGAAAGGACGGCGTCTGGAAGACCACCAACGGCAAGCCGTGGGCTCCTGCGTCGGCCGGGCTCACCGGGACCGTTCGCGCCCTCGCGGTGAGCCCGTCGTCGCCGGGCACGATCTTCGCCGGCACCGGTGACGGCCTCTTCCGGTCGACCGACGGCGCCGCCACCTGGGAGCGGCTGTCGAGCCTCACGCCCCCGCAGTCCGACCCGGCCGGCCGCTTCGTGCCCTACTCCACAGGTGGGATGACCGCGGTCGCGGTCGCGCCATGGGTCACCGCCCGCTCGCCCGCGGGCACGATCCTCGCGGGCACGGACGGCACGGGGCTCTGGCGCTCCACCGATTCGGGAGCGCACTGGGAGCGATCGACGGCCGGCCTCCCGGCCACGACGGTGGACTCGATCGCCTTCGACCCGCTTCACCCGGACGTCGTCTACGCCGCAGGGGTCGAATCGCTCGGCAGCAAATGGATGGGGGCCGTCTACCGCTCCGCGGACGGCGGGGTTCACTGGTCGCAGACGGCCCTCAAGGGACAGCAGGAGCTGCGGCAGGTCTTCGTGGATCCCGCCTCCCCGGATGTCGTCTACGCCGGCGGCCCCGGGATCTTCGAGTCGCGTGATGGCGGCGCGAAATGGGAGAAGGTCGTCGCGGGTGGGGTGTTCGCGTTCGGCGCCTACGACGAGGGGCGCTCGCACGTGAGGTTTGCGGCGGCCCTGGCGGGCTTCTACCGGAAGACCGTCGGCGTGACCGGGTGGACGAAGGACCTTCCGGAGAGCGGGCTCCCCTCGACGCCATGGGCGCACGCGCTCGCCGTCGGTGCGAACGGCGTGGTGCTCGCCGCCACCCGCACCGGCGTCTTCGCGTCGGAGGCGCGCGCAGGGACCTGGACGCCGGCCTCGACCGGCCTCAACCAGATGAACGTCGAGCATCTCGGCGCCGGGCCCGCCGGAAGCGCCATCGTGTACGCGGGGGCGACCGAGGGCGGCATGTACCGGTCGCTGGACGGCGGCGGGACGTGGACGAGCCTCCCGCGCCAGGCCGATCCGGAGTTCCTCAGCGCCATCGCGGTGGAGCAGCGCCACCCGGAGCGAGCGTGGCTCGCGACCACCAACGGGCTCTACCGGACGGCGAACGCCGGTGCGAGCTGGACGCTGGTCCCGGGCGTGCCGCGCACGCTCGCCATCGCGATCGATCCGTCGGACGAGTCCGTCGTGTACGTCGCGACCGACACCGAGGTGCTCCGCTCGTCCGACGGCTTCCAGACGCGGGCCTCGCTGAAGCTCAGCCGGCCCCCGGCCACGGCGCTGGCGGTATCGCCCGGCTCCCCCGGGCTGCTGTGGGTGGGCACCATGAACGGGATCTGCAGGATTGACCCGTCGGCCGCGGCTCCGGACTGTACGGCGTATCTCGGGAACGGCTGGACGAGCGCGATCGCGATCGATCCCGAGTCCGGCGGGGACGCGGTGTACGCAGCCACGGCCGAAGGGATCTACGAGACGAGAAACCGCGGAAAGGCCTGGGCGCGCCATCCGCGGGCGCGCTACCAGTCGCTCGCGTGGGCAGGGGGCGCCCTCTTCGCCTCCTCGATGCGCGACGGCGTCGAGGTGAGCTGCGACGGCGGCGCGACGTTCGCGAGGGTAGGAGTGGACGGTCCCACGCGCGTGCCTGGCGTCGCGGTGATCCCCGGCGGCCGGCTGCAGATCTTCGCCAGCACACTCGAAGGCGTCTACCGGGCGACGCTGGAGTAGCGGGCTTCTTCGCCAATGGGCGGCTTGACCACGCAATGTACGCTGGCGGCGCCTGCCGGGATCCCGTGCGGGGGCCGCTCGCAAGAGCGGTCCCCACCGCGACCGTCGAGGGTGGCAACGCCTCCGCGACTACGCCGCAGGGTACGAGGTCGCGACGCGTGACTTGTGATCAACCGTCGGAGCCGTGAGCTAGAGTGCGCGTGATGACCCCTTTCGAGAAGCCGAAGCGCGTCGAGAAGCCGTGGGGGTACGAGCTGTGGTGGGCCCAGACCGAGCGGTACGTGGGCAAGCTCCTGCACGTGAAGGCCGGGTCGCAGCTCTCGCTGCAGTACCACGTGAGGAAGGACGAGACGATCCACCTCTTCGCGGGCGAGATGGTCCTGGTGCTCGAGGAGGGCGGCCGGCTCGTCGACCACCCGATGGCTCCCGGCCAGAGCTACCGCGTGAAGCCGGGGACCGTGCACCGCATGCGAGCCGTCTCCGACTGCGACGTGCTCGAGGTCTCGACACCCGAGGTCGAGGACGTGGTGCGCGTGCAGGACGACTTCGGCAGGACCAGCTAGCGCGCGCCGCGCGAACCCGGCGCGCCTGGCGCCCCGGCGTCGCGACCCGAGGCTTCCGCGCGGGGCGCGAAGGAGTATTCGCGCGCAGTGAGGAGCAGGCCCTGGACCGTCCAGCACGGCGCGGCGGCCGGCGGCGAGACCGCGTCTCGCGAGGCGGCCTCGGGGGCTGTGCGCCGGCGCCGCAGCTAGCGCGCCAGCAGGAGAGCGATGGCCGCCGCGAGTCCAACGGCGGCCGCCGCGATCGGCCACAGCCGCTTCCAGTCGGCCCTGCGCTCGCGCACCCCGTGCAGCGCCGGCATCTCGCCGGCCGCGACCCAGCGCTCGGAGGTCTCCGCCCGGACGAGGTCGTCGTCCGACAGGAAGCCCTGATCGTAGAGCGCGTGCAGGTCGGCGAGCGACGGGACCACCAGCTCCTCGCCGGCCGCGTTCCTGACGCGGTACCGCATGCGCGCCCGCCCCGTGGAGGCTGCTCCGCTCACGCGGGCCCCAGCTCGGCGCAGATCGCCTCGGCGACGCGGAGCCCGTCCACCGCCGACGAGACGATCCCGCCGGCGTAGCCCGCCCCCTCGCCGCAGGGGTACAACCCCACGACGGAGGGCGACTGGAGGTCGTCGCCGCGCAGGAGCCGGCACGGCGAGCTGGTCCTGGACTCGATCCCGAGGAGGAGCGCCTCGTCCGTCGCGAAGCCGCGCATGCGCCGGTCGAAGGTGCGGACCCCGGCACGGAGCGCGTCCCGGACCGGCGCCGGGAAGAGCTCGTCGAGGGCCGCGTGGGTGACGCCGGGCCGGTACGACGTCCGGCCCGGCGGTGCGCCGGGCCGGCGCGCCAGGTAGGCGGAGAGGCGCTGCGCCGGCGCGCGGTAGCCGCCGCCGCCGAGCCGATAGGCGGCGCGCTCCCACTTGCGCTGCCAGGCGAGCCCGGCGAGCGGGCCCTCGAACCCCTCGGCGGCGAAGTCGGCGAGCGACACCGCCACCACCAGTCCCGCGTTGGCGAGCGGCGAGGAGCGCTGCGAGTTGGACATCCCGTTCGTGCACTGCATCTCGGGCTCGGTGGGCGTGGGCACCACCACGCCGCCCGGGCACATGCAGAACGAGAAGACGCCGCGCGCCTCGCCGCCGATGCGGGGGTTGTCGGCGAGCCGGTAGTCCGCGGGTGGCAGCTTGGGGTGGCGCCGGTCCATCCCGTACTGGATCCGGTCGATGAGCGCCTGCGGGTGCTCCACCCTGAACCCGACCGCGAACGGCTTCGCCTCGACGGCCCAGCGGCGCGCGGCGAACAGCTCGAACAGCTCCCGGGCGCTGTTCCCGGGCGCGAGGACCAGGCGGTCGGACTCGAGGGCCCTGCCGTCGGCGAGCCGCAGCCCCCGGAACCGTCCGCCGGCGACCTCGAGATCGACGGCGCGCGCGCCGAAGAGCACCTCGCAGCCGCCGCGCTCCAGCGCGGCGCGCATCGCCGCGATGGCGCCCGGGAGGAGGTCCGAGCCCACGTGCGGCTTCCCTTCCTCGAGGATGCGCTGCACGCCGCCGAAGCGCGCGAACAGCTCGACCACCTTGCGGACCGAGGGGTGGTGGATGCGCGTTCCGAGCTTGCCGTCCGTGTAGGCGCCCGCGCCCCCCTCGCCGAAGTTCATGTTGGATTCGGGGTCGAGCGCGCCGGAGCGCATCAGCTCGGCGACGTCGCGCCGCCGGGGCGACACCGGCTTCCCGCGGTCGGCGATGATGGAGGGCACTCCGCGCTCCAGCAGCGCCCACGCGCAGAACAGCCCGGCGGGCCCGGCGCCCAGCACGATCGGCCTCGTCGCCGGGCGGCGGACGGGCGCGGGCGCCGGCTCGGGGGCGGGGGTGGCGGCCACGCCGGCCGGCGATCCGTGGATGGGGCCCTCGACCTCGACCTCGAGGTTGACCAGCCAGCGGGGGTGGCCCTTCTTCCGCGCGTCGAGCGACCGGCGCACCACCAGGGCGCCCGAGAGGTGCTCCGGCGCGACCCCGAGCCGCTCGGCAACCCGCCGGACGAGGAGCGCCTCGTCCTCGTCGAGCCACAACGGGAGGTCCGAAACGCGATACCTCATCTCAACGAGAACATCCGTCCACTCGCAGGGGTTGACCGCTTCCGGCGCGAAGCGGTCTACGCGCCCTTGCCCCGCGATCAAGGGGCAGTGCGAAACCACCTACGCACTCGGAGGGACGGCCAGACAGGCGCACGATGGATCCAAGTATCCGAAACGACTGCAAGTGTCCATTGTCCCAGGCGGTGGCCTGCACCTTGCTGATGGAGTGACCAACCAAGCCTTACTGCTGGGAGATCTCCATGGTGCCAGGCACGCTCGACGTCAAGGGTACGAAGATCCTCGCGAAGTCGCTCTTCAAGGAGCTGCGCGGCAACGGGTATTCGCCCAACCAGATCCTGAGCCTGTCGACCGAGCTCATCGACCTCGTGACCCAGAACCTCAAGTCGGAGAGCGGTGACTCGCGCCCGCCGGTGGCGGAGGGGCCGAAGGAGAACTGGCGCGCGGCTCTCTGACGGCGCGTGCAGTGCCGGCCCACTCGAAGGTGGGCCATCGGACGGCGCCCGGTGCAAACCGGCGCCGTTCCTGTTTTTTCGGTCACGAGCTTCCCGTTGACACCCCGTGGCACGAAAAGTAGGTTAGGCCACCTTTTTCGCAGGGTTTTCCCACTCCAACCACTGAGGGCGGCGACGAAATGGCGAGGATCGCGATCAACGGTTTCGGGCGGATCGGGCGGTGCGTCGTGCGCGCGGCGATCGAGCGGGGCGACAGGGATCTCGACTTCGTCTCCGTGAACGACCTGACCGACACGAAGACGCTCGCGCACCTGCTCAAGTACGACTCGGTCCACGGCGTGCTCGCCGCCGACGTGAAGGCGACCGAGAAGGCCATCGTGGTGAACGGGAAGGAGATCCAGGTCACCGCCATCAAGGCGCCCGCGGACCTGCCCCACGCCGCCAACAAGGTCGACCTGGTGCTGGAGTGCACCGGACTCTTCACCGAGAAGGAGAAGGCCGAGGGGCACCTCAAGGCCGGCGCGCCGCGCGTGCTCATCTCCGCGCCCGCCAAGGGCCCGGACATCACCGTCGCCTACGGCATCAACCACCAGCAGATCGACCGGGCCAAGCACAAGATCATCTCCAACGCCTCCTGCACCACCAACTGCCTCACGCCGGTGGCGAAGGTCCTGCTGGAGTCGTTCGGCATCAAGCGCGGCCTGATGACCACCATCCACAGCTACACCAACGACCAGAACCTGCTGGACCTGCCGCACAAGGACCTGCGCCGCGCCCGCGCCGCGGCCCTGTCCATGATCCCGTCGACCACCGGCGCCGCCAAGGCGGTCGCCGAGGTGATCCCGGCGCTCAAGGGCAAGCTCAACGGCACCGCCGTCCGCGTGCCGACGCCCAACGTCTCGCTCGTCGACCTCACCGTGGAGCTGGAGAAGCCGGCCAGCGCCGAGGAGATCAACGCGGCGTTCAAGAAGGCCGCCGACGGCGCGCTCAAGGGCGTCCTCGAGTACTGCGACGCGCCGCTCGTGTCGATCGACTTCAACCACAACCCGGCCTCGTCGATCTTCGACGCCAGCAGCACCTTCGTCATCGACGGGACCTTCGCGAAGGTCTTCGCCTGGTACGACAACGAGTGGGGCTTCTCGAACCGCATGGTGGACGTGGCGAAGTACCTCACCAAGTAGCGGCCATGGCGCTCAAGACCCTCGACGCGCTCGACCTCGCCGGCAAGCGCGTCTTCATCCGCGTCGACTTCAACGTCCCGCTCGACGAGCACGGCAAGGTCGGCGACGACGCGCGGATCCGCGCGGCGCTGCCCACCATCCGGCACGCCGTCGACCACAGGGCGAAGGTGATCCTCGCCTCGCACCTGGGGCGCCCCAAGGGCAAGCCCGAGGACCGGGCCAGGTTCACGCTCGAGCCGGTGGCGGAGCGGCTCCAGGAGCTCCTGAAGCAGGACGTGGTCTTCGCCGACGACTGCATCGGCGACGGGGTCCGGAAGGCCGTGAAGGACATGAAGGACGGCCAGGTCCTGCTCCTCGAGAACCTGCGTTTCCACCCGGAGGAGGAGAAGAACGACGAGGCATTCGCCCGCGAGCTGGCGAGCCTCGCCGACGTCTGGGTGAACGACGCCTTCGGCACCGCGCACCGGGCGCACGCCTCCACCGCCGGGATGGCGAAGTTCGTGAAGGAGAAGGCCGCCGGCTTCCTCATCCAGAAGGAGGTCGAGTACCTCGGCAAGGCGCTGGGGCAGCCGGCGCGGCCCTTCGTGGCGGTCGTCGGCGGCGCCAAGGTCTCCGACAAGATCAAGGTGCTCGAGAACCTCATGGGCAAGGCCGACGCCGTCCTCGTCGGCGGCGCCATGGCGTACACGTTCCTGAAGGCGCAGGGGGTGCCGGTCGGCAAGAGCCTCGTCGAGGAGGACAAGCTCGAGCTGGCGCGGCAGATCCTGGATCGCGCCGGCCAGAAGGGCGTCGAGCTGATGCTCCCGGTCGATCACGTCGCCGGCGACGCCCCCGGGGCCGACGCGAAGCGCGTGGTGGTGAACGACCGTGCCCTGCCCGACGGCCTGATGGGCCTCGACATCGGCCCGAAGACGCTCGATCGCTACCGGCAGCGCATCCTCGCGGCGAAGACGGTGTTCTGGAACGGGCCCATGGGCCTCTTCGAGCAGAAGCCGTGGGCGGAGGGGACGTTCGGCGTGGCGCGCGCCATGGCGGACAGCGCCGCCGTCACCGTGGTGGGCGGCGGCGACAGCGCCGCGGCGGTCGAGGAGGCGGGGCTGGTCTCGAAGATGACGCACGTCTCCACGGGCGGCGGCGCGAGCCTCGAGTTCATCGAGGGGCGCGAGCTCCCCGGGATCAAGGTCCTGGAGGAGTAGCCATGGCGCGGCGCAAGTTCGTCTGCGGCAACTGGAAGATGCACAAGACGGCGGCCGAGGCCGTCGCGCTGCTGAAGGAGCTGGCGGCCGGGCTGGGCGCCGACGGCGCGGCGGTGCAGGTCGCGGTGGCGCCGCCCTTCACCGCGCTCCAGGCCGCGGCGGGGGCGGCCGCCGGCACGCGGCTCGAGCTCGCGGCCCAGGACGTCCACTGGGAGGCGCAGGGCGCCTTCACCGGGGAGGTCTCGGCGCCGATGCTGGCCGAGATCGGCTGCCGCCACGTCATCGTGGGCCACAGCGAGCGCCGCCAGCTCTTCGGCGAGACCGACGAGACCGTTCGCAGGAAGGTCGGGGCGGTCCTCTCCGCGAACCTGCTGCCGATCGTCTGCGTCGGCGAGACGCTGGCCGAGCGGGAGGCCGGGCGCACCCTCGACGTGGTCGGGCGCCAGGTTCGCGCCGGTCTGGCCGGCATCCCCTCCGCCCCGCTCGCCGCGCTCACCGTGGCCTACGAGCCGGTGTGGGCCATCGGCACCGGCAAGACCGCCACCTCCGCGCAGGCACAGGAGGTCCACGCGGCCATCCGGAAGATCCTGCGCGACCTGGGCGGTTCGTCCGCGGCCGACGCGGTGCGCATCCAGTACGGCGGCTCGGTGAAGCCCGAGAACGCCCAGGAGCTCATGTCCCAGCCCGACATCGACGGCGCGCTCGTCGGCGGGGCCAGCCTCAAGGCGAAGGACTTCCTCGCCATCGTGAAAGGTGCACTCCGTTGATCACGCTCGTCACCGTCATCCACGTCCTCGTCTGCGTCTTCCTCATCCTCGTGATCCTGCTCCAGGCCGGAAAGGGCGGCGGGATGGGCGCTGCCTTCGGTGGCGCCGGCTCCCAGACCGTGTTCGGCGGGCGTGGCGCGACGACGTTCCTGTCCAAGATCACCGCCACCTCGGCCGCGATCTTCATGGTCACCTCGCTCACGCTCGCCTACCACTCGTCGCGCACGCAGTCCGTGGTGGCGCGACAGGCGGCGCCGGCGCAGCCGGTGCCGGCCCCCGGGGCGCCCCAGCCCTTCGTGCCGGGCTCGAGCGCCGAGGTGCCGCCCGGACCGTCCGCGCCCGCCGCCCCGAAGCCCTCGCATTGACCCTGCCGACGTCTGTGCGAAACGAAAAACGGGATCCGACGGCCGTCGGATCCCGTTTCTCGTCACGCAGTGCCCAGGGCGAGATTCGAACTCGCACGCCTTACGGCGCCACCCCCTCAAGATGGTGTGTCTACCAGTTCCACCACCTGGGCGTTGGAGCGCAGGCTTTCTAGCAAAGGGGCGGTCCGGGCGCAAGCGGGGCGCGCCCGCGTCAGCGCTCGAGGAGCTGGCGCTTCTCCTCGACGTCCTTCCAGCGGTCGGCGTCGGGGAGCGCGTCCTTCTTCTCGGAGATGTTGGGCCAGGTCCTGGACAGCTCGGCGTTGAGGGCGACGTACTCCTTCCACTTCTCCGGCAGGCTGTCCTCGGGGAAGATCGCCTTGGTCGGGCAGGCGGGCTCGCACGCGCCGCAGTCGATGCACTCCTCGGGGTGGATGACGAGCAGGTTCGGCCCCTCGTAGAAGCAGTCGACCGGGCACACCTCGACGCAGTCGGTGTACTTGCACTTGATGCACGGCTCGGCGACGACGTAGGGCATGGGCGCTCCCCCGGCCGGCAGCGGGCCGGCCGGATGAGGGTGTCTGGCGCCCACCGGCGAGGGGCGCAAGTCCCGGGAGAGGCGGCGCGGGCGGCGCGACGCCCGGTCGTCGCGGTCGAGGCCGATGGGCGTGCCGAGCTCCTCGTTCGCGAGGTGGCGGAGGGTGCTCTCGGGCCTCGCGTGCGGGAGCCGCGCCAGCGGGCAGGGACGCGGGCTGGCGGGTGGTGCCGGCCGGGGTAGAATCCGCGCATGGGTGAGGAGAGGCGCCGCGAGACGCGCGTCCCGTTGGAGCTCAAGATCCGGCTCGGGTTCGGTTCGATCGACGAGTTCATCGAGCGTTACTCGGTGAACATCTCCCGCGGTGGGATCTTCGTCCGCACGCTCGACCCCCGCCCACCCGGCGCCGAGGTGGTGCTCGACGTCGCCATCGAATCTGGCGACCGGGTGATCCACGGCAAGGGGGTGGTGACCTGGACGACACCGCCCTCGGCGCCCGGCGAGCCGCACCGCGACCCGGGCATGGGGATCCGCTTCACCGAGCTGGACTCCGAGAGCCGCGCCCTCGTCGACCTCGTCGTCGCGACCCGGGGCGCCGAGGCGCGCATCGACGGCCCGCCGCTGCCGGTGGACGATTTCGACGACATCGAGTTCGACGTCGACGCCCCCGACGCGCCGGCCCCGGCGCAGCCACCCGGCCCCGCCGCGACCGCGCCCCCCGCTCCGGCGCCCCCCGCCCCGACGCCGGCCGCGTCGCCGAAGCCCGCAGGACCTGCCCCACGGGCCAAGGGCCCCATCGTCGGGATCGACCTCGGCACCACCAACTCGTGCGTCGCCGTCGTGAACGGCGGGCGGCCGCTGGTGCTGACCTCGAAGCAGGGATACCGGACCCTCCCGTCGATCGTCGCTTACGACACCCAGGGCCGGCTGCTGGTCGGGCAGGCCGCCAAGGCGCAGATGATCGTGAACCCGCGCCACACCGTGTACGGCTCGAAGCGACTGGTAGGCCGCCCCTTCGCGAGCCCCACCGTGCAGGCCTGCCGCGATCGCTTCCACTACGAGATCGTGGAGGGGGAGGGCGGCGCAGCGGCGGTGCGGTTCGCCGGCCGGGTCTTCTCTCTCCAGCAGGTGGCCGCGCTGGTGCTGAAGGAGATGCGCGAGACGGCGACCCAGGCCCTGGGCGAGGCGGTCACTCGCGCGGTGGTGACGGTGCCGGCCTACTACAACGACCACCAGCGGAGCGCCGTCCGCGAGGCGGGCGTCCTGGCCGGGCTCGAGGTGGAGCGGATCGTGAACGAGCCGACCGCCGCCGCGCTCGCCTTCGGGTACGGCAAGGGGCTCGACAAGCGCATCCTGGTGTACGACCTGGGCGGCGGCACCTTCGACGCCTCCGTGCTCGAGATCCAGAACGACGTCTACGAGGTGGTCTCGACCGGCGGCGACACCTTCCTCGGCGGCGTGGACTTCGACGCGCAGCTCGTGGACCACGTGGTCTGGGCCTTCATGGAGAAGAACGGCTTCGCGCCACCCGACGACCGGGTGGTCTGGCAGCGGATCCGCGACTCGGCCGAGGAGGTGAAGATCGCCCTCTCGGAGCGCGACGCGGCCGTTGCCCACGTCCCGTACCTGTGCAAGTCGCCGAAGGGCCAGGACGTGGAGCTGAAGGTGGCGGTCACGCGCGAGGAGCTGGAGGAGCTCACCGTGCGCCTGGTGGATCGGTCCATCGAGGTGTGCCGCGAGGTCCTGGCCGCCAAGGGGCTCGGCCGGGACGACATCCAGGAGGTGCTGCTCGTCGGCGGGCAGAGCCGGATGCCGCTGGTGTGGCGCAAGATCCGCGAGGAGTTCGGGCGCGAGCCGAACAAGGGCGTCCACCCCGACGAGGCGGTGGCGCTGGGCGCCGCGCTCCTCGCCGACTCCAGCCAGCGCATCGACTCGGTGGTGCTGATCGACGTCCTCGCCATGGGCATCGGGGTCGGGCTGCCCGGCGGCCGGATGGCGCCGATCCTGCCGCGCAACACCCGGCTGCCCGCGAAGAAGTCCTACGAGCTCGGCACCACCAAGGACGGCCAGACCGAGCTCGAGCTGCAGGTCTTCCAGGGTGACGCGCCGAAGGTCTCCGAGTGCGAGTACCTGGGGACGGTGAAGGTGCCCGGCCTCCCCGCGCGGCCGCGCGGCGCGGTGAAGGTCGCCATCGAGTTCTCGCTGGGCGCCGAGGGGATCCTCGCGGTCTCGGCGCGCAACCTGGCGACGAACCAGGTGACGGCGGCGCAGCTCGCCACGCTCGACACGCCCGAGTCGCTCCGCGCGAAGCTCCAGCTCCCGGAGGCCGCCACCGCCCCCAAGGGCGCGCGCCCCATCGACGCGCCGCCCCGGGCAGGGGAGAAGAAGGGGCTCTTCGGGCGCCTCTTCGGACGGTAGCAGGCCGTGGACCCCCAGGCGCCGCTCGTCGTCTTCCTCCACTCCGCGGGCTGGGCGGCGCGCTGCCAGGCCGCGACCGTCGCGGTCACCGCGGCGGCGCTCGGCGACCAGGTCACCGTCGCGCTCGCCTTCGAGCCGCTGCGCCTGTGGACCGAGGGGCGCTTCGACGAGGGCGCCCCGCCCGCCGCCGCCGGCGCGAAGCTGGGGTCGCTGGCCGGGGCGCTCGACGAGGCGCGGCGCGAGCTCGGGCTGCGCGTCGTGGCGTGCGAGACGCTGGTGCGCGTCGAGGGGCTCGACCCCGGCGCCGTCGCCCCGGCGCTCGACGAGCTGACGACGCTGCCGTCGCTCTGGCGGCTCGCGCAGGCCGGCCGGGCGCTCGCCTTCTGAACGCGACCGGCGGTGCAGGCGGTGCGGCGCCCGCTTGCCCCTGCGGCGGGCCCGGGATATAGGGCCCAGCGGGGATGAACCTGGCCACGAAGAGCGCGCTCGTCATCGGGGCCGGAGGTCTCGGGGGCCCGGCGCTGCTCACCCTGGCGGCGGCGGGGGTCGGACGCCTGGTGATCGTCGACGACGACGCGGTGGAGACCTCGAACCTCAACCGCCAGCCGCTCTTCGGGGAGGCCGACGTCGGCCGGCGCAAGGCCGCGGCCGCGGCGGCGCGCGTCCAGACGCTGTACCCCGCCATCCGGGTGGAGGCGCTCGACCGGCGGTTCGACGCGGCCGACGCCGAGGATCTGGTCCGCTCCGTCGACGTGCTGGTGGACGGCTCGGACAACTTCCCGACCAAGTTCCTCGCCAACGACGCCGCGGCCCGTGCCCGCCGGCCGCTCGTGCATGGCGGTGTCCTCCGGACCACGGCGCAGCTCCTCACCGTCGTGCCCGGGGGGCTGGGCGGGTGCCTGCGCTGCCTCTTCGAGTCGCCGCCGGCGGAGGGAGAGGTCCCGACCTGCGCGCAGGCGGGGGTGCTCGGGCCGGTCGCCGGCTTCGCGGGCGCGCTCATGGGGGCGGAGGCGGCGCGCGTGCTGGCCGGCGAGCGGGGCGCGTACGAGGGGCGGCTCCTCACCTTCGAGGCCCGGAGCGCGCGCTCGCGGATCGTGCCGGTCCGCCGCCGCGTCGGCTGCCCGAGCTGCGCCGGCGTGCAGGCGCTCCAGAGCTCGCGTCCGCTGCCGCGCGAGGTCTCGTCCTCGCGTCCAGGGGACGGCGCATGACGCCCGCCGCCCGCATCGACGTGCGCCCCTTCGCGTGCCCGCTCACCTACGTGAAGACGCGGATCGCGCTGGAGCGCCTGGCGGAGGGCCAGGTGCTCGAGGTCTGGCTCGCCGCCGGCGAGCCGCTCCGGAGCCTGCCGCGGAGCGCCGCCGAGGACGGACACCGCGTCGTCGCCGTCGAGGCCCTCGCCGGTGCCCCCGGGTCCTGGCGCGTCCTGGTGGAGAAGGGCGCAGCGGAGGCGGACCCGTGGCGCTGAGCGACGAGCGCGTCGCGCGCTGGTCGCGCCAGCTGCTCGTGCCGGGGGTGGGCGAGGCAGGGCAGGAGCGGCTCGGCGCGGCCCGGGTCCGCGTCGTCGGCGCCGGGACCGCGGCGGGCCCCGCGCTCGCGTACCTGGTCGAGGCCGGCGTCGGGAAGGTGTGGATCGACGACCCCGAGGCCGTCGGTCCGGCGGACGCCGCGGCCTGGCTGTACCCGCCATCGGTCGCGGGCACCCCGCGGACCGTCGCCGCGCAGGCCGCGCTCGAGGCGCTGTCGCGCTTCGCCGCGATCGAGCCGTACCCGACGGGCGGGGTCCCCACCGCGGCGCTCATCTGCGCGCCGTCGGTGGCGCAGGCCCTCGCCGTCGCGGAGCAATCGCGCCGGGCGCGGATCCCGCACGTCGTCATCGAGGTGGACGCCGACGGCGGCGGCGTGGTGGCGATACCGCCGGGCGCGCCGTGCTACGCCTGCGCGCGCTCGACCGACTCGGCCGGCCGTCCGCCGGCGCCGGGCGCCGCGGCGGTCGGCGCGCTGGGGGCGGGCGAGCTGCTCCTGCTCCTCTGCGAGCCGGGCCGCAGCGGCGGCCGGAAGATCGACGTCGTGCGCGGCGTGGCGACCGCGCGGCCCACGACCCGGCTCCCGGGGTGCGCCTGCGCCGCGGTCGACCCGGCGCAAGGGCCGTGAGCGCAGCGCGCGGGCCCCCGCGCGTCTCCGGCCCCCGATCACCATCCCCCGGGTTGCCGCGCGCGTCGGCGTTCCACCTACCTGGACCTGCATGCGCCGCCATGCCGGAACCGGACTCTGGGATCTCCCAGGGGTTTGCCGGGCCGTGACCGGGCGCGACGAGGACCCTTCGATCAAGCGGCTGAAATGGCTTTGCAAATTTCGTTTGGGCCCGGGCGACCCCGATTTGGCATCGGCGAGGAGCCCGGATATACTGGCGAAACGCCGCTCGACCCACCCGATGGAGCGCGGGGATTCGCGCCCCGCGTGGGGGAGCGCCGGAGGCAGACGATGGACATGCAGCAGCCCACGGGGTTCGTGATCTGGCTGACGGGAATGCAGCGGGCCGGCAAGACCTCGCTCGCTGCCCAGCTCGTGAAGCGCCTCGCCGCCGCCGGGCGCCGCGTCGAGCTGCTCGACGAGGGGGGCGAAGCGGCCGTGCTGCTGAAGGGGCTCGGGCCCTCCAAGGAGGAGCACGGCGCCGCCGTCGCGCGCCTCGGCTACGTCGCGAAGGCCGTCATGCGCTCGGGCGGCATCGCCATCGTCGCCGCGCTCTCGCCGTACCGCGACGCGCGGGAGCAGCTCCGCCGCGAGGCGCGCCGGTTCGTCGAGGTCTTCGTCGATTGCTCGATGGACAAGCTCCAGGAGCGCGACCCGCAGGGTGTCTACAAGCGGGCGCTCGCGGCTGAGCTGAAGCAGGTGCCCGGCGTGGACGTCCCCTACGAGCCGCCGTCGCACGCCGAACTGGTCATCCACTCGGATCAGGAGACCGTGGACCAGGAGGCGACGCGCGTGTTCCAGGCGCTCGTCGATCTCAAGTACGTCGGCCCCACGGAGTTCGGCCGCCTCACCGGCGGACAGAGGCCCAAGCGCGGCAAGCCGTCGAAGCCTGCCCGGCGCGGCGGCCGCGGGAAGCTCTCCGCCAGGGCAGCCGCCCGCAAGGCGCCGAAGAAGATCGCCGCCCGCACCGCCCGGCCGGCGAAGCGGCGGCGGTGAGCGCGCGCGCTCCGCGAGGGCGGAGCGAGTGGCCCCCCAGGACGGAAGCCACGGCGGCGCGGCCGCGCTATCACCTCGTCGACATGAGCCCCGCCTCGCTCGAGGAGCTCCGGCGCGCCTCCGCCGACAAGCTCGTGCGGATGAAGTCCGACCTCGCCGCCTGCGGCAGCGCGCTGGTGGCGTTCTCCGCGGGGGTCGACTCGACGTTCCTCCTCGCCGTCGCGCGCGAGGTGCTGGGCGAGGCGTCGGTCGCGCTCACGGCGCACTCCCCCAGCGTCCCGCAGTCCGAGCGCGCCGAGGCACGGGAGCTTGCCGCACGGCTCGGCGCACGCCACCTCGAGGTGGAGAGCCGCGAGCAGGAAGACCCGCGCTACGTCGCGAACGGGCCGGACCGCTGCTACTTCTGCAAGTCGGAGCTGTACCGCCTCTGCCAGGACGCGGCCCGCGCGCACGGCCTCGCCGCCGTCCTGGACGGCTTCAACGCGGACGATCGGCGCGATCACCGCCCCGGCCACCGCGCCGCGTCCGAGCGCGGGGTCCGCTCCCCGCTGGCCGAGGCCGGTCTGGGCAAGGCCGAGGTCCGGGCCTGGAGCGCCGCCTACGGCCTCTCCACCTGGGACAAGCCGCAGATGGCCTGCCTGGCGTCGCGCATCCCGTACGGCACGCCGGTGACCCCCGAGCGCCTCGGGCAGGTGGAGCGGGCCGAGGCGGCGCTGCGCGCGCTCGGCCTCCGCTCGTTTCGCGTGCGCCATCACGGCGAGCTCGGCCGGATCGAGGTGGCCGAGGAGGAGCTCGGGGCGGCGTTCTCCCGCCGCGCCGAGCTGGCCACCGCGGTCCGCCGCGCCGGCTTCAAGATCGCGGTGCTCGACCTCGAGCCCTTCCGCTCCGGCCGCATGAACGAGCTCGCCGGGATCGCCCTGCCGGTGGTGGACGGATGAGGCGCGCGCGGGGCGGGTCGTCCCCCTGGGCGCTGCTCGCCTCCGTCCTCGCCGCCGCCGCGCCCCTCGGCGCACGCGCCCTGGAGCAACGGTGGGATCACCGCGACCAGCACGGCCCGCTGGTCGAGGCGCTGCTGCTCCACGACACCGTCGCGGAGAGCGGCCACGCCACCGAGTCGTTCTGGCGTCCCGGGCTGCGGCTCGCCTACGGCTTCGACGTGACGGGCGAGGGCGGAGAGCTGTCGCTCGGCGTCCAGGCGGCGCCGCCCACCAGCGACCCGGTCCGCCGCGGCGAGCTCGTCTCACTGGACGCACGCTACCGGGGTTACTTCGGCCTCGACGAGTGGAAGACGTTCTTCGAGGCGGGGGTCTGGGCGACGGTGGCGACGCGCTTCTCGATCGGCCCGCTGCTCCGCATCGGCCTCCAGTACGAGCTCTCACGCAACGCCGGGCTCTTCGCGGCGCTGGGCTTCTCGACGGCGTTCGGGGAGATGCGCATCGCGTCCGTCGGAGGCTCGGTCGGGGCGCAGCTCCGGTTCGAGTAGGAGCGGGATCGGGCCGGGATCGCAGGGCTCCTCGCCCGGGAGCTCGGTCCCGCCGCGGACCGCGGCGCGGAGGAAGCGCGACCGCTCGATTTCTTGCCCTCTGGCTATCGAGTGGTAGCGTGTAGGCAAACGTAATCAACTGTCATCAGGAGCCTACACATGACGACCCCCATCGAAGCCGCTCCGGAGCTAGCCGTCATCCAGCCGAACCGGCTCGAGCCGATGCTCGTGCGGCTCCCTCCGGCGTTCGCGGCGGAGCTGCGGAACCTCGCCCGCAAGACCCGCGTGCGCCAGTCTGATTACCTGCGCGAGGCAGTCGCGGACCTCCTCGCCAAGTACGGGCACCTCCCGGAGCGCGTCGAGGCGCACGGGAGCGACAATTGAACCTCCCTCCGCGCACGGCAGGGAAGCGACCCGCAGCGCCGCCGGCCGCGCCACGGTTGCCCACCGCGGCCCGCCTTCGGCTCGCACGCTGCAGCGGGCTCGACGCGTTCACCGCGTGGCGGACCCGGCCTCGCCCGTCCCGCCAGGGTACGACACCGCCACGAGCGTGAGGCCCCACCCGGGCGCGCGGACCCCGCGGTAGCGCCCGCCTGCCGCCAGCAGATCGAGCACGGTTCCGGGGGACACCAGACCGAGGGCGGCGGTCACGGCGGTCCCGACGAGGTGGCGGACCATCGCGCGCAGGAAGCCGTGCCCCTCGATGACGATGGCGTGGAGGGGAGCCCATTCGGCGCTCGTCACCTCGGCGCGGAGGATGGTGCGGACGGTGCCCCGCTGCTCGCCGGGGCGCGCGAAGGCCCTGAAGTCGTGGGTGCCGACCGCGTGCGCGAGCGCGGCGCGGAGGGCCCCGGGGTCGAGCCGCGCCTCCACGCCCGGGAAGGCGCGCGGATCCGGCAGCGCCCAGGCGAACCCGGCGAGGGACTCCGGCGGCGGGGCACCCACGAGGTACACGTACGTCCGCGTTCGTGCGGACGCGCGCGCGTGGAACGACGGGGGCGCTCGCCACGCGTCGAGGCAGAGGAGCCCTTCCGGCGTCGCGGAGTTCACCGCGCGGCGCAGCGCGTCCGGCGCCACCTCGGCGCGGAGCGAGACGCTCACCACCTGGGCGAGGGCGTGGACACCCGCGTCCGTGCGCGCCGCGGCCGCGAGCGGGCCGCTCGGGCGGAACGGCGCCAGCGCGATCTCGAGCGCCTCCTGGACGGTGGGGAGCCCCGGTTGCCGCTGGAACCCGCGGAACCGGCCCCCGTCGTAAGCGAGGCGGAGAGCGTAGCGGCGCCTTTCCAAGCCGTGCTAAGTTCACCACGCTTCCGCGGCCGGCGCGACGTCCGGAGTCCGCGCACCGCCTCGCTCCGTCCCACATGCCGCCCGGCCGCCCCGACGACCTCGTCATCGACGACCCCGCGCTGGAGGGGGGGGACTGGCTGTTCCGGAAGGCCGGCCAGGTGTTCGGACCGCTCTCCTCCCGCGATCTCGCCCGGCTGCTCTACCGCGGGGAGATCGACGCCCGCACGCCGGTCTCCGCAGGGGATGGGCGCTGGACCGCGGTCGGCGACCTCCCGCTGTTCCTCCTCCACGCGCGCAAGGCGGAGGCCGCGCTCCGCGTCGAGCGGGAGGTGACCGGTGCCCGGGCGCTGGCCCGGCGGCGCGGCCGGGTGGTGGGGATCGCCATCGGGCTCGCCGCGCTCCTCCTGGTCACGGGCGCGGTGGTGGGGGCGTACGTCGTCGCGCAGGGGTCGCGCCTCGACACCAGCCCGCTCCTGGAGGACTTCGGAAGCGGCATCCGGATCGCGGCCGCGGCGCGCGTCGGGGTGGGCAGGCACGCGGCCGACGAGGACGTCGCGGTCCCCAAGGAGCCCGGGGCGGCCAGGCCCGCGCCACGCCCGTCTCCCGCGCCGGGCCCGCAGCCGCGTCCCGCCGCGGCGGGCGAGGTCGGAGGCGGCGAGCTGGTCGCCGCCCAGTACGACGAGCGGAAGATCCAGGGGGTGGTCGGCCGGGAGCAGCGGACCCTCGCGCCCTGCTTCCGCGCCGAGGCGGAGCGGTCGCCGGACTTCCGCGGCGACATCCCCATCGAGTTCGCGATCGGCAACGACGGCCGGGTGGCGCAGCTCTGGATAGACGACCCGCGCTTCAGGCAAGGCGCGCTCCGCGACTGCGTCCAGCGGTCGCTGGAGCGCTGGAAGTTCGACCCGTTCCCCGGCCAGCGGCCCACGGTGTCGCTGGCCTTCCACGTGGGCCGATGACGAGCACCGCCGAGAAGCTGGCCGCGCGCGCCGAGGACCTGCCCGAGGGGTCCGTGCGGCGGCGCGTGCTGGAAGGGGCGCGCCGTTTCAAGGCCGCGTGGGTCGAGTTCGGCCGGCTCCTCACCGAGGTGAAGCGCGAGCAGCTCTGGCGCGAGTGGGGGCACCCGAGCTTCGAGAGGTACTGCACCAAGGAGCTGTTCATCCGCCCGGCGACCGCGGACAAGCTCACGGCGAGCTACGGCTTCCTGGAGCGGCACGAGCCGGAGCTGGCGCGGGCGAGGGGCGAGCCGCGCGCCCCGCCCTTCGAGGTGATCGAGGTGCTGTCGCGCGCCGAGGAGGCGGGCCGTCTCTCGGACTCGGGGTGGCGGGAGCTGCGCGACGAGGTGCTCGATCGTCCCCCGACGCCGGCGGCGATGAGCCGGATGCTGTCCGACCGGTTCGGCGCGCCACCCCCGGCGCCCCGGCCGGCGAAGGGCGAGCGGCTCGCGAGGCTGGCGGCGCTCGCCCGACGCCTCGCCGACGCCTGCGCAGCCGAGAAGGGCCTCCCCGAGCCGTTGGCGCACCGCGCCGACGCCCTCGCACGGGAGCTGGAGTCGCTCGCCGGCTCGGACTAGGCACCCGGCGGTGTCCTGGAGTTGGATGGGCAGCCGGAGGCACCCCTGGCTATATTCGCCCCCGACCGCCGTCTTCGGGGTCCGCCGGAAAGATGGTAGCATTCCTCGTCGAGGAGACGCGTGAGCCGGAAAGACTCGCACCACGGCAACCTGTCCTGCTCCTTCTGCGGAAAGGGGCAGCGCGAGGTCCGCAAGCTCATCGCGGGGCCGACGGTCTACATCTGCGACGAGTGCATCCGGCTCTGCAACGACATCATCGCGGAGGAGGCCGATCGGGACGAGGGCCGCCCGGCCGTCTCGCTGCCGACGCCGGCCGAGATCAAGAGCTTCCTCGACGACTACGTGGTGGGGCAGGAGCGGGCGAAGAAGGTCCTCGCCGTCGCGGTCTACAACCACTACAAGCGCGTCTACGCCAAGAAGCCGGCCCGCGCGCCGCGCCCCGGGCAGTCGCGCGCAGGCGAAGAGGTCGAGCTGCAGAAGTCGAACATCCTGCTCATCGGCCCCACCGGCTCCGGCAAGACGCTGCTGGCGCAGTCGCTGGCGCGCTTCCTCAACGTCCCGTTCACGATCGCCGACGCGACCAGCCTCACCGAGGCCGGCTACGTCGGCGAGGACGTCGAGAACATCATCCAGAACCTCCTCCACAACGCCGACTACGACGTGGAGAAGGCGTCGCGCGGGATCGTCTACATCGACGAGATCGACAAGATCGCGCGCAAGGGCGACCAGCCGTCGCCCACCCGCGACGTGGGCGGCGAGGGCGTGCAGCAGGCGCTCCTCAAGATCATCGAGGGCACGCGGGCCAACGTCACCCCGCGCGGCGGCAAGAAGTACAACCAGCAGGAGTACATCCAGGTCGACACCTCGAACATCCTCTTCGTGGTGGGCGGCGCGTTCTGCGGCCTCGAGCAGATCATCCGCCGGCGCGTCGGCGTGAAGGGGCTCGGCTTCGGCGCCAAGATCGAGCGCAAGGAGGAGGCGAGCCTCGGCGAGCTCCTCGCGCGCGTCGAGCCGGGCGACCTCATCAAGTTCGGGATGATCCCGGAGTTCGTGGGGCGGCTGCCCATCATCGCCACGCTCGCCGACCTCACCGAGGACGACCTCGTCACCATCCTCACCCAGCCGAAGAACGCGCTGGTGAAGCAGTACGTGAAGCTCTTCGAGCTCGAGAAGGTGAAGCTCTCCTTCACGAAGGAGGCGCTCCGCGCGACCGCCCGCGAGGCGATGCGCCGCAAGTCGGGCGCCCGCGGCCTCCGCGCCATCCTCGAGCAGGCGATGCTCGACATCATGTACGACGTGCCGTACCGGGAAGGCGTGAAGGAGTGCAAGATCACCGAGGGCGTCATCCTGAACAAGGAGCCGCCGCTGCTCTCCTTCGAGAAGGAGAAGAAGCTCGCCTGACGCCCGGGCCGGCGCCGATGGCGCCGCTGCGCCCCCCGTCGATGGACGGGGAGCGGTCCGCTCCGCGGAGGGGCGCCCGGGAGAGGGGGCCGGTGAGGCAGGACGAGCGCCAGGAGCGCCGGCAAGCTCGTGGCGCCCCGGCGCGCAGTTCGCCAGCGTCACAGTGTGCGCGCCGGGCCTCGACTGCGAACGCGCATCCGGCGGGATTCAGGCCCGTTCTCGCGGGCACCCCCCTTGCTTGCGGAATGTGGAGGAAGCAAGGCGCGGCGGGTAGGGTGACGGGTGCACGCCGCGGAGGCTGGCTGACATGTTCCGCAAGACGATCCTCGCGCTGTCGCTCGCCCTCGGCCTCGTTCCGCGCGGGGCCTCCGGGCAGGGCAGGGAGTGGGAGGAAGACTACACGGGCGAGCGAACGGGACCGCCCCAGCCGGACTACGACGTGTCCGTCGACGTGGGCGGCTCCGGGTCGGTGAGCTTCGACTCCTTCCACGAGTCGCTCGCCCCCTACGGCGACTGGGTGACGACGAGCTACGGCCTCGCCTGGCGGCCTCACGTCGCGGCAGGCTGGCGCCCGTACTACTACGGCCGCTGGGAGTGGACGGACGAGGGGTGGATGTGGGTCTCGGACGAGCCATGGGGCTGGGCCGCCTATCACTACGGCCGCTGGGCCTTCGACCCGGGGGCCGGATGGATCTGGGTGCCGGGGTACCAGTGGGCTCCGGCCTGGGTGTCGTGGCGCTTCAGCGCCGGGACCGTGGGATGGGCGCCGCTCGCACCCGGACTGTCGGTATATGTCACGAGCTACCCATTCGTGGACGCGTGGTGGACGTTCGTTCCCATGGGGAGCTTCGTGGGCGTATCGGTCCACGGCTGCGCCTACCCCCCGGCCTACACCCGCCGCTACTTCTACGAGACGGCACCTGCTCCGCCGCGGACCGCGCCGCGGCCGGCGCCGGCGGGGAGCGTGCGGCTGGCGCCCGCTCCGGCCTGGGGTGGTCCGGCGCCCGCGTTCGTCTCGCAGCGGATCGGCCGGCCCGTGACGCCGGTCCGGGTCGTGCCGGCGCCGTCCCCCGGAGCGGCGTCGCCGCAGTCCGGCGTGGTCGCCGTGTACCGGCCCGAGGCGCGGCCCGTGCCGTCGCCTGCCCGGGGCCCGGGCACGGTGGGATCGCCCGTTCCGGACGGCCGCGCCGGCTGGGGACGCGGATCCGCGCCCGTCCCGGGCATGGGCGAGCGCCGCGAGGGCTGGAGCGTCGGCCGGGGCCCGGGCCCCGCGCCCGCGCCTGGATACCGCACCGGAGCCGAGGCCCGCGGCGCAGGGTACGCTCCGCCCCGTCCCGCCGGCGCGCCGGTGTCGCGCGGCGCGGCGGGGATGGCACCGCGCGGCGCGGCCCCGCGCGGCGGCACGCTGTCCCACGGCGTGGCTCCCGCGCCCGCGATGCGCGAGCACCGCTAGACGGACGGTCGCCGTTCGGAAACGTCGACGGCGCCGGCTCCGGCGTGCTACGCGGACGCCACCCGGACCGTCGTCCGCATCTGCCGGCCCGTGTCCATGTCGCGCGCGGGCGATCTCACGGGGCGTGCCGCCCCGCCCCGCCGGCGGAGCCGTCGGGGCCCCACCCCTGCCCGCAGGGGCCCTGCTCGGCGCTGAGCGCCTCGCGTCCCTGCGCGCCGCCTGCGGCGGCGTGAGCGCGCTACGCGGACGCCACGCGAACGGTCGTCCGCATCTGCCGGCCCGTGTCCATGTCGCGCGCGCTCATGGTCAGGATGCCCTCGACGTTCACCTCGAAGAGGATCTCGAGGCGGACCTCGCCGGGGCGCGAGGCGCGGACGCCGCTGAAGGTGAACTCGCCGAGCAGCTCGTTCTCGAGCGTCTCGGGGTGGTCCCCCTGGAAGATGCGGACCACGAGCTCCGTCTGGCCGTCCACCGCGTTGGTCGCCGAGATCGCCTTGGCGTTCGGGATGGAGGCGTTGCGGGGGAAGACCACGTGCATCGCCCCCCCGGCCTGCTCGATGCCGATCGCCATGGGGATGACGTCGAGGAGCTGGACCTTGAGATCCGAGTTCTCCTGGAGCGACCAGGCGTAGAGCGCCGCGCCGATGGCCACGGCCTCGTCCGGGTGGACGCCCTTGGACGGCGGCTTGCCGAAGAACTTGGTCAGCCGCTCCTGGACCACCGGCATGCGCGTCTGTCCGCCGACGAGCATGACCTCCTGGATGTCGGCCGCGGTGACGTCCGCCTCGGCCATCACCGCGCCCACGATCTTGAGGGTGCGATCGACGAGCGGCTGCGTCAGCCGTTCCAGCAGCTTGCGGTCGAACTTGACCTCCATGTTGAGCGGCTGCCCCTGGGGCGTCATGGTGATGAACGGGATGGAGAAGGGCGCCTCGGAGCGGGCCGAGAGGTCGATCTTGGTCCGCTCGGCCAGGTCCTTGATCCGCTGCATCGCCACCGGGTCGGAGGAGAGGTCGATCCCGTGCTTCTGCCGGAAGTCCTCGAGGACGTGGCGGATGATGGCGTTGTCGAAGTCGAGGCCGCCCAGGAAGATGTCTCCACCGGTCGCCTTCACCTCGAACACCCGGTCGCGGATGTCGATGATCGACACGTCGAACGTCCCGCCGCCGAGATCGTAGACCAGCACGCGCTCCTCGAGCTTCTTGCCGATCCCGTAGGCAAGCGCGGCGGCGGTGGGCTCGTTGATGATCCGGACCACCTCCAGGCCGACCAGGCGCCCCGCCTCCTTCACCGCCTGGCGCTGCCGGTCGGTGAAGTAGGCCGGGACCGTGACCACCGCGCGCGTCACCTGGAAGCCGAGGTGATCGGAGGCGACGTCGCGGATCTTGGCCAGGATCTTGGCGCCGATCTCGTGGACGTGGAAGCTGCGGCCGTGGCAGTCGAGCTCGACGTCGTTCTCGCGGCCGGCGTGGACCTGGTACTGGACCGACCGCTGGACCGTCTCGACCACCTCGTCCTTGGGAGCGCGGCCGATGAGGCGCTTGGTGGCGTAGAGCGTGTTGCGCGGGTTGAGCTGCCACTGGCGCTTGGCCTCGTGGCCGATGAGCTCGTTGCCCTTGTCGTCGATCGCGAAGATCGACGGGATGGTGTAGTCGCCCCCCTTGTACGGGATGAGCTTCACCTGGCCGTCGCCGTAGGCCACGGCGCCACACGAGTTCGTGGTGCCGAGGTCGATGCCGATGATCGTGTCGGGTGAGAGTGCCGCCATCCGCGGCGAGGATCGTACTACGCCCGGTCCCGCGAGGGGAGTTCCGGGCCGGGTGGCCGGGAGGCGGGCGCCGTTGCGGGAGGCGGGCAGGGGAGTCCGTGCCCCATAGGCCCCGGGTCGCAGGCGGCGGTCGAGCCGCCGGGCGAGCGCCGCCCGGTGCCTTGGGGCGGCGGGGCGGCCGTGCGACGGTTAGGTCCGGAACGGGTACCCGGAGGACGCACGAATGGACGCACGGCGGTGGCTCGGCGCGGTGGGCGGGGGCGTGAAGACCGCGTTCGCGGAGAACCGCTCGATCCTCTCCTTCGAGGAGTACCTCGCGACGTTCGCCGACTCGCCGAGGCTGCAGGCCCGCTCCGCGGCGCAGTACCTCCTCGACGTGCTCGATCACTACGGCTCCGAGGAGCGCGAGACGCCGGTGGGACGCGTCCGGCGCTACCGCGTGTTCGACCTGCCCTTCGACCCCGAGGGGCGCTCGCTGCGGGTGGCGGGGCAGGAGGAGGTGCAGGGCTCCGTGGTGCGCGCGCTCGGCAGCTTCGTGCGCGCCGGCCGCGTCAACAAGCTCGTCCTGCTCCACGGGCCGAACGGCTCCGCCAAGTCGTCGATCGTGGGCACCATCTTCCACGCCATGGAGGCGTACTCGAGCACCCCCGCGGGAGCGCTCTACCGCTTCAACTGGGTCTTCCCCAGCGACCGCGCCCTCAAGGGCGGCGCGGCGCTCGGCTTCGGCTCGCGCGGCGAAGGCGGCGAGGCGGCCAGCTTCGCGCAGCTCGACGGCGAGGCGCTCGACGCGCGCCTCGCCTGCCCGCTCAAGGACCATCCCCTCTTGCTCCTGCCGCGCGCGGAGCGCCGCAAGCTGCTGGTGGAGCGCTGCTCCCCCACCCCAGCCGGCGGAGAGGGCCCGCGGGAGCCCGACTTCGTCCTGTCCGACTACCTCCTGGAGGGAGACCTCTGCCCCTACTGCCGGTCGATCCACGACGCGCTCCTGGGCGCCTACCGCGGCGACTGGCTCAAGGTGCTGCGCCACGTGCAGGTGGAACGGTTCTACGTCTCGGCGCGATACCAGCAGGCGGCGGTCACGGTCGAGCCGCAGTTCTCGGTGGACGCGGGGTTCAAGCAGGTGACCGCGGACCGGAGCGCCTCGGCGCTGCCGCCGGCGCTGCACTCGGTGGCGCTCTTCGAGCCGCACGGTCCGCTGGTGGCGGCGAACCGCGGCCTGATCGAGTACTCGGACCTGCTCAAGCGCGACCCCACCGAGTTCAAGTACCTGCTCGGCACGAGCGAGAACGGGCGCGTGTCGCTGGGCAGCTTCGTCCTCCAGCTCGACTGCGTGCTGGTGGCGAGCGCCAACGAGCAGCAGCTCCTCGACTTCAAGGAGCGCGGCGAGTTCCCCAGCTTCAAGGGGCGCCTGGAGCTGGTGCGGGTGCCGTACCTGCGCCGGGTCTCGGTGGAGCGGGAGATCTACGACCAGCAGGTGACCGCGGCGGCGGTGGGCAAGCACGTGGCGCCGCACGCGACCGCGGTGGCGGCGCTCTGGGCGGTGCTGACCCGGCTCAAGCGGCCCATCCCCGACCGCTACGGCGGGGACCTGCGGGGCCTGGTGGAGGACCTGGCGCCCCTGGAGAAGCTCAGGCTCTACGACGGGGGCGTGGCGCCGGACCGGCTCTCGCTGGCGCAGGCGAAGGAGCTGCGCGCGGCAGCGGCGGACCTGTACCACGAGTCCGACGTCTACCCGAACTACGAGGGGCGCGCCGGCGCCTCGGCCCGCGAGATCAAGACGGCGCTGCTCAACGCCGCGCAGGCGCCGGACCACCGCTGCCTGACGCCGCTCGCGGTCCTCGCCGAGCTGGACGCGCTCTGCAAGGACCGGAGCGTCCACGAGTTCCTCCAGCAGGAGGTGGTGGACGGCTACCACGACCACGAGGAGTTCGTGCGCGTCGCCGAGGCGGAGTACCTCGACGCCATCGAGGACGAGATCCGGGACTCGATGGGGATGGTCTCGGAGTCGCAGTACCGCGAGCTGTTCGGCCGGTACGTGACCCTCGTCTCGCACTGGGTGAAGGGGGAGCGGCTCCGCAACCGGGTCACCGGCGAGTACGAGAAGCCCGACGAGGAGCGGATGGTCGAGTTCGAGAAGATCGTCATGCCGCCGGGCGAGGACCGCGGGACCTTCCGCCGCGGCCTCATCACGGCGGTGGGCGCCTTCCGGCTCGATCACCCGGACACGAAGGAGATCGACTACGTCGGGATCTTCCCGGACCTGTTCCGCCGCCTGCGGGATCACTACTTCGAGGAGCGCAAGCGGCAGCTGCGCCGGGCGCGCGAGAACGTGCTGCGCTACCTGTCCGACGACCGCGAGCAGCTCGACGACAAGGCGCGGCGCCAGGTCGAGGACACGCTGCGCGTCATGCGCGAGCGCTACGGCTACTGCGAGCACTGCGCCCAGGACGCCATCCTGTTCCTGATGCGGCGGCGGTACGACGACTGACCGCCGGGCGCCTGCCTCACTCCTGCTGCGCGCCGGGCTGCGAGGACCCTGGCGCGGGGGCCGTGTTCCCCGGCGCGGAGGGAGGCGGCTCCGTCGTCCACCCGCCGGCCTCGGGCGGGGGCGCCGCGCCCTCGGTGGGAGCGGGTGCCGGAGCCGTCGCGGGGGCGGGTGCCGCAGCCGGCGGTGTGGGAACGGGTGCCGCAGCCGGCGGTGTGGGGGCGGGTGCCGCAGCCGGCGGTGCGGGGGCGGGTGCCGCAGCCGGCGGTGTGGGGGCGGGTGCCGGAGCCGTCGCGGGGGCGGGTGGCGGACCTGGCGCGGGAGCTGGCTTCGCAGGCGGTGCGGTCGGCGCGTGCACCGCGATCCAGTACGCGAGCGCGTCCGCGTTGCGGCCTGCCCGGATCGCCGTGCCGGGAGAGAGGTCGAGCGGCGTCCCCAGGCCGCGCGAGACGTACACGAGCGTGTTGCGGTCCACCGTGAGCTCGACCGGGCCGGCCTGGGTCTCGACCGTCACGCGGTGCCGTCGCCAGTCGATCGAGCGGATGGTCCCCGCGACCTCGTCGAGGGCGGCTTCCCGCGGAAGGGGCTTCTTCTCGGCCTTTCGCTTCCCGTCCTTCCCGCGGCCGTGCCGGCTGTCCGGTGCGCCGCCCGCGGCGGGCGCGACCGCAGAGGTGGGCGCCGCGACGGAGGGTTCGCTCGCCGCCTGCGCACCCGCCGGGGAGGGGAGAAGCGCGGCGACCACCAGGGTGAGCGCGGCAGATCGCATGATCCGATGTTACCCCTCGCCCCGCGGCGCCGTCGGTCCCTTGGGGTACCATGGCCGCCGTCAGGCCCGGAGGCTCGATGGACACCCGCGTCAGCTGGGACGAGTACTTCATGAACATCGCCCGCGTGGTCGCGACGCGCGCCACCTGCGATCGCAAGCACGTCGGCGCCGTGCTGGTGCGGGACAAGACCATCCTCTCGACGGGCTACAACGGGTCGATCCGGGGGCTGCCCCACTGCTCCGAGGCGGGGCACATGATGGAGGACGGCCACTGCGTCGCGACGGTGCACGCGGAGGCGAACGCCATCATCCAGGCCGCGAAGAACGGCGTCGCGATAGAGGGGGCCTCCATCTACACGACCGCGTCCCCCTGCTGGCCCTGCTTCAAGCTCATCGCCAACTCCGGCTGCCGGCGGATCGTCTTCGGCGAGTTCTACCGCGACGCGCGCATCTTCGAGTTCGCGCAGCGGCTCGGGATCGAGCTGGTCGAGCTGCAGGTGCCCGTCCAGCCGGACCTGCAGCCGACGGACACGGGCCACGCCCGCCCCGTCACCGCTCCGCGGCGGGAGTAGCCGCTGCGGAGCCGCGCGCCTCCGGGGCGGGCGCGCGGCTCACCGCGCCCGGCGCCAGGGGGGCGGCGGCCCCGACTGGCCCCGCCAGCTCCGCCGGGCCGAGCGTCCGCTCCAGGTCCTCGCCCACCACGGCGGCGATGGCGGCCCGCCGCGCCAGGAACAGCGCCTCGCGCCGGCGTAGCCGCGCCCACGCGTCGCGGCGGTCCGCCGGGACCGGGTCGGGGAACTCCGCCAGCCCCGCGCGGACGGCGGCGAGGGCCCGATCGATCGACACGACCCGGATGGCCGGCCGCCGCCCGGGTTCCCTGCGCGCGTCGATCTCGGCGGTGTCGTTCTCCGTCCAGAGGGGAAGCCAGTCGGCCCCGGCGAGTTCCACGCGCACCACGCCGCGCCCGTAGTCGCGCCTCTCGAGCGCCACTCGGAGGAGGACGCCGTCCCGCGGTGCGCCGCTCTGCTCGGGCGAGGCGAGCGGCGTCACGCCGTGCACGTAGAAGCGCGACTGGTTCGAGACGAAGTTCCCGAGGGAGTAGGCGATGACCGCGCAGCTGCCGTCCGGCCTGGGGTGGAGCTCGACCGGCTGGAGGACGTGCGGGTGGTGGCCGAGCACCACCAGCGCGCCTGCGTCGACCAGCCGGTGCGCGAAGGCGACGTCCTCCTCGAGGGGCTGCGACGCGTACTCCTTCCCCCAGTGCAGCGAGACGACCACCGCGTCGGCGGTCGCGGCGGCGGCACGGACGTCGGCCAGGGCCCATTCGCGGTCGAGGCGCGCGCCGACGGCGCAGGTCCCGGCGCCGGGAGGACACTCGTTCCCCGCCTGGTTGTAGCCGTAGGCGTAGGCGAGCAGCGCGATGCGCAGCCCGTTCCGTTCCACCAGGGTGGGACCGGCGGCGCGCCCCACCGGTCCGGCGCCGACGTACGGCATCCCCGCCGCGTCGAGCTGGGCGAGCGTCTCCTCGAACCCGGCGCGGCCGAGGTCGAAGAGGTGGTTGTTCGCGACGTTCACGACGTCCACGCCGGCGTGGGCCAGGGCCGCCACCGCCGCGGGTGGGGCGTTGAAGAAGAACTCGCGCACCGCCGCGCCGGCGCCCGCCCTGGGGGCGACGGGCGTCTCCAGGTTCGCGAAGGTGACGTCCGGCTCGGCGAGGAGGTCGGCGACGGGCGCGTACAGCCACGCGTAGCCACCGTCCGGGGCGCCCTGGCCGTGGGTCTCCGCGGAGCGCTTCACCGCCTCGTGCATGAGGACGTCACCCACGGCGCCCAGCGTCACGCGGCCGAGCGTGCGAACCGCCGGCGCAGGCGGTGCCACCGGCACGACCGGTCCTCCGCGGGGGCGGTCCTGGGACTCCGCGCTCGCCGGCGCCCGCACGGCCACGGGGGAGGGGGTGGCGCAACCGGAGAGGATACCGGCGGTTACGAGGGCGAACGCGGCGGCGCGGCGACGGGACACGGTTCCTCCGCCGCGTAGGCTATCCTGGCCGCCGCCTTGAAAGAAGCTCCCCCCGGACGCATCTCAGGCCCGGTCACTCCGGCGCGTCTCCAGCCATGACGACCCACCTCCCAGGCGCAGCGTTCCTCGACCCGGCCGGCGCGGTGGTCGCCGCGGATCCGGCGTTCGCCGCCCTGCTCGGCCTCGCGCCTGGTGACCCGACGGCCGCCCTCCGCGCCCGCGCCGGCGACGCGCCCGCGCTCCGCGCGCTGCTGGCCGGCGACGGCGCACCGGCGGTGGTCGTGCCCGGGCCGGCGGGCGAGGTGGAGGTCGAGCGGGTGCCCGCCGGTGCCGGAGCCCTCCTGCTGGCCCGGCCGCTGCGGGCGGCCGAGTGGCTGGAGCACGCCATGCGCTCGCAGGGGCTGGCGCGGCTCGCCGCGGGGCTCGCCCACGACGTCAAGAACCCGCTCAACGCGATGGCCCTGCAGCTCGCGCTCCTCGCGGAGAAGCTCTCGGGGGCGGGGGACGCCGCGGCGGCGGCGGCGCCGCACCTCGCCGCGCTCCGCGACCAGATCGGGAAGGTGAACGCCGTGGTGCGGCGCTTCCTCGACGTGGCCGATCCCTCGGCGCCGCTCGGCGACACCGACGCCGGCACGCTCCTCGCCGACACCGCCGGGCTCCTCGCCCACGAGGCGCGGCGGCGCAGCATCGCCCTGGCGGTGGACGCGCCCCGCGGCGCGGTGCGGACGCGGTGCGATCCGGCGCGGCTCGGCCGGCTCGTCCTCGGGCTCCTCACCCGCGCCCTGGCCGAGACGCCCGACGGCGGGCGGGTCGCCGCCCACGCGGCCGGCGACGGCCAGGGCGTCCAGGTCGGAATCGCGCACGCGGCGGGTGCCCCCGATCCGGAGACCGGGTATTACTCCGAGGTGGCCACCGCAGCGGCGCGCGCGCTGGGCGGGTCGCTCTCCGTCGCCCGCGAGGGCGGCGAGGAGCGCATCCTGCTGCGGCTGCCGGGGAACGGGCACGGATGAGATACCGGATCCTCATCGTGGACGACGAGGCGGACAGCCGCGACGCGCTCGCGGAGCTGACGCAGCGCTGGGGATACGACGTCCAGACGGCGAGCGACGGGGCGGAGGCGCTGCGCCGCTCGATCGAGTGGCACCCCGACGTCATCCTCACCGACCTGGTGATGCCGAACATGGACGGGCTGTGGCTGCTGCGCGCGCTTCGCGCGGAGCTGCCCGAGTGCCCGGTGGTGCTCCTCACCGGACGCGGCACCATCCAGGCGGCGGTCCAGGCCATCAAGGAGGGCGCCTACGACTTCATCGAGAAGCCGCTGGAGGTGCCGCGGCTCCGCATCGTGCTGGAGCGGGCGCTGGAGAAGAAGGAGACGATGCGCGAGGTGCAGCTCCTCCGGCAGCGCCTGGCCGCCCTCGCGCCTGGCACCGACATGATCGGCTCCGGGCCCGCCATGCAGCGGGTCTTCGAGCTGGTGAACAAGGTGGCGCCCGCGAGCGCCAGCGTGGTCATCACCGGCGAGAGCGGGACGGGCAAGGAGGTGGTGGCGCGCGCCATCCACAACCTGTCGCCGCGCAAGGACAGGCCTTTCCTGGCGCTCAACTGCTCCGCCATCCCCTCCACGCTCATCGAGTCGGAGCTGTTCGGCTACGAGCGCGGGGCCTTCACCGGCGCGGAGCAGCGCCGGCTCGGCGCCTTCGAGCTCGCGAGCAACGGCACGTTCTTCCTCGACGAGATCGGCGAGCTGCCGCTGGAGGTGCAGGCCAAGTTCCTCCGCGTGCTGGAGGAGCGCAAGATCCGGCGGCTGGGGGGCCGCGCCGAGGTCGAGGTCGACGTCCGGGTCCTGTGCGCGACCAACCGGGACCTCAAGGAGGAGATCCGCCGCGGCCGCTTCCGCGAGGACCTCTTCTTCCGCCTCAACGTCTTCACCCTCCACCTGCCGCCGCTCAAGGAGCGCCGCGAGGACGTGCCGCTCCTCGTCCACCACTTCCTGGAGAAGTTCAACGGCGAGACCGGCAAGCGGGTGCAGGGGGTCACGCCCAGCGCCATGGCCGTCCTGCAGGGCTACGCCTGGCCCGGGAACATCCGCGAGCTGCGGAACACCCTGGAGCGGGCGATGATCCTGGTGGAGGGCGACGTCATCGGCGAGGAGCAGCTCCCCCCCGACATGCAGGCCAGCCGGCCGGAGGCGGCGACGCTGCGTGTCCCGCTCGGCGTCACCGTCGACCAGGTGGAGAAGGAGTACATCCTCGCCTCCCTCCAGCGGAACGGCGGCAACAAGGCCCGGACCGCGGAGCTGCTCGGCATCAGCGAGAAGACGCTCTACAACAAGCTCAACCGCTACGCGGCCGAGGCGCGCGCGCGCGCCGGGCAGCCGGTCGAGGGCGAGCCCCCGGACGCGACCGGCACCGCCAAGGATTGACGGCGGAGGCCGCCGGTCCGGCTCCCTCCCGTGGCGCGCGGCGGGCCCCTCAGGAGGCCGTCGCGGCGCCGCGGTCGGCGGCGGCCAGCTCGACGCGGCCGCGGCCCGCGCGCTTGGCCGCGTACAGCGCGGCGTCGGCGGCGCGGACCAGCGCGTCGGCGCCCGACTCGCCGTCCTCGGGCAGCGGCGACACGCCGAAAGAGGCGCTGAGCGGGAAGCAGTGCCCGGCGACGTCCACCACCCGCTCGCGGATCCGGGCGCAGACGCGCTCGGCGAACACGCGCCCCTCCTCGGCGGTGGTGTGCGGCAGGAGCACCACGAACTCGTCGCCACCGTAGCGGGCGCCGAAGTCGGTCTCGCGGAGCTCCTCCCGGATCACCGCGGCGATGGCGGCGATGGCGCGGTCGCCCGCGGCGTGACCGAGCTGGTCGTTGATGGGCTTCAGGTTGTCCATGTCCGCCATCACGCAGGCGAGCGGCGTGCGGTAGCGGCGGGCCCGCTTCACCTCGTCCTCGATGCGGGAGCGGAAGGCGCGGAGGTTCGCCAGGCCGGTGAGCGCGTCGGTCTGCGCGAGCTCGCGGAGCTGCGACTGGCTGCGGACCAGCCGCAGCGTGCGCTCGACCCGCGCCCGCAGCTCGCGCTCGGAGAAGGGCTTCTGGAGGAAGTCGACGGCGCCGAGGTCGAGGCTCCGAACCTTGACGGCGTCGTCGCCGCGCCCCGAGACGAAGATGACGGGGATGTCGGCGGTGACGGGATCGGCGCGCAGCCGCTCCAGCGCCTGGAAGCCGTCGAGCCGCGGCATGAACAGGTCCATCAGCACGACGTCGGGCCGCTCGGTCCGCGCCAGCTCGACGCCGGCCTCGCCGTCCTCGGCGGCGAGGACCTCGTACTCGGGCGACAGGAGCATCTCGAGCGCCTCGCGCGCGTCCGGCTCGTCGTCCACCACCAGCACGCGCGGCTGCCCCCCGCCGGCGTGGCGTACGCGCACCTCGGCGGCGCGGGGCTCGGTGCCCGGGCGCGCCGAGCGCTCCAGCTCGTCCGCGATGTGCCTGAGCCGGCGCGCCTCGTCGGCGCGCTGCTCGGGCGCCGCCGGAGCGGGCGCCTCGAGCGCCGCGGCCGCCGCGCGCAGCTCCGCGGAGCCCGCCCAGACGAGCGCGTCCTTGCGGTGGGCCGCCTCGCGCAGGCGGCGGTTCGCCTCGGCCAGCTCGCCGAGGCCGGAGCGGGCGAGCCACAGGGCCTGCGCCGCCAGCGCCGCCACCGAGTGGAGCGACGCCGCGTCGGCGGGGTCGGCCGCCGCGATCCGAAGCTCCCAGCCCGGCCCCATCGGAACCGTCGCCACGCCTTCCCCGAGGACGAACCCCTCGCGCGGCGCCGGGGGCGCGCTGGCGTCCGTCGCGTGGACGTCCGCGTGCCAGCCCAGGAGGCGCGGGAGGGCCTCCGTCAGCCGGCGCGCCACCTCCTCGGGCGAGCCGGCGCTGGCGGACGCCAGCGCGTCCACGAGCGGCGCGAGCGCGACGAGCGCTGCGCGGCCCCCGCCCGACCTCTCGCTGTCGCTCCGTTCCGCCATGCGCCCCGGCTCCAGCTCCCTGTCGATCGAGGTTCGCCCGACAGGGTGGCCACGGCTGGCCTGCAAAAGGAGCCCGCGACCCCCCCCCGGGGAAATCGTCGGCCCGCGCCTGGGCGGCTCACCGCCCGACTCATTTCATCCAGGCGTAGAGGGCAGCCGCGAGCGGTATCCAGGGTATACCCACCAGGGCGGCGATGGCGATCCGCAGGGCGACGCTTCGCCGCGGTGCTGCGGCGCCTTGGCTCGCGCTCCGGGGACGGACCCCGGGCGCCACGGCAACGGGACGGGCGGACGGAGCACGGACGGATCGCGCGCCGGGACGGCCGTTCCCGCCGCCTGGGAGGGGCGACGCACCATCTTTCAGGCGCCGGCGGGGAGCCCACAGAATTATTGACGGGCGAGGAGGACGAACATGACCGAGGCCGTGCAGATCTACGGGAAGGACACTTGAGGGTACACCAGCGCCGCCCGTGAGGATTTCGGCAAGCGTGGATTCGAGGTGCGGTACTTCAACGTGAAGAAGGACGCCGACGCGATGAAGCGGTTTCTCGAGCTGTCTGGCGGCGACCGCCGCGTCCCGCTGATCGTGGACGGCGGCCGCGTGACGGTCGGATTCGGAGGGACCTGAGGCGTGTAGCGCTCCCGGTCGGGAGCGGGAGACGGGCTCTCGTGGAAGAGCGCCCCTCAGCGCCTGCCGTAGATGGCGCGCTTGCCGCCGCGGAAGGAGGGGCCGACGAACTGCGGCGGCGGCGCCTCCAGCCGGAACAGGAACCATTGCTCGGCGTAGAGCTTGCCGAGCTTGAGCTTCTTCCCGTTCTGGAGCGCCTGGAGCGACGCCTTGAGCTTCTCGTCGGAGGCGTTCGCCCCCACGGCGCGGCCGAGCACGCGGATCGCCTCGTCGTGCTCTCCCGCGTCCTCCAGGATCCAGGCGTAGGCGGACCAGAGGACCCCCTCCTTCTTGCTGGCCTTCACGGCGTCCTCGAGCACCTTCCGCGCTCCGGCGACGTCCTTCTTCTTGTACCGCGCGGCGGCGAGCAGGCCGCGCCCGATCCAGTCGCGGGAGAAGGCCTTCTCGAGGTGCGGCAGCGCCGCGTCGAGGTCGTTGCGGACGGCGTAGAGCAGCTGACCCATCGCCGAGTGGATCTGCGGCCCGACGAGGAACTGCCACGGGGCGAGGGCGAAGCCCGCCTGCAGCGACTGGAGCGCGCGGTCGATCTTCTGCGCCTGGACGTCTCGCTGCATCGCCTGGAAGAGCGCCTCCAGCTTCTTCCGCGTCCGCTGGGCGAGGAGGACGTAGGCCACCGCGGCGGCGAGGAATCCCGGGGCGATGGCGCCCGCCCAGGGCAGCGTGGTGGGGAGCTTCACGGCGAGGGCGACGGCGAGCCCGATGGCGAGGCTGATGGCGAGGTTGATCATTCCCGGGAATCCCCTGGTCGGGCGGACAGATACACGCCCGCGGCGCCCGCCCGCAAGCGAAAAGCCGCGCCCTGCGCGGCATGGCCCTCCCCGGACTCGAACCGGGACGGGGGGTTGCCCCACTCGATTTTGAGTCGAGCGCGTCTACCATTCCGCCAGAGGGCCGGCGCGGCGCAACCTAGCAGAATTCAAGGTTTGCGCATACTTCGAACCTGCTATCATTGGACGACCGCCGGTTAGTGCAACGCGCAATCGCCTCGCACCAGCTCCGGGGAGAGGGAGTCCACGGCATGCCGCGTCCTGCTTCGCCAGCCAACCTCGAGGAAGCCGTCCGCGGCGCCATGGAAGGCGTGGTCCGCCGCGCCTCGGCCGACATCGCCCGCGCCATCGCGGACCTGGCCGCCGCCCAGCTCGAACGCGAGCTGGGCCGCGGCGCGCGGGTCGGGCGCGCGCGCGGACGCGGGCGCGCGGTCCGCGGACGTCCGGGTCGGGGCCGGGGCGAGATCATGAAGTGGGTCGCCGACCGGCGCGCGCGGCGCGTACCGAACTTCGTCATCGACCTCACGGGGATGAAGACGAAGAAGCAGATCGTCGCGAAATACGGCGCGGACGCCGCGTTCGAGAAGGGGAAGGCGGCGCCGAAGGTCCGCTGACGGGCGGCGCGGCCGCCGGCTCAGCCGGCGGCGCGCGCGAGCAGGAGCCCCTCGAGCGAGTCCGCGACGGCAGCGAGGACCTCCTCCTCGCTGGGCCCGTCGATGATGGGCGTGTCCGCCGCTGCGATGCGGCACCGGGCCGCCACGGACCCGCCCTCGTTGCGGTAGAGCTCCACGGGGATCGTGCGTCCACCGGCACGGAGGTGGCGGACGGCGATCGGCTTCGTCTCGATCGATGGGATCACGCCGAATCCCGAGAGCAAGCGCGGGGCCAGGTGGCGAGAGCCCACGTTGGGCTGGACTTCGGCCCACCAGGCCCGAAACCGAGCCCGCCCAGCAAGCCCTCATTCTGGTGGGCCAAAACCCGCACCAGTGGGGGATGTCCCACGGTCGGGGGCTTGCGTCCGAGCCATTGGTATGAAGCGAAAAGCGGGCTACGAACCGGGCCTGTGGCCCGCCGGCGAGCCCTCTCTCCGGCGCCCGTTCGCGTTGTAACGCACGGTTACCTCCGTTTGGAGGTCGTGCCGCGCGCCTCTCACTCAAAGTGGCACTCCTGTTGCTCATCTGGGGCGCGTGCGTCTCTCCAGGCACGTGGTGGTCTATCGCGACGTCGCCCCCGGCGAGCATGTCCTCTACGACGTGCTGTCGGATCGCTCGGTCGGCGTGGACGAGGCCGGCCTCGCGGCCGTCGCGCGCTGGGCGGACGCCGCGCCGTCCGAGGCGGAGCGCGAGTCCGCCGACGCCCTCAGGGACCTGGGGATGGTCGTGGACGGCGCCGGCGAGGACGCCAGCAGGCTCTCCCTCGCGGAGGCGCGCGCGCACCAGGGGGCGGGGAGCCGCACGCTCGTCACCCTGCTCCCCACGCTGGCGTGCAACCTCGCCTGCACCTACTGCATCCAGAAGGACACGCCCGAGGCGGAGCCGATGGGCGACGAGACGGAGGCGGCGACGGTCGCCTTCGTCCTCGGCCGCGTGGACGCGGCGCGCTCCCCCCGCCTCACCGTCCTGTACATCGGCGGCGAGCCGCTCGCGCGCAAGGACGTGCTGCGCCGCACCGCGCGCGCGTTCGCCGAGGGGATGCGCGCCCGGGGCGGCACCTTCGACTGGGAGCTGACGACCAACGGCGTCGGGCTCCGCCCCGAGCTGGTGCGCGAGCTGCTGGCCTGCGGCCCCGGCGCGATCAAGGTGACGCTCGACGGACACCGCGAGACCCACGACGCGGCGCGCGTGCGGCGGAACGGTCGCGGCACCTTCGACGAGATCTTCGACAACCTGGTCGCGGTCGCCGCGGCGTGCCCCGAGGTCGAGCTGCGCGTCGGCGGCAACTTCCGCGAGGGCCAGGAGGCGTCCTACGAGCGGCTGCTCGACGCGCTGGAGCGGGCCGGGCTTCGCGGCAGGCTCGCGAGCGTCCGGTTCAAGCCCGTCATCGACACGCGCTCGTGCGCGTCGTGCGACGGCGGCGCCCAGGCCGACGAGCTGGTGCAGCTCGGGCGTTCCGCACGCCGGCGCGGCCTCTCGCCGGCGCCCGATCGCGACGGCGTCGACGCCCTGGGGGCCTGCGAGCTCCACTGGGACGACGCCTGGACGATCGACCCCGCGGGCCGCGTGTACCGCTGCTTCGCGATGGCGGGGCGGGCCGAGATGGCGATCGGCACCGTGTTCGACGGCGTGCGCCGGTCGGACCCGCTCCTCGCCGGCCGCCCGTGGGAGCGCGACCCCCGCTGCGGCGCCTGCCCGTTCATCTCGGTGTGCTTCGGCGGCTGCCTGGGAGGGGCCTACCTCCAGTCCGGACGGACCGACCAGGTCTTCTGCCGCCGCGAGCACTTCGAAGCGACCTTCCGGGAGGCGGTGGTTCGCCGCTACCTCGCGGAATTCCACCCGCAGTCATCTGACGTGAGCCGTGCTGCTTGAGTCCAACCCAGGGGAGGGGAGAACCACCATGACGATGAAGATCTCGAAGCGCAGCTCGACCCGGAACGCGACGCCGTGCGGCGGCGTCGGCGGGTGAGGGCCAGACCATGACCATGAAGATCTCGAAGCGGAATTCGACGCGGAACGCGACGCCCTGCGGCGGCGTTGGCGGGTGAGGGCCAGACCATGACCATGAAGATCTCGAAGCGGAATTCGACGCGGAACGCGACGCCCTGCGGCGGCGTCGGCGGGTGAGGACCAGGCCATGACCGTGAAGATCTCGAAGCGGAATTCGACCCGGAACGCGACGCCCTGCGGTGGCGTCGGCGGGTGATACGCTCGCAGCCCTGGCTGATCGACCGGCTTGTGGGAAAGTGGGGGG
>DATIWK010000185.1:0-6570 GCA_035519395.1 Anaeromyxobacteraceae bacterium | reverse complement strand
GCCGCCTTGAGCTTGGTGACCTCGGCGGTGAGGTCGGTGGCCGTCTTGTCGTAGACCTCGCTGGCGGCGAGCTCGATGCCGTGCGCGGGCGCCAGCTTCTCGACCTGCTCCTTGCCGGCCTTGCCGAAGCCGGTGTTGGAGGAGAGCAGCCCGATGCGCCGCACGCCCATCTTCTCCATCCGGGCGAAGATCATCTCCGCCGCGGCGCTGTCCTTGGGCGCCACCTTGAACACGTGCGGCGCGACCGGGTTCACGATCACCTCGGCCGCGGCGCAGGAGAGGAGGAGCGTCTTGCCCTCCTCGGCGATGGCCTTCACCGCCATGGTCTCGCCGGTGGTGGCCGGCCCGATGATGGCGAAGACCTGCTCCTCGTCGATGAGCTGGCGCGCGAAGGAGACCGCCTTCTCCGGGTTGCCCCCGGTGTCCTTGACGAGGAGCGCGACGGGCCGCCCCCCGATGCCGCCCTTCGCGTTCAGGTCCTGGACGACCATCTCCAGGGTGCGCGCCTCGGGCGCACCCAGGAAGGAGGCCGGGCCGGTGACGGCGAGCAGGGCGCCGATCTTGACGGGCTCGGGCGCGGCGGGCGAGGCCGCCGGGGCAGCGCCGAGCGCGGCGGCGAGGGCGAGGAATCGGGTCGCTCTCATGGCATGGGCTCCGGTCACCGGGGGTAGAGCGCGAACTTGCCGTCCTTCACGGTCAGCATCTCGAAGGCGTCGAGGTCGAGGCCGTTGTGGTCCGCGGCGGAGAAGTTGAAAACCCCGGAGATGCCCACGAACCCGCGGGTGGACTCGAGCGCCGCCCGGACCTTCTCCGCGTCCGGGCCGCCCGCCGCGCGGATCGCGCCCGCCAGCAGGAGCAGCGCGTCGTGCGCGTAGCCTCCGAAGGCGCTCGCCTCCTCCTGGTACCGCGCCTCGTAGGCGCGCTTGTAGGCGAGAAGGACCGCCTTCTGCGGCTGCCCGTCCGGGAGCGCCTCGGCGACGAGGATGCGGCTCCCCGGGAAGATGACCCCTTCCGCCGCCGCGCCGGCCGCCTTCACGTACTGGAGGTTCCCGAAGCCGTGGCTCTGGAAGATGGGGACGGTGAGGCCGAGCTGGCGCGCGTTCTTGATGACGATCGACTGCGCCGGCTCGATGGACCAGTTGAGCAGGGCCTGGACGCCCGCGGCCCTGAGCTTGGTGACCTCGGCGGTGAGGTCGGTGGCGGCCTTGTCGTAGACCTCGTCCACCGCGATCTGGATGCCGTGCTCCGGGGCGAGCTTCGCGATCTGCTCGCGGCCGGCCTTCCCGAAGCCGGTGTTGGAGGAGAGGACGCCGATCCGCGTCACGCCCATTCGCTTCATCTGCTGGAAGACCTTCACGATCGCGTGGCTGTCCTTCTGGGCGGTCTTGAAGACCCAGCGCGAGACCGGGTTCACGATCGACTCGGCGGCCGCGCAGGAGACGAGCAGGGTCTTCGCCTCCTCGGCGACGGGCTTCACCGCCATGGTCTCGCCGCTGGTGGCCGGGCCGACGACGGCGAAGACCTGCTCCTCGTCGAGGAGCTGCTTCGCGAAGGAGATCGCCTTCTCCGGGCTGCCGGCGGTGTCCTTCACGACCAGGACGACCTTGCGCCCGGCGAGGCCGCCCTTCGCGTTCAGGTCCTGGACGAGCAGCTCCAGGGTGCGGGCCTCGGGCGCGCCGAGGAAGGACGCGGGCCCGGTCACCGACAGGAGGGCGCCGACCTTGATCGGCGGGGCCTCGGCGGCGGACGGGTGCGGGGCGAGCGCGAGGATGGCGGCGAGGGCGGCGGCGAGCTTCATGGGGTCGGGTCCTCGGGGTGCGCGAGGTGAGAGGGGAACGCGGACGGTGCAACCGCGGCGCGCGCGCAGGGCGCGGCCGTCCGACTCGTTCTCGAGGAGATCGAGGGCTGCTCGACCACGCCGGGCCTCCGGGCAGGATCGGGGGAGGATACCCGAAGCGGGGCAGCGTTGTCAGGCGGTCACCGACCCGCCACCCGTGCGCCGCCCTCAGGCCGAGGCGCGCGGGCTGCGGGACGGCAGGGCGGGCGCCGCCTCAACCGCGTCCGGGTCCGCACCCTCGACGCGGAAGAAGGCGACCGCCGCGCGCAGCGCCGTCGCGCGGCCGGCGAGCGCGCTCGCCGTGTCGGAGAGCTCGGCCGCCGCGTTCGCGTTCACCTGGATCACCTGCTGGAGCTGGGCGATCGAGCCCTCCACCTCGTCCGCGCCCTGCGCCTGCGTCCGCGCCACTCCGCTGATCTCGCGGACCAGCTCGCTCGTCTTCCCGATGTCGGGGACGACCTTCTCGAGCGCTTCCCCGGCGTGCGCGGCCGCGCCGACGGTCCTCTCCGAGAGGGCGCCGATCTCCGCGGCGGCGACGCGGCTCCGGTCGGCGAGCTTGCGGATCTCGCCTGCGACCACCGCGAACCCGCGGCCGTGCTCGCCGCTCCGGGCCGCCTCGATGGCGGCGTTGAGGGCGAGGAGGTTGGTCGCCCGCGCGATCTCCTCGATGAGGGTGGTACGCTCGGCGATCTCGCGGACCGCGACGACGGCGCGGGTCACGGCCTCACCGCCCTGGCGCGCGCCGTCGGCCGAGCGCGCCGCGAGGGTGTCGGTCTCGCCCGCGAAGCGCGCGGTCACGCGGACGCTCTCGGCCATCTGCTGGATCGAGGCGGTGGCCCGCTCGGCCGAGGAGGTCTGCCGCGCCGCGCCCGAGGCGGTCTCCTCGGTGGCGCGGCTCATCTCCTCGCTGGCCACGGCCAGGCCCTCGGCGGACTCGAGGATGACGAGCACCACGTCGCGCAGCCGGGCGGACATGCCGTCGAGCGAGCGCGCCAGATCGCCGATCTCGTCGTCGCTCCGCGGCGTGATCCGCCCGGTCAGGTCACCGTCGGCGATGGTGCGCGCGAACGCGACTGCCTCGCCGAGCGGCGCGAGGATGAGGCGGCGCGCGAGGAACCAGACCGCGGCGCACAGGACCGCGACGGTGAGGGCACTGCCGATGCCGAGCACCACCGCGAGCCGGCGCGCGTCCGCAGCGAGCTCCCCCTCGTCCACCGCCGCGCACACCGCCCAGCGCCAGGCCGGGAACGTCGTGCACGCGGCGACGGTGGCCCGCAAGGGCGCGCCCGGCCGATCCGCCCAGGCATACCGGAGCAGTCCGTCGCCGGACTCCGCGACGTCGACCGCGGGGCGGCCCGTCGCGTCCAGCGTGTCGAGCCTCGCGCCCTGGGCAGACGGGTGGACGACCAGCAGCCCACGCCGCTCGCCGGGCGAGAGGTCCAGGACGAAGGCGCGCCCGGTCTCGCCGAAGCGGACGGACCGGATCCGGTCTTCGAGCGCACGGAGCCCGTCGGTGAAGTCGAGCCCGACGAAGACCGCACCGGCGACGCGCCCGGCCGCGTCGCGGATGGGCGTGTAGCGGGTGAGGTAATCGCGGCCGAAGAGGATGGCCCTGCCGGAGTAGTCGTCGCCCGCGACGAGCCGTGCGTGCGCGGGGTGGTCCTTGCCGAGCCAGGTGCCCATCGCCCGCGTCCCGTCGGCCTTGCGAAGCGAGGTGGAGACGCGGAGGAAGTCGTCCCCGGCGCGCGCGAACACGGTCGCGACCGACCCCGTCGTCGCGTGGAACCGGTCGGGGGCCTCGAAGTCGAGGGCGACGTCCTTGCCCCCGGAGAGGATGGCGGGCACCTCGGCGTCGCCGACGTGCACGGTGCGGCTCGGGTCGACGGTGAGAGCGCCGGGGAGCATGCCGCGGAAGACCGCGTGCAGGTCCGCCGCGGCGCGGGAGACGCTCCCCTCGTACGCGGCGACGCCGTCGCCGAGGAGCCGCGCCTGCGACCGGAGCTGCTCGGTGGCCCGGCGCTCGACCGCGCGCGTCGTGAACCAGGCGGCAGTGGCAGTGAGGGCGCCCAGCACGACCGGGAAGACCACCACGGCGGCGAACACGATCTTCCGACCGAGCGACCACGTTCGCATCTTGCTGCTCCAGTTCTTTCCGGGACGAGGCCGGGCACGCATGCTCGGGCTACCGGCGCGCGCTCGCCGGCCCCACGCCTGCACCCCGGCGTGTCCATGCCTTGTTGCGGGCTTCCGCATCCTCGCGGCAGGGCATGCGCTGCTGCAATGCACACGCCAGCTGGGAGGGCGGTGTTCTCGGCGGATGGAGCTTCCCGCGATCGGCCCAACGCCGCGCGGACGAACGCTTGCAGCGCCGTCACGCGCCCCGGCACGCGGGCAAGGCGTGGGGTCGAGCCCACCCTTGATGCGCCTCCGACCCGTCCGCGCCTCCTCCCGGTTCGTCGCGAACCGGCAGCCCGACAGGCGTGAAGCGGCCGCAGGTACAGGTCGAGCCCCCACCCGAGGCCGACGGTCCCGCGGGGTGAGGGCTCGAAGACGGGTCGTTACTTCTTGCCGCCGCCGAGGTCGGAGCGCCAGGTCACGCCCAGCGAGGCGATGAAGACGGTGGTCGAGTAGCTCCCCTTGAGCGTGGGATTGGAGAGGACCACGTCCGGGGGCGGATCGGTGACCGTCACCTTGTCGAGCCAGGCGTAGAAGAGGCCGAGGTCGAGCGAGAAGTCCGGCGTGAACTTCCAGCCGCCGCCCGCCGAGGCGACCCACGCATTCCCGTCGGGCAGGGTCGGCGAGTAGGTGTAGGTCTTGAGCCCGGAGATGTCGCGCAGCACGCCCGCACGGACGGTGAGCTCCTTCGTCGCGGTGTACTCGCCGCCGAGCCGGAAGGTGTAGCCGTTCCCGTAGAGGCGCGGGACGACGATCGTCTTCCCCGCGCCGCCGACGAAGGTGTCGTCCTGGTAGACGACGTACCGGTTGAACGTGTAGTCGAAGGTGAGGAGCAGCTCCTTCATGGCGCGGTAGCCGAGCCCGGTGTGGAGCACGTTGGGGATGGTGAGGACGTGCGTCACGCTCTGGTCGACGAGCGTGGGGTCCTGGGTGTAGAGCGCGGGTGGCACGTTGAAGTGGGCGTCGCCCTTGAGCGTCTGCGTCCCCTTGTGCTTGTAGTCCACGCCGATGGTGAGCGGCAGGTCCGCGAGCGGCGTCCACTCGGCCGAGACGTCGTAGGAGACCGCCCCGCCCTTGGTGGCCAGCTCGGCGAACGCGGAGGGATCGCCGCCCACGCCCTGCTTCAGGTACTCGGTCGTGTAGTAGTAGACGAGGCCGCCGCCGAGGCGCAGCCGCGGGATGATCTCCACGCCGGCGGTGAGGTAGGTCCCGTAGACCTTGCGGTTCACCGTGATGATGTGGCTCCGGCCGGCCCAGGCGTTGTCCCAGAAGACGTTGCCGCCGGCGGGGACGTTGAACCCGATGCCGACGCCGGCGGGGCGGTCGGCCACCGCGAAGCCGTAGGCGGCGAAGAGACCCACCGGCGGCGCCGGCTTGTAGAGCGTGTCCGCGGTGGGCGGCGTGAGGGCCGAGCCCGGCGCCGCCGTCCAGCCGGTGCGGTTGTCGAGGTACGTCGCCGAGAGGGAGATGTTGATCCCGGTGAGCTTCGAGAGCGCTGCCGGGTTCTGGTAGGCGGAGCCGGCGTCCACCTGGGCGGCGACCGCGGACCCGGCCATGGCGAGGTCGCGCGGGTTGGTGTTGGGCACGTCGTAGCCGTTGGCGCGGACGGCCGTGGGGGCGAGGAGGGCCGCGAGGACGATGGCGATCGGGGTGCGCATGGCGTTCCTCCTCACGGGACGACGACGTTGGGCTGGAGCGCGCCGGTGGAGAGGAAGTCGGCGATGCCGGACTGTGCGTCCCCGGTGAGCGTCTGCAGGTCCGCCTGGTCCGCCTCGGGGGTGTACAGGAACGGCGGAGCCGATCCGGCCAGGTACCCGTAGTTCAAAACGAAGCCGTGCGGCACCCGGCCGCCGCTGGAGCAGCCGGCCAGCGCGGGCGCGTTGGGCTCGATGAACCACTGGAACTCGGTGAGCGCTCCGGGCGGGGAGGGGGGCGTCGCGGTGGCGCCCGACAGGCCGGCGTTCACCGCGAGCAGGAGGTTCCACGGATTGGGCAGCGTCTGGTCGCACATCGCCGCCTGGGCGAGGACCTCCTTCGGCGCCTGGAGGACAGAGCCGTCCGGGTTCGCGAGCAGGTTCGGCAGCGGCGAGAGCTTGAGGTTCTTCGCGAAGTTCACCGGATCCGCCGGATCGATGATCCACTTCGCCACCTGGAGCGTGAGCAGGTACTGGTGCGCCTGCGCCAGGTAGGAGGGGTAGCTCGGATCGGAGGGCGGGGGCGGGTTCTGGATGAGGCCGAGGTCGATCCCGAGGCCCGCGAAGATCGCGGCGATCTGCGACGCGAAGCTCGGCGCGTTCGTGAACGCGTCCACGAGCCCGGCTGCCCCGACGTTGAGGGCGGCGCGGGAGATGCGCGGATTGGCTGCGGTGTTGAGCGTGCCCTCGATCGAGCCGAGCGACTGACCCGCCCAGTAGATCTGGCTGGGGTCGATCTGCACGCCATAGGTGGCGAGCGCGTCGAGGAGGTCCGTGTTCGACGGTGCCGCCACCGGCGAGACGACGCGGACGAGCTGCGACTGGTCGATCACGTCCTGGCGGAACGAGTCGCGGACGCGGAAG
>DATIWK010000184.1:0-8203 GCA_035519395.1 Anaeromyxobacteraceae bacterium | reverse complement strand
CCCCCCAGACCCCCGGTCGCTCCGGGCCAGGCTCATCCGCCTGGCCCTTCGCTCGAACATCTTCGCGCGGGGCGCTGCCTCGGCCGGTCAGCCCATCCGCCGCTGCGTGGCGTAGCTCTCGATGCCGCCCTCCACCTCGGGCTGCATGGCGTGCAGCGAGCACCGCACGCAGGTCCAGCTGTTCCAGCCCTTCTTCACGGCCTCGTCGAGGCAGGCGTCGTAGAACTGGCAGAACAGGTTCCGGTGGCCCTCGACGCCTCGGTCGGGGTTGATGGGCGCGGTGAGCTCGGTCGGCGCAGGCTTGGCAAGCACGATGTCTCTCTCCCTCCGGATGGAGGACCAACCTCCGCGGCGCGACGGTGCCGAGGCCCCCGCTCCGTCTTCGCCATCCCCCCTCTCGATGAGGTCTGGCGAGCCGCCCGGTCCATGTGAAAATCTGGAGCGAACGTCGTCTCCTGGATCGCGGGCTATATCGCGCCCCGCGGCGCGACGAGTCAAGCCCCCGCCCCCTGGCATGCCACCCCACCTTCCTGCCCCACGGAAAAGGCTCCACCGGGCCTGCACTTGCCGCGGCGCGACGGGGCGCGCTTGGGCCGCGCTCGCAGCCGCCCTGGCCGCGACCGTCGCGCGCGGAGCCGAGCCGTTCTGCGACTTCTTCTCGGGCATCGGGGAGGCGGCGCAGGCCCAGGCCGAGCACGACCCGGAGTCCGCCTCCGCCGCCGCGCGGCGGGCGGTGGCCGCGGCCCCCCTCGGCGCGTCGGCGGCGCGGGCGCGGGCCGCGCTCGGCCTCGCGCTCGTCGCGGGACGCCGGCCGGAGGACGCACCGCACGCGGCCGAGGACCTGGCCGCAGCGATCCCGTCGTCCGCCGGGGCCGAGCGTGCGGCCCTGCTCGGCGCCCGCGGCGAGGCCCTCCTGGCCGCGGGGCGTCCCGACGAGGCGGCGGTGGCGTTCGGCGACGCAGCGCGCGCCGGCGACCTCGGCGCGGCACGGGCCGCCGCCTGGCGAGAGCCCGACGCCCTCCTCGCCGCGGGGCGCGCGGCCGACGCCGCGGCGCGGGCCGAGGCGCTCCTGCGATCGCACCCGGACGATCCCGCCGCGCTGCAGGGACGCCTGACCCTCGCCTCCGCCCGGCTGGCCGCGGGGGATGCCAGGGGTGCCGCCGAGGCCTGGCGAGCGGTCTGGCTCGACGCGCCCGAGCGCCCCGAGGCGGAGGCCGCGGGCGAGGCCCTGGCGCGGTGGCGTGCCGCCGGAGGTCCGGCGCCGCAGCCGAGCGGCGAGGACCGCCTCTCCCGCGCCGAGCGACTGCTCGCCTCGGGGAGGCCCACCGAGGCCATCGCGGAGCTGGACCGGGCACCGGATGCCGCCGCTCCCGCCGCGCCGGCAGACCGTGTCGGCGCGCTCCGCGCCCTGGCGCTCCTGGCGCTGGCCCGGGTCGCGGACGCGGCCGGCCTCGCGGCGCAGCTCTCCTCGTCCACACGACCGGAGGTCCGCCGCGCCGCCGACCTCGTCCTGGCGCGCGCCGCGGCCCGCGAGGGCCGGACCGCCGACGCGAGCCGCCTCTACGAGCGCGTCGCGGCGGCGAGGTCGCCCGTGCCCGGCTTCCCGGAGTGGCGATCCCGCGACCTGGGAGACGAGGCGGCCTTCCTCGCCGCCTGGCTCCACTACGACGCGGGCGATTTCGCCCGGGCCGTGGAGCTCCTCGAGCGCTTCGCCAGGACGAACGCCCGCTCCCACCGCGCCGACGACGCCCGCTGGTTCGCGGCCTGGTCGCTCCATCGCCTCGGGCGCGACGCGGAGGCGACGCGCGCCCTGGAGCGGCTCGCGCGCGGGCCGCTCCAGGCGCAGGCCCGCTACTGGCAGGCGCGGATCGCAGCCGACCCGGCGAGCGCCGCCGCGCTGCTCCGGCAGGCCGCGCAGTCCGACCCGGGAGGCTGGTACGACGTGCTGGCGCGCGCACGGCTCGCTGCGCTGGGCGCGCCCTTGCCCCCGGCGCCGCGGCCGGCGCCGGTGCGCCCGCTCGCCGAGCTCGGCCCCGACCCTGCCGCGGACCGGCTCCGGGCCGCGGCGGCGCTGCTCGCGCTCGGACTGCGCGATCAGGCGCTCGCCGAGGTCTCGGACCTCGCCCGCCGCGGGCGCGTGAGGCCGGTGGCCGGCGCCGCCGCACAGCTCGCTGCGTTCGCCGAGGACGCGGACCTGCCCTTCCGGATGGCGCGCGATCACCTCCTGGCGACGCGCCTGGCGGTGCGGTGGGCGCACCCGCAGGCCTACCCGGCCCTCCTCCCCCGCGCCCGGACGCTCGGCGTCGACCCGGCCCTCCTCCTCGCCGTCATGCGCCGCGAGTCCAGCTTCCGGTCGGACGCGCGCAGCGCCGCGGGCGCGGAGGGGCTCCTCCAGCTCGTCCCCAGGACGGTGGAGCGGCTCGCGGCGGTCGCCGGCGTCGGCGAGGACCTGGCCGGCAGGCTCGGCGAGCCGGAGGCGAGCGTCACTGCAGGTGCCTGGTACCTCGGCCTGCTCCTCTCGCGCTTCGGCGATCCCGCGCTCGCCGTCGCGGCGTACAACGCGGGCCCGCGCCCCGTGGCCCAGTGGGCGCACGACCGGGCCGGCATGCCCCTCGACGCGTGGGTCGAGTGCATCCCGTGGCGCGAGACGCGGCAGTACGTGAAGATCGTGCTCGCCGAGGACGCCGCCTACCGCGCCCTGGGCGGCGAGGGGCGCGGAGACCTCGACCCGGACCGGCCCGTCCCTGCGCCGGCCGACGGCGTCGCCTTCTGACCGCCGCCGCTAGGCGGGCGCGGCGCCGCCCACGGCCGCGAGGATGTCGCCTCCCAGCCGGCGCAGCACGGAGGGCGTCGCGCCGGGGATGCGGGCGAGATCGCCGGAGGTGCGTGGCCTCCGGCGCGCGATCTCGATCATCGTCGGCTCCCCCAGCACCTTGAACGGCGGCCGGTCCGAGGCACGGGCACGCTCCTCGCGGAGGAGCCAGAGCGCCCGCAGGACGTCCCGGCCCGCGCCGTCCAGCTCGCGCGCGCCCTTCATGCGCCGCCAGCCCTCCGGATCGAAGATGCGCTCGCGGGGCTCCGCCGCCGCGATCCGGTCGAACTCGGCGCGCGCCTCGACCGCGGCCCCGCGGGCGGACAGCTCCGCGGCGAGGAGCCCGTGCAACGGCAGGAGGAAGTGCGTGTCGAGCGCGGCGTAGGCCACCTGCTCCGGCGCGAGCGGCCGGCGGCCCCAGTCGGAGCGCTGGTGCACCTTCGACAGCCGGACGCCGAACCGGGCCTCGACCAGCGCCGAGAGCCCCAGCCCCGCCTCCCCGAGGCGCCGTGCGGCGATCATCGTGTCGAAGAGGCGGGGGAGCCGCCACCCGTACTCGCGCCGCAGGCAGCGGACGTCGTAGTCGGCGCCGTGGAGCACGGTCTCGCGCCCGTCGCAGAGGATCGGCCCGAGCGGGCGCACGTCCGCGGCCAGCGGATCGACCACGTAGTCCTGCGCGGGCGTCGAGATCTGGATGAGGCACACGCGCTCGCGGTAGGCGTGGAAGCTGTTGGACTCGGTGTCGAGGGCGATCACCGGCTCGGCCCGGAGCGCGCTCGCCAGCCGCTCGATCGCGGCGCCGTCGGCGACGAGCGCAGGGGGAGGCAGGTCCTTGGGGGCGGAGCTCATCAGGGGCGGCATTGTAAGCGAGGGCAGGCCGCACGGCACGGTCGCCCCACGCGACGCGCGCCCCGGCCTTCAGCGCCGCGAGAGCGCGACTGCGACCTCCCCGGCCACGGCGGCGTTGCGCTCCAGCAACGCCACGTTCGCCTCGCGCGAGCTCCCCGACGTCGCGCGCGACACCGCGTCCAGCAGGAACGGGGTGACCGCCTTGCCGGCCACCCCGCGAAGTCGCGCCTCGCGCACGGCGCCGGCGATGACCGATTCCATCGCCTCCCGGGGCACCGGCGACGGCGGCGGGACCAGGAGCAGGACCCCCTCGCGGCGCCGGAGCCCTTCCCAGTGCAGGCGGAGCACCGCCGCCGCTTCCTCGGCGTCCTCGACGCGGTGCTCGAGGGCGACGCCGGTCGCGTCGGTGTAGAAGCCCGGCATCTCCGTCGTCCGCCAGCCCACGGTGGGGACGCCCAGGGTCTCCAGCGCCTCCGCGGTCGCCGGCAGGTCGAGGATCGCCTTCGGGCCCGCGCAGACGACGCACACCGGGCTCCGCGCGATCTCGGCGAGGTCGGCCGACACGTCGGCCGCTCCGGCCGCGGGATCGCCCGGCACGAGCCGGTGGACACCGCCGATGCCGCCGGTGGCGAACACGCGGATGCCCGTCAGCGCGGCGAGCGCGGCGGTTGCCGAGACCGTCGTCCCGGCGTCCCGGCCCGCGGCGAGCAACGCGGCGAGGTCCCTGGCCTGCGCCTTCGCGGCGCGCGCCCCGGGATCGGCCAGGGCCGCCAGCTCGGCGTCGCTCGCCCCGATCACGGCCCGGCCTCCCAGGACCGCCACCGCGGCTGGGATGGCCCCCGCGGCGCGGACCGCCGCCGCGCAGCGGCGCGCCACGCGCAGGTTGTGGGGCGGCGGCAGACCGTGCGCGACGACGCTCGTCTCCAGCGCCACCACCGGCTCCCCCGAGGCGAGCGCCCGCGCCACCTCTTCGGCGACCCGGATCGGTGCGTCCATGCTCTGGACTCTACCGCGCCGCATCCCGTTCCGCGCCAGGGCGAGGCGGCTAAGCCTCGCCCGGAGCGACCGGGGGTCTGGGATGAGCCTGGGCCGGAGCGACCGGGGGTCTTTGGGGCGGAACGCCCCCCAGCAAGATCACCCGGCCTTGTCACCCTGCCGCCGCGGCGGGTAGGCTCCGTCCGCCGATGCCGTCCCCCGCCCCACGCCCCGATCCGGTCGCCGCCGCCCACCGCGTGAAGGACCTCGCCCGCGGCGCAGCGCAGACGGCGCAGACCGCGGCCGTCGACGTGGCCCGGGACCTCGCCCAGCGGTACGAGCGGTCGAGCCGCTACTTCAAGCTGCGCGCGGCGGTGATCGGGGCCTGGGCGCTGCTGAGCGCCTTCGCGCTCTGGCTCGCGTGCCCGTCCTCGGGCCCGCGGAACGGGCTCGGCGCCGAGGCGCAGCTCGCCGACTCCATCCTCGGCACGCAGGTGCTGGTCCGGAACGAGTCCGACCGGACCTGGACCGACGTCGTCCTCGTCCTCGACGGCGCCTGGCGCTACGACAGGAAGCGGACGGTCCGCGGTGGCGACAAGGTGGTGGTGTCGGTGGGCGAGTTCCGCCGGGGCGACGAGCCCGCCCCCAAGGACCTCCGGCCCCGGCAGCTCGCCGTCCAGTGCGAGCAGGGCGACGCGACGCTGGTCCTCTCCCGCGCGCCATGACCGCTCCCGCCGCCGCCCGGGTGCTGCTCGTCGACGACGACGCCGAGATCTGCACCTTCCTCGCCACGCTGCTGGAGCTGGAGGGGCTGGAGCCGGCCGTCGCGGGCAGCGCCGAGGAGGCGCTGGGCATGACCGCAGGCGCCGCGGCCATCCTGGTGGACGTCGCCATGCCGGCCGTGGACGGTCTGGAGCTGTGCCGGCGGATGCGCGCGGCGGGCGTGACGGCGCCGATCATCGTGGTGTCTGCGCGGCCCGGGAGCGACCTGCCGCGCCGCGCCGCCGACGCCGGCGCCGACGACTTCGTCCGCAAGCCGTTCGACAACGCGGAGCTGATCGCCCGGATCCGCCGGTGGATCGCGGCGCGGCCGGCCTGACCGATCAGCGCCTCCCGCGCCCGGCGCGGGCCGCTGCGTCGTCGTCGCGGGCGGCCTCGCCGACCCGCTCCCGCCCGAGGCGGAGCCGCTCGGCCCAGGTGTCGCGGTGCCCCAGGATCGCCTGGTGGGCGGCCCGCGCGGCGCCGAGCGCCACGCGCCGTCGCTCCGCGACCGCCTCCGCCTCGCCCAGCGCGGCCACTGCGGACGCGACCGCGGCCGTGAGCGCCGCCTCCTCGCCCCGGCGCCGCTCGGCGTGGCGCGCCGCCGACTGGAGAGCGGCCGCCGGGACCGCCGCGTCTCCGGGCGGGCCGGCGGCGCTCGAGAGGTGCGCGGCGAGGGCGCCGGCGGCGGCGGCGCGGGCGGCCCGCGCGGAGTCGACCGAGGCGAGCGCGGCCGCCAGCGCGGCACGGGCAGACTCCTCTCCTCGCCGCCGCGCGTCGAGCAGCGCCCGGAGCGGGTAGCGGACGTCGCCGGTCAGGCGACCACCTCGGAGAGGCGCGCCAGCGTCGCCTCCCAGGGGGCGACCTCGGCCGCGGGCTGCCGCAGGAAGGCCTCGATGGCCTCGATCCGGTCGAGCGCCGCGTCCGCCACGGGGTCGGCGCCACGGCGGTGGGCGCCGAGCGCCACGAGGTCGCGCACCCGCTCGTGTGCGGCGAGCAGCTCGCGCAGGCGCGCCGCGGCGGCGAGGTGCGGCGCGGAGGCCACCGCCGCCATCAGCCGCGAGAGGCTCTGGAGCGGGTCGATGGCCGGCCAGCGGCCTCGCTCCGCGACGCGGCGGTCCAGCACCACGTGGCCGTCGAGGATCCCGCGCACCTCGTCGGCCACCGGGTCGTCCAGGTCGCCGCCCGCGACCAGCACCGTGCAGACCGCGGTGATCCCGCCGCGGGCGCGGTTCCCGGTGCGCTCCAGGAGCCGGGGCAGCGCCTCGAAGACGCTGGGCGGGTAGCCCTGCCGCGCGGGCAGCTCTCCGGCGGCGAGGCCGACCTCGCGCTGCGCCCGGGCGTAGCGTGTCACGCTGTCGAGCAGGAGCAGGACGCGCCTTCCTCGCTCCGCGAACCACTCGGCGACGGCGACCGCCACGTGGGCGGCCCGCAGCCGCACCAGCGCGGGTGCGTCGCTGGTGGCGGCGACGACCACGGCCCGCGCCAGCCCTCCGGGGCCGAGCCCGTCCTCGACGAAGTCCCGCACCTCGCGCCCGCGCTCTCCGACCAGCGCCACCACCGCGACGTCGGCACGAGCGTTGCGCGCGATCTGCGCGAGGAGCGTCGACTTGCCGACGCCCGGGCCGGCGAACACGCCCAGGCGCTGCCCCTCGCCCAGGGTGCAGAGGGCGTCGATGGCGCGCACGCCCGTCGCGAGCGGCGCGGCCACCCGCCGGCGCGACAGCGGGTCCGGCGACGGGCGATCCACCGCCCACTCCTCCAGGTCGGCGGGCAGCGGCTGGCCGTCCGCAGGGCGGCCCAGCCCGTCCAGGACGCGCCCGACCAGCGCCTCGCCTGCCCGGATGCTGAGGGTGCGGCCCGTCGGGACCGCCTCGCTGTCCACGCTCACGCCGGTGGCGTCACCGAGCGGGAGCAGCACCGCCCGATCCTCGCGGAACCCGACGACCTCCGCCAGGAGCGGGCCCTGGCCCGTCGTCGCGATCTCGACCAGCTCGCCGCGCCGGACCCCGCCCAGCGCCGCCTCGACGACGAGCCCCGTGAGCGCGGTCACCCGGCCGCGGAGGCGGAGGGTCTCGGCCCGCGCGACCGCCCGCCGCGCGCGGCGCAGGTCGAGGCTCACCGCCCCTCCGGCGCCAGCGCGCGCGCCAGCGCCTCGAGCTGCGCCTCCACCGACGCGTCGATCCGGCCCGCGTCGGTCTCGACCACCACGGACCCGGGCACCAGGGTGGCGTCCTCCCGCAGGCCCAGCCCCGGGGCCCGCGCCAGGATCGCTGCCAGGGTGCCCTGCGCGTCGTGGAGCGCGGGGAGATCGGCGGGGTGTACCCGCAGCGACACCGCAGGCCGGTCGCGCACCGCGGCGAGCCCGCGGGCGGCGAGATCGGCGACGGCGGCGGGGCGCTGCGCCAGCTCTCGGCCGAGCACCTTTCGCGCCACGTCGAGCGCGAGCGACACGACCTCCGCCTCGACGCCCGCGAGGAGCCGGTCGCGCGCTCCGGCCGCCGCGGACAGCGCGGCCGCTGCGGCGGCGAACCCCGCCTGCCGCCCTTCCTCGAGCGCGGCGGCGCGCACGCCGGCCCGCTCCGCCTCGGCGGCGGAGCGGATCTCGCGGGCGCGCTCCTCCGCGAGCGCGACGATCTCCCGGGCGCGCGTCGAGGCGTCGTGCACCTCCGCCTCGATGCGCCGCCCCGCCCCCTCCGGCGCGCCTTTCACGATCCTGGCCATGCCCCGCTCCGATCTTTCCGGGGGGCAACTGCCCCCCGGACCCCCGGTCGCTCCGGGCGAGGCTCATCCGCCTCGCCCTGCGCT
>DATIWK010000183.1:0-5993 GCA_035519395.1 Anaeromyxobacteraceae bacterium | reverse complement strand
GCGACGTCGGACGGACGCCGCGGCGGTCGAGGTGGGCGAGGAGGGCGGGGATGGCCACGTGGGCGCTCCCGGTGTGGATGGCGAAGCCGCCCGGCGACGCCCGCGCCTGCGAGACGCCGGGGAGCGCCTCCAGGTCCTCGCGGGCGACGCCGTCCGCCTCGGCCTGCACCTCCACGATCTCCTCGCCGGCGACGCGCGCCACCAGCTCCCGCGGCGTCCCGAGCGCGATCACCCTGCCGCGATCGACGATGGCGACGCGGTCGCAGAGCCGCTCCGCCTCGTCCATGTAGTGGGTGGTGAGGAGCACGGTCCGGCCGGCGCGCCGGAGGTCGAGGACCACGTCCCAGAGCCGGCGGCGCGACTGCGGATCGAGGCCGGTGGTGGGCTCGTCCAGGAAGAGCAGCTCGGGGTCGCCGACCAGCGCGCACCCCACCGCCAGCCGCTGCTTCTGGCCGCCCGAGAGCTTCTCGTACCAGGCGCCCCGCTTCTCCTCGAGCCCGACCAGGCCGACCACCTCCTCGACCGCACGGCCGCTCCGGTAGAAGGCGCGGAAGAGGCGGACGATCTCCTCCACCGTCAGCTTGTCCGGCAGGTGCGTCTCCTGGAGGGTGATGCCGATCCGCTCGCGCAGCGCGGCGGCGTGGCGGCGCCAGTCGAGGCCGAGGACGGTCACCTGGCCGGCGGTGGGCTGGAGCAGGCCCTCCAGGATCTCGACCGTGGTGGTCTTGCCCGCACCGTTCGGGCCGAGCAGGCCGAAGCACTCGCCGCGCGCGATCTCGAGATCCAGGCCGTCCACGGCCAGCACGTCGGGCGCGTAGCGCTTGACGAGGCCGCGGCAGCGGATGGCCGGCTCCATGGGGGAGTGCTGATAGCACGGAGGCCGGCGCGCCGCCCGGGCAGCCTCGGGACGCGGCCGCTAGGGCCCCAGCGCCCAGCGCGCCAGGGCCAGCCCGGCGAACCCGGCGGCGGCGCAGCCGAACACCGTCAGCCCGAGGTTCGCCGCGGCGACCCCGAGGCTCCCCTGCTCCACCAGGGCGAGCGTCTCGTAGTTGAACGAGCTGTAGGTGGTGTACCCGCCCAGGATGCCGGCCCCGAGGAAGAGCCGCAGCTCGGGCGTGATCGCGGCCGACGCGGCCGAGGCCGCCATGATCGCGCAGAGCAGGAACGACCCCGTCACGTTCACGATGAGCGTGCCGCGCGGGAAGTCCGGGCCGAGGACCCGCGCCGCCCAGCTGGAGACGAGGTACCGGGCGCCGCTCCCGAGGGCGCCTCCCAGACACACGAGCAGCAGCCGGCCCACCGGACCGCTTTACCCCGCCGGACGGGACGGGGCAAGAATGGGGCTCCGCCGCACGAGGTGGCCATGGTCGGGAAGGCGAAGCGCGTGCGCATCTACCTGTCGGAGGACGACCGGGCCGGCCACCGGCCTGCGTTCGCCGCCATCGTGGACCTGCTGCGCGCCGAGGGCGCCGCGGGCGCCACCTGCTTCCGCGCCTTCGAGGGATTCGGCGCCGGAGGCGAGCTGCACGTCGCGCACCTCGTGGACGTGCCGGCGCACCTGCCGCTCGTGGTGGAGTGGATCGACGCGCCGGAGAAGGTGGAGGCGCTCCTGCCGCGCGTCCGCGCCCTCCTCGGCCACGCCCTCGTGACGGTCGACGACACGGAGATCGCGGTGTTCGATCCGCCCCCGATGCGCGGGATCCCCGCCGCCCTCACCGTCGCCGACGCCATGACGCGCGACGTGGTGGCGGTGGAGCCGGGGACCCGCCTGCGCGAGCTGGTGAACCGGATGCTGGGCGGCGGCCACCGCGCCGTCCCGGTGGTGGCGGACGGCGCACCGGTCGGGATCGTCACCCAGGGCGACCTGCTGGCGCGCGGCGGGGTCGAGCTCCGCGTGGACCTCCTCGGCGCGCTCGAGCCGGCCGAGCGGCACGCGCTCCTCTCCACGCTCGACCGGAGCGACCGCACCGCCGGCGAGGTCATGACGCCGCAGCCGGTGACCGTCCACGCCGCCGCGGCGCTGCGCGACGCGGCCGACCTCATGGCGCGGCGCCGCCTGAAGCGGCTCCCGGTGGTGGAGCGGGACGGCCGCCTGGCGGGCATCCTCTCCCGCGTGGACGTCCTCCGCCGCGCCGCCGGGGCGCCGGGCCGGGCCCGCGAGGCCCCCGAGCCGATGGGCCTCGCCGCCCGCGCGGCGGTCGGGACGGTGATGCGCCGCGACGTCCCGACGGTCCTGCCGGACACGCCGCTCCCGGTGGTGTTCCAGGCCGTGATCGCGACGCGCCTCAACCGCGCGCTGGTCGTGGACGCGGACCGCCGCGTCCTGGGGGTGGTCACCGACGGCGCGCTCCTCGACCGGCTCGCGCCGCCGCTCCGGCGCGGCGTGTTCTCGGCGGTGGTGCAGCGGCTCCCCTTCGGCCACGCCGATCGCGACGCGGCCGAGCGGCACGCCACCGCGCGCACGGCGGTGGACCTCATGGACGACCTCCCGAGGGCCCGGGCCGACATGCCGCTCCGGGACGCCATCGCGCTCGTCCTGGGCGGCGCGCACAAGCTGCTGGCCGTGGTGGACGCGGACGGGCGGCTGGCAGGCGTGCTCGACCGCGCCGACCTCCTGCGCGGGCTGCTCTTGCCGGGCGGCGGGTGACGGCGCCGCCCGCCCCGCACGATTCTGCGATACTCCTGCCGTGCGCCGCCGCGCCATCGCCGCGTCGCTGGTCCTGCTCGCCGCGTGTCGCGACTGGCGCACCCGGGTCGATCCCGCACGCGCGGCGGCCGAGCCGATCCAGGTGTCCGTGGCCGGCGCACGCCCCATCGAGCTGGAGGTGAAGCGCCACCAGGTCCGGCTCACGCCGCGGGCCACGTACGCGATCACCGGGTACGCGGCGGAGACGAGCCGCGAGCTGCTCGACGAGTGGGACTTCGTCATCCCGATGGACGTCGCCCTGGTGTGGGGACCGGTGGCGGACCCGGCGGTCCTGAGCCACCTGAAGTTCCACCTCTCCGGCCGGTATGTCAGCTACTGGTACGATGGCGAGGTGCCGCCGCGGGTGGTGGCGCAGCTGAACTCGCACATCGCGAACAACCACCTCGTCCCCGCCGACGGCGACGTGGCCGGGGCGCTGGCGCGGATCCACGTCGGCGACCTGGTCACGCTGCGGGGGAAGCTCGTGGACGTCGAGATCCGGGATCCGGACGGACGCGAGGTGTTCCGGTCGCGCACCAGCCTGACCCGCGACGACGTCGGGTCGGGGGCCTGCGAGCAGGTCTACGTCGAGTCGGTCGAGGTCGAGCGGCCCGAGTAGGGCCGCGGATCGTGGGAGAGCCCGCGGGCGCGGCTGGTGCCGCGGAGCCGGCGACGGGCGGCGATCCCGGCCGCTCCGGGGATCAGCGGCCCGGGGGCGCGCGCCACAGCGCGTCGCAGAACCACCGCCGCTCGTCGCAGAGCAGATCCAGCTCCTCGAAGCCCGCCTCCCGGGCGAAGGCGGCCACGTCCGCCTCGCGGTACTTGCAGGAGATCTCGGTGTGGATCGCCTCGCCCGCCTCGAAGGCGAAGGCGTGGCCGGCGACCGTCACCCGCTGCCGGCGGCGGCTCACCAGCCAGCTCTCCATCGCGGGGCGCCGCGGGTCGAAGGTGGCGCGGTGCTGGAAGGCGCCGGGGTCGAAGTCGGCGCCGAGCTCGCGGTCGATGCGCGCGAGCAGGTTCAGGTTGAACGCGGCGGTGACGCCCTGCGCGTCGTCGTACGCGGCGCGGAGGAGCGGCACGTCCTTCACCAGATCGAACCCGACCAGCGCATGGTCCCCCGGGCGCAGCCGGTGCCGCAGCGCCCGCAGGAACGCCCCCGCCGCCGGCCGCTCCAGGTTCCCGATGCTGGAGCCCAGGAAGAGCACGAGCAGCGCCCCGGAGCGCGGCGACGCCCCGAGCGCGCGCAGGCCGGCGGTGTACTCCGCGCAGAGCGGCACCACCTCGACCTCCGGCAACGCGGCGCGCACGCTCGACGCCGCCTCCTCCACCGCCGCCGGGGAGAGGTCGATGGGCGCGTAGGTCACCGGGCCGCCCCGGAGCAGGCGCTCCAGCACCGCGCGCGTCTTGTGGCCGTCGCCCGCCCCGAGGTCCACCACCGTGCAGCGCGCGCCGGCGAACGGCGCCGCGATGCGGTCGCCGTGCCGCTGCAGGATCTCCAGCTCGACGCGCGTCAGGTAGTACTCCGGCAGGCGCGTGATCCACTGGAAGAGCCTGCTGCCGCGCGCGTCGTAGAACCAGCGCGACGGGATGGCCCGGGGCCGGCGGGAGAGGCCGGCGAGCACGTCGCGCAGGAAGGGATCGCGCACCGCGGGCGCGGCCTGCCCGGCGGGACGTGGAACCTGTTGCCTCATCGGCGCTCCTCGCCTGCCGGTGAGGACGCGATCTCCCTCCTCGCGGACATCGGGGAGATATGTCGGGCGCCGCGCTCCGCACCAACCGGCGATCCTGGGCCTCGATGGGGCAGGCCCGCGAACACCCGGGCGCGAGCGCCACCGGCGGAGGACTTCCAGGGGGCGCCCACGGCGAGGGGCCCGCGCCACGGCGGGGTGCGCCCGGGCGCACGGGGGCACCCGGGGTCGTTTTGCAGATGTCCCGCGTTCATGGTGGTATAGGAAATTTCCCGATGCGAACGCCCGTCCTCCTCGTCGACGACTCCCGCGCCATCCGCTCGCTGCTCGTCTCGATGCTGGGCGCGGACGGGTTCGAGACCCTGGAGGCCGACACCGCGCAGGAGGCGCTCCGGATCGCCCTGGCCCGCCCCCCTCGCGTGGCCATCGTCGACTACCACCTGCCGGACATGAGCGGCGCGGACCTGGTGCGGCTGCTCCGCGCCTCCTTGACACCCGCGGTGAACTCCATCCCCGTGATCGGCCTCTCCGGGGTCTCGGGGAGCGAGCGGGCCCTCATGTCCGCGGGCGCGACCTGCTTCATCGCGAAGCCGTTCCACGAGCGCGACCTGCGGGACGCGCTCCGGTCGGTGCTGGGCGGCGTGGCGGCGAGCGGCCGGAAATAGGCCCGTCGTCCGCGTCAGCGGATGCGCATCCTGCAATTTTATTACACGAGATCAGATGGTTGCATGGGCCTGTTGCGCCGTGCGCTGGGCATCCGTTATATGAGACAAAATGCCCAGGCGGACCGCCGACCCGTATCGCGATCTCGACGTCATCGACGCGCGCGCTCCCCGCTTCAACCAGGCGACGGTCGGGCTGGTGGCGCTCGCCGGCGTGGTGAGCGGCTGGTGGGGCCTGTTCACGCTGCTCGCGCTCCAGCTCACGGTCGGCCTCGCCTTCGGCCGCCGCTTCTGCCTGCCCTGCCTGTTCTACTTCGAGGTGGTGCAGCCGCGCCTGGGCGAGGGCCCGCTCGAGGACAGCCGTCCGCCGCGCTTCGCGAACCAGGTCGGCATGGTGTTCCTCTGGGCCGCGACGGCGGCGAGCCTCCTCGGCCAGCGCGCGCTGGGGCTGGCGCTGGGGGGCACGGTCGCGGCGCTCGCGCTCCTCGCCGCCGCGACGGGCTTCTGCGCCGGCTGCGTCGCCTACCGCGTCGGCGCCCGGGCGCGGGGGCTCCGCCACCTCCGCCTCGACCGCCTGGATCTCTCCGACCTGGGTGTCTCGCCCGGGGAAGGGGCGGTGGTGCAGTTCACCCACCCGCTCTGCTCGGACTGCCACGCGCTGACCGATCGGCTCGGGCGCGAGGGCCGGTCCCCGGTGCTGGTGGACGTGTCGCGCCGTCCGGACCTGGCGCGGAAGTACGGCGTGGCGGTGGTGCCGCTCGCCGTGGAGGTGCAGCCGGACGGCTCGGTGGCGAGGCGCCTGGCGGGCTGACGCGCGGCGCGCCGGAGTCGATCCGGATGGAGCGAAGGGCGAGGCGGATGAGCCTCGTCCGGAGCGACCAGGGGTCTGGGACGCGCGGCGCGCCGGAGTCGATCCGGATGGAGCGGAGGGCGAGGCGGATGAGCCTCGCCCGGAGC
>DATIWK010000182.1:0-6453 GCA_035519395.1 Anaeromyxobacteraceae bacterium | reverse complement strand
CGCCGCGCCCTCGTCTCCGCGCGCGCCGCACCACCCCGCGCACGAGGAGGATCCCGGGATGAGCCGGTCCGCGGCCGCCGCGCTCGCCCTCGCCGGTGCGCTCGCCGCCGGCGCGGTGCGCGCCGACGACGAGTTCGTGACCGTCGACGAGGCGAAGGCCCTCGCCGCCAGGCAGGCGGCACGGTTCGTCTTCTCCGACGCCGACCGCGAGTTCGAGAAGGGGCACATCCCGGGCTCGATCGGCGTCTACTCGCACGACCTGCACCTGCTCGACGACGTGCGCGCCTGCAAGGGCTTGCCCATGTGCGAGGCGCGCGCCGCGAAGCTCATCGGCGAGACGTGGGGGATCGACGCCTCCACCCCGGTCGTCGTCTACGACTCGGGCCCGGGCGCGAACGCGAGCGGCAACTGGTTCTTCCTCCGGCTCTACGGCGTCCGGGACGTGCACATCCTCGACGGCGGCCTCGCCACCTGGAAGGCGCACGGGGGCGCGGTCGAGACCGGCGCCGGGTCGAAGCCGGCGCCGAAGGTGTTCGCGCCCACGGTGCAGTGGGACATGATCGCCCCGCTCGACGAGGTGAAGAGGGCCAGCGGCGACCCGGCCCACTACCTCCTGCTCGACGCCCGTCACACGCTGGACGAGTACACCGGCAAGACGCTCCTCCCCGCGATGGCGAGCCCGGGGCGCGAGGAGACGGTGAAGCGCGGCGGGGCGATCCCGGCGGCGGTCTTCTCGCCCTGGAGCAGGTACGCCGGGAACAAGGGCGGCGAGGCGGAAAGGCCGACGCTCAAGGACGCCGCCGAGCTCGCGAAGCAGCTTCAGAAGCTCGAGAAGAACGGGTACGCGCCGGACAAGACCGTGATCAGCTACTGCCACGTGGGCCTGGGGCGCGGGTCGTTCCAGTACCTCGCGCTCAGGCGCGCGGGCCACCAGAAGGTGAAGCTCTACGTCGGCTCCTGGGACGAGTGGGGCAACGACGCGTCGCTCCCGCTCGCGGCCCAGCCCTGACGCCGGAGGAGGCTGACCGTGCTGCCGTTCCTGAAGGGTGCGCTCACCGGGCTCGCGTTCGGCGCCGTCCTCTACAAGGTGGGGGCGACCCGCTACTCGCGCGTCATGGGGATGCTCACGCTGCGCGACACCAAGGTGATGAAGTTCGCGTTCACCGCGATCGGCGTCGCGTCGCTCGCCTACGGCCTCGCCGCCGCGCTGGGGGTCTCCGAGGCGTGGGGGCTCGTGCCGCGCGTGATGCCCTTCCTCGGGCCGGCGCACCTCGTCGGCGGCGCGCTCTTCGGGATCGGGATGGGCGTCTCGGGCCTCTGCCCCGGCACCTGCGTCGCCAAGGCGGGGGGGCGCGGCGGCGAGAAGAAGTGGGCTGCACCGGCGGCGGTGGCCGGGCTCCTCGCCGGCGTCCTCCTCTACGTGGCGCTCAAGGACCGGCTCATGGCGGCCGGCGTGATCGCCGTGAACCAGAAGCCGCTCACCCTCCACGGCGAGCTGGGCCTCCCCTACGCCGCCGTCGCGCTCGGCTTCGGCGCGCTGATGCTCGTCGTCGCGCTGGCGGTGGACCGGCTCACGCCGGAGAAGGCCTACCTGCCGGCCGCGGCGGTCCCGGGCTTCGAGGGGCTGGTGCGGGGCGAGTGGAGCTGGGCCGCGGCGGGCACCATCGCCGGCCTGCTCGTCGTCGTCGCCACGGCGCAGGGCGGCTACCTCGGGTTCTCCGGCGCGATCCTGGCGGCGGCGGGGCTGCTCGCCAGCGCGGCCGGGCATGCCCTCGAGGTGGTGCCGCGCGTGAACGGCGACATCCTCTGGCGGGCGGCGCTCATCGTCGGCGTCTTCCCCGGCGCGTGGCTGGCGCACGCGATCTCCATCCCCTCGCGGGCGGCGGCGGTCGGGCCGGTGAAGCGGGTCCTCGACCCGCGCGCCATCGCCCGGAGCTTCGGCGCCGCGACGGTGATGTGCCTCGGCGCGCTCGTGGGCGGCGGCTGCACCACCGGCGCGTTCATCGGCGCCTGGCCCACCCTCTCGATCGGCTCCTTCGCGATGGCGGGCACGTTCTTCGTGGTCTCGATGGCGGTCTCGAACGCGCGGCTCCTCGTCTCGCACACGCTCGATCTCGGCGAGGCGCAGGCGGTGGGCGACCGCGCGTACGACTAGGGGGTTCCATGAAGATCCACATCCGCATCCTCTTCGCCGCCGCCGCCGTGGCCCTCGCCGCGGGGTGGATGGGGCTCCGCCGCGGGAACGCGGCGCTCGAGGCGCGGCTCGCGGCCGAGCCGGCACCTGCCGCCGGGGAGGTCGCGCGATGAGCGCCCGGATCGAGCCCTTCGCCTGGGCCGCGCTGCTCGCCCTGCTCGCGGCGCCCGTGGCGGTGGAGGGGCGCCGCCGCGCGAACCTGGAGGCCCGGATCCCCGTCGGCCCGCGGGAGGCGTACCGGACGCTGGCGCGGTCGCAGACGGCGTGGCAGGTCGTGGACGTCCGGCCCGACCTCGCCGACGGCTTCGACGACTCCCACGTCCCCGGCGCGGTGCCCTTCCCCGGGTGCGACCTCTCGCGCGCGCCTGCGGCGGCCCGGGACCGCATCTACGCGTCCGTGCCGACCCTGATCGTCTCGCGCACCGGCGCCGAGCCGGAGGCGCGCGCCTGCCTCTCGCGCTTCGGCTCGGCCCGCGTCCTGGCGGGCGGCATGGAGGCGTGGAGCGCGGCGCGGTTGCCCGAGGACGCCGGCGAGTACGCTCCGCCGTCGGTGAAGGCCGGCGGCGGCTGCCTGTAGCGGCCCGGGGAACGGGGAGGGAGGGCGCATGTCCGTCAGCCGCCGCAACCTGCTCAAGGGGCTCGTGGCGCTGGGCGCGTCGGGCACCGCCGCGAAGGCGCTCGGCAAGGAGGAGGGCGCGGCCCCGGCGCCGGTGCGCGTGGACGACCCGCGCCAGGCGTACCCGACGCCGCAGGGGACGGAGGATCTCTACCGCGCCGAGTTCGCCGCCGGCTACGGCGACGGCGAGGCGCACGGCTACGCGTACCACTGCGTGAACTGCCAGGGGAACTGCGCCTGGGAGGTCTGGACGGACGCGAGCGGGCGGATCACGCGCGAGAACCAGTCGGCCTCCTACCCCGCGATCTCCCCCCGGATCCCGGACGCGAACCCGCGCGGCTGCAACAAGGGCGTGCAGCACTCGCAGGTGCTCTACGAAGCGGACCGGCTCCTGTACCCGATGCGCCGCGCCGGCGCGCGCGGGGAGGGGAAGTGGAAGCGGATCTCGTGGGAGGAGGCGATCGACGAGGTCGCGACCCGGCTCTACCAGACCATGCTGGAGAAGGGGCCTGCGGGGAACTACGTCCACGTCGGCTCGGGGATGCTCTCCGAGGCGCGCGCGGCCTCGGTGAAGCGGCTCGGGACGCTCCTCGGCGCGGTGCGGCCGTACATCGCGAGCTACGTCGGCGACATGTTCCCGGGCGCCTCCGTCGTCTACGGGGAGGGGAACTTCGGCTGCACCTACGACTTCCTCTACGGCGCGAACGTGATGCTGTTCTGGGGCTGCAACCCCAACACCTCGCGCATCCCCGACGCCCACTACCTCTGGGAGGGGAAGTACAACGGCGCCAAGGTCGTCGTCGTCGCGCCGGAGTTCAACTCGACGGCCATCCACGCGGACCTGTGGGTGCCGGTCCGGGCCGGGTACGACGGTCACCTCGCCCTCTCCGTGCTCCACCGCATCGTCCAGGCGAAGCTCTACTCCGAGGCGTTCGTGAAGGAGTTCACGGACCTCCCGCTCCTGGTCCGGACGGACACGAAGGAGCTGGTCCGACTCGCCGAGGTGGACCTCGCGGACGCCCGGTTCGACGCCGCGTCGGCGGAGCGGCTCGCGGCGGACCCGGCGCGGCGGGGCGAGGTGTTCGTCGCCTTCGACCGGCGGAGCGGCAAGGTGACCGCGCTCCCGGGCTGCGAGGGCTCGACGGCCGACACCCTGCGGCTCGAGGACGTCGGCTGGAAGATCGACCCGGCGCTCGGCGGGAAGTACCGGCTGCGCCTCCGGGAGCACGGGGAGGTGGAGGTCGCCCCGGTCTTCGAGCAGGTGCGGCGCGAGCTGGAGGCGTTCGCCCCCGAGAAGACCCGGAAGCTCACCGGCGTCCACCCTTCGGTGGTGGACCAGCTCGCCCGCGATCTCGCCGGCTCGAAGGTGGCGGTGCTGACGCTCGGCTTCGCCATCGGGAAGCACTTCAACGGCATGCTCGCGCAGCGGGCCATCGCGTCGCTCGCGGCGATGCTGGGGAAGCTCGGGCCGCACGGCGGCCTCAACACCGAGAACGAGTGGAACATCACCGGCCTGGAGGGCCTGTCGGGCTTCGGCGGACGCTACATGCACCGCTTCGCCTCGGGGTTCGTCTCGGAGGCCATGCTCGGCGAGGGCGTGCGCGGGGCGGACCCGGCCTTCTCGGACGAGGACGTCCGCCGCGCCACCGGCGCGTCGCGGGAGGAGTACGCGCGGCAGGTCGCGGGGCTCGTCGAGCGGTCGGCGGGCGACGCGGGCGAGAAGCAGGGGAAGCCCTGGTGGAAGGAGACCGAGACCTTCCTCCTCTTCGCGGACGCCCGCTTCCGCCGGAACAAGGGGCGCTACCGGGACGCCTTCCTGTCGAAGGCGAAGTTCCTCGCCTACGGCGACTTCCGGATGAGCGAGTTCGCGACCTGGGCGGACCTGCTCCTCCCCTGCACCACGCCCTACGAGTCCTGGGACCTCCGCACCAACCCGGGCTATCACCGCTTCGCGAACCTGTCCCTCCCGCCCGCGGGCCTGAAGCGGATCGGGGAGGCGAGGAGCGAGTGGGAGATCGCGACGCTGGTGGCGGAGCGGATGCAGGCCATCGCCCTGGAGCGTCACCGCCGCACCGGCGACGAGCGGTCGATCCGGATCCCCGACCCGACGCACGCGCAGGCCGGCTTCCACGCCATGGACCGGCTCGTCGAGGAGTTCACGCTGGGAGGGCGCCTCCGCACCGACCGGGACGCGGTCGAGTACGCCCTCGAGCACGTGGACCAGTTCAAGCCCAGCTCGGCGCGGGCCATGGTGGAGCGCGGGGGGTTCCTCACGCTCAACGAGAAGGCGGGGAAGTCGTCGCCGCTCTACCCGGACAGGCCGTACGCCTCGTTCGAGAACAACCTGTACCTGCACCAGCGGTTCGAGACGCTCTCCGGCCGGCTCACCTTCTACGTGGACCACCCGCTCTGGATCGCGGCCGGGGCGAACGTCCCCACCGCGACCGAGCCGATCCGCACCCGGAAGTTCCCGCTGCTCCTGATGACGCCGCACGCGCGCTGGTCGATCCACTCCACGTACAAGACCTCGCCCCTCCTCCTCCGGCTCCAGCGCGGCGTGCCCTGCGTGATGCTCTCGCCGCAGACCGCGGCGGCGAGGGGGATCACCGACGGCGACGAGGTGCGGATGTGGAACGACCTCGGTGAGGCGATCCTGATGGCGAAGATCGCGACCGGCGTGCCGCCCGACGCGGCCGTCATGGAGCACGGCTGGGAGCCCTTCTTCTTCAAGGGCAAGCGCGGCCACAACGCGCTCGTCGGCGACATGCTCAACCTCCTCGAGGTGAGCGACGGCTGGGGGCACCTCCGCTTCGGCACCAACTGGGACGGCAACCAGCACGCCTACGACGCCACCGTGGACGTGGCGCGGGTGGGGAGGAGCGCATGACCGCCGCGACCCCCGCCGCCGGCCGCCAGCTCGCGATGGTGATGGACCTGAACAAGTGCATCGGCTGCCAGACCTGCACGGTCGCCTGCAAGACCCAGTGGACCAACCGGAACGGCCGCGCGTACATGTACTGGAACAACGTCGAGACCCGGCCCGGCGCGGGATACCCGGCGAGGTGGGAGGAGCTGGGCGGCGGGTTCGACCAGGCGGGGGCGCTGCGGGAGGGCACGGTCCCGTCCCGGAGCGGCGGCTACGGCACGCCCTGGGACTTCAACCTGGACGAGGCCGCCCTGGGCGCGGAGATCCGCCCGGAGGGCACGCCGCGGAGCGGGCCGAACTGGGACGAGGACGCCGGCGCGGGCGAGTTCCCGAACAGCCACCTCTTCTACCTGCCGCGCATCTGCAACCACTGCTCGAACCCGAGCTGCCTCGCGGCCTGCCCGCGCGGCGCCATCTTCAAGCGCGGCCAGGACGGCGTCGTGCTGGTCGACCAGGAGCGGTGCGAGGGGCTCCGCTACTGCGTCGCGGCCTGCCCCTACAAGAAGATCTACTTCAACCCGAAGACCTTCAAGTCGGAGAAGTGCATCTTCTGCTTCCCGCGCGTCGAGAAGGGGCTGCCGCCCGCCTGCGCGCAGCAGTGCGTCGGGCGCCTGCGCTTCGTCGGCTACCTCGACGACCGCGAGGGCCAGGTCTGGAAGCTCGTGGAGAAGTGGAAGGTGGCGCTGCCGCTCCACCCGGAGTACGGCACGCAGCCCA